>DASXGT010000278.1:0-60340 GCA_036488895.1 Bryobacteraceae bacterium | reverse complement strand
TCATCATGTTGCGGGTCTGCAGGGCAAGGCCCAAAGAAGAGGCTCCGCTGCTTTGATGCGCGAGATCTCGTGGACAGAAGCCCTTTTGACCGCCTGGAGCATCGTACCAACTGCCGAAAGCGGACCACGCATGGACGCTGGCGAGCGCGCGGTCGCGAGCCGCGGCGACCTTTGTATCCAGCAGCGGGTCAGCAGATTCAAAAGAAATTTCGTTCTTTAGCGCTGTTCGAAGATTTCCTGTACGCAGCAGAATAAAAAGCACGGTCATGCTGGTGGTAAGTAAAAGCAGACCCGCGAGAAGAAGTGTTTTGCGGCGGTTTATTTTGCGTTCCGGGGCGGGCTCCCGAAAGCGGAAGACCGGCGAGTAACTGCCTTTGGGAAATTCGAGAAGCAGTGTTTCTTCGCTTCCTTCCGCGAGGAAATACTGTTCCAGTTTTTGCCGCAGGGTTCGGGCCTGTGTTCGAACGATGCTGTCTTCGCCGGGATTGTAGTTCTCCGCCCGGCCCAGCACGCGGTGTCCAATTTGCACTTCCGTCAGCGCTTGGGGATGCCCTGAGAATTTTTGATCGATGGCGTAGCTCAGAAAGGCGCGCAGCTTGGCGGCTTTCTTGAAATCCTTGGCAGCCAAGATTCGCTGAACGAGCTCGCGGCAGGCTTGCTCCGGGATTTGCGTTGCCGCAGCCGGTTCAGAATCGATCTCTGCCGGAGAGTGCACCGGTTGGGGTTCCAGTTTTGCTCCCATGCCAAGCCGATGATATAACAGCCAAAGCGGCGCGGAACGGCGACCTCAAACGGCTGGACGATCGAAGGGTGCGCCCATGCAGCCGTAGGTTAATCAACCGATCTTTAGAGTAAGCTGTAAAATTAACCGGTCCACGACGCGCCGGGTTAGACTTACAGATCTACTTTTATTTTCCAAAAGGGACACATCTAATGTTTGTACGTTCCGGATATGCGGGAGTTGCCGGCGCGTTGGCCGCGGGCTTATTAGCGATTGGCGCGGCGGCACAGCAGCCGAAGCAGTTCACGGCGGACGACTATGCGCATGCCGAGAAACTTCTAGGGCCCAATTTAAATCCATTGGTCTATCACAGCGTGGAGCGGCCCATTTGGTTAGGGGACGGGCGGTTCTGGTACCGGGATGCTTCGGCGGAGGGCACGGAGTTTGTTCTGGTGAATCCGGCGGCAGGCAGCAGGGGAGCGGCGTTCGACCATGCGAAGCTGGCCGCGGCGCTTACCGCAGCAACTGGTAAACCGGTGAACGCGCACAAATTGGCGATCACAACCTTTGAACTGGCGAACGACGATAAAACCGTTACGGTGACTGTGGCGCGCAACCGCTATCGGTGCGATTTGAATGGCGCCGGGACGTGCGTGGCTTTGAAAGGCGAGGCTCCGGCAACACCAGGCGCGGGCCGGGGAGGACGGCCGGAAGCGGTGACGTCTCCCGATAAGAGCAAGGCTGCCTTCATCCGCAACTGGAACCTTTGGGTTCGCGATGCGGCGACCGGTAGAGAAACGCAACTCACGACGGACGGCGTGGAGAATTACGGCTATGCGACGGATAACGCCGGCTGGACGCACAGCAACCGGGCGATTCTGGCGTGGTCGGCCGATTCCAAAAAGATCGCGACGTTTCAGCAGGACCAACGCAAGACGGGCGAGATGTACCTGGTGCCGGTAGTGGTGGGGCATCCCAAACTGCAGGTGTTGAAGTATCCGCTGACCGGCGATGAGAATGTGACGATGATTGAGCGCGTCATTATCGACGTTGATTCGCGCAAGGTGCTGCGGTTGAAGATGCCGCCGGATCAGCACCGCTCGACGCTGTGTGACGACATTGCCTGCGGCGAAGGTTGGCCCGATGTGCAATGGAGCGAGGACGGCAAGACGCTAGGTTTCGTTTCGACCTCGCGCGACCACAAGCAGGAATGTTTCAAGATAGCCGATGCAACAACCGGCGATGTTCGCGAGGTGATGAGCGAAACGGTTGCGACCTTTTATGAGAGCGGCAACGGCAAGGTGAGTTGGAAGTACATGCCGGAATCGAACGAGCTGCTTTGGTTCAGCGAGCGCGATAACTGGGGCCAACTCTATTTATATGATTTGGGCAGCGGGAAACTGAAGAGCCAAGTGACGCACGGCGAAGGCAATGTGACGCTAGTGCTGCACGTGGATCAAAAGACGCGCACGGTGTGGTTCGAGGGTGTGGGTAAGGAGCGCGGGCGCGATCCGTACTACCGGCATTTCTATAAAATCGGCCTGGATGGAAAGGGTTTGATGCTGCTTTCGCCGGAGAATGCGGACCACACGATCACGCTTTCAAAGGATGGGAAGTATTTTGTGGACGCGTACTCGACACCAGAAGCGCCGGGCGCCGCGGTGGTGCGCGCGACGGCGGACGGCAAGGTAGTGTTTCCGTTGGCGACGACGGATATTTCGAAATTGACAGATGCCGGATGGACGCCGAGCGTTCCGTTCACGGTGAAGGGGCGCGACGGCAGCACGGATCTTTACGGCATGATGTGGAAGCCGGCTAAGTTCGATCCGGCGAAGAAATACCCCATCATTAACTATGTCTATCCGGGGCCGCAGACAGGCTCTTGCGGGAATCGAAGCTTTGCGGCTGCGCGGGGGGACAGGCAGTCCTTGGCCGAACTGGGATTCGTTGTGGTGTGCATCGATGGCATGGGAACGCCTTGGCGCTCAAAAAAATTTCATGAGGCGTACTTCGGGAATTTGGGCGATAACACGATTCCAGACCAGGTGAGGGGCATGCAGGAACTGGCTGCGAAGTATCCGTGGATTGATCTGGAGCGCGCGGGGATATGGGGTCACTCGGGCGGCGGCAATGCGACGACGGCGGCGATGTTCCACTATCCGGATTTTTTCAAGGTGGGCATTGCGGAGAGCGGCAACCACGACAATCGCGTCTACGAGGACGACTGGGCGGAAAAGTGGAGCGGGTTGGTGGTGAAGAACGCTGACGGCACGTCGAATTATGACTCGCAGGCGAATCAGAATTTCGCGAAGAATCTGAAAGGACATCTGCTGCTGATGCACGGGACGATGGATGATAATGTTCCGCTCAACGAGACGCTGCTGGTTGTGGACGCGTTGATTAAGGCGAACAAGGATTTCGACCTGATTCTGATTCCAAATGTTCCGCATGGCTACGGCGCCGCCGGACCCTATGCGATGCGGCGGCGTTGGGACTATTTCATTCGATATTTGCAAGGGGGCGAGCCGCCGAGGGAGTATCAGATGAAGCCGCAAGCGCCTACTCCGGGCGGGACGCCGGGGACGACAGGGCCCGGGGATTAAGTGTTGGGTTTCGACGCAGGGTTGCCCCTATTTTGTGAAAAATCTGTTACGCTGAAATGTACCTCAATGTGGGGGCGCAACGGCTTCGACGGGATCGAATCGTTGTGTGAAGGCGTGTCGGGTTCCGAGCTCCCGTAAAACGATCGGAAAACAACAACTGCCAACAATCAGCAGTTTGCTTACGCTGCTTAAGTAATTAGGTAGCCGCTCCGGTCAACGAGTCTGCGCGTTGGCTAGTGAGCGTCATTTTGCAGAATAGGCGTCAGACTTCGGTCCGGAGTCATGTGCCGAGATTAATCGGACTAGGCGGTTGTCGCTCTGCTGGTTCTTTAGGCAATCGCTGAAACTATAGAATCGGATACACACGTAGGCTTTACACGGCGGGCTTTTTCGGACGCGGGTTCAACTCCCGCCGCCTCCACCAACTTCTGTCTTGGGCGAATTCTGGACAAACACCCTGGCGCGGGTGATGTGCGTCAATTCGCTTATGGCGGCTTGAAATTCCTTGTGGATTTGCTGAATTCCGTCGAATGGGCCGCCTTTCATCCGTCATAGATTCAGGCGCACAAAGGCGCTCAAAATTGTTCACAAAGGAAACGTGATGCAATTCGCCCTGCTAATGTTCGAATTCCCGGAAGGTTTTGTGACACGCAACCACGACAAAACCGACCCCTACATCGGTGCTTGGCGGGCTTACTACAAGGCTCTCGTCGAGGCCGACATCTATCTCGGCGGCAATCCACTGAAAGCACCGGAGACAGCGACCACCGTACGACTTAAGGAAGGAAAGCGGCGCGTACAGGACGGCCCCTTCGCCGACACGTAAGGAGCAATTGGGAGGATTCATCATCTTGGAACTCCCCTCACGGCCGCTACGTTGCTCTTTCGGAGCCGGATTCACAGCGGTGGTCTCTGCCGTTAATCGAAGAGATCGAGGTACGATCGTTCCGGCCGGTTTCAACTTGAATCCGCGATTCAGTCGGCACACGCTGAGCCGACACGCAGCGGCCGGACCGAGTGGGTTGCGATCATGCTGTTCTACGAACAGCTAATCCGCATATCCCGACGCTGGGCACGCGAACCGGATACGCCGCGGCGGTTGGCGAAGCGCATGGACCCGAAGCGGGGCTTGCCGTACTGGATCAGATGGAGCCTCCGATTATCGGCCCTACTGGGCGGTTCGGGCTCACCTATTGCAACGGCTAGGGGAAACATCTAAGGCCGCGAATGCTTTCGACCGGGCGATTGGCTTAGCCTGCTCCAAAGGCGGGGCTAATTTTTTTCCCGTTTGCTCTGTCGAAATCGACTCTCTCCACCCGTCTCCCCTATAGAGGCGGCTTAGCGATCAAGCTTCGCCATCCAGGAGGTGAACGATGTGTCCATTCTGTTTGGCGAGCCTGGGACTAATCGTTGCTGGTGCCGCTTCTACCGGCGGCCTGCCGGCGTTGGCCGTGAAAGTGTCTCGCAAAGAGAACGGAGCCGGACAAATCGTCCCGGACTCAAATAAAAGGAGAAATCAAGATGTCAACAAACACGATGGAAAACCCGAAAATAGTATCGCGAGATGAATGGCTCGCGGCTCGCAAGAAACTACTCTCCAAGGAGAAGCTGCTCACGCGCGAGCGCGACGCTCTCGCTGCCGAGCGGCGACAGCTTCCGTGGGTCAAAGTCGAAAAAAATTACGTTTTCGACGGGCCGAACGGGAAGGTGACGCTCGCGGACCTTTTCGGCGGCAAGAGTCAGCTGATTATTTATCACTTCATGTTCGGTCCCGATTGGCAGGAGGGCTGCCCGAGCTGTTCGTTAAATATGGACCACACCGACGGCGCGCTGGTACATCTGGCGCAACGCGATGTGTCGTTCGCAGCGATTTCACGAGCGCCTTATCCGAAGATCGCGGCGTTCAAGAAGCGCATGGGCTGGCGATTTAACTGGGTTTCCTCGAACGCGAACGATTTCAACCGTGACTATCACGTGGCGTTCACCAAGGAGGAGCTCGCCAAGGGCAACGTGGACTACAACTACGATATGGGCAAATTCCCAAGCGAGGAGGCGCCTGGAATCAGTGTGTTCTACAAGGACAAAAACGGAGATATCTTTCACACATACTCCGCTTACGCACGCGGCACCGAGACGACTGTAGGCACTTACAACTATCTCGACCTCGTGCCTAAAGGCCGCGACGAAGACGCTTTGGCTTTTACCATGTCGTGGGTTCGCCATCACGATCACTACGCGGATGGCTACTTAGCCGATGCCAATAAGCCGTACTGGCCTGCGGAGGCTGTGCCCGCAGACTGAATAGTTCAACTCCCGCCACCAACATATTCCCTAGGAAATAAAAATCTTTCGTCGCAACCTTACCGATGAGATCGCAGCCCCGGTCACTGTAACAAGTGACCGGAGGGTAGGCGAATAAAGCCGGTGATCTGCTATTTAATTGTGAAGTTCGGAGCAGTCCCATCACGGTGAGCCTTGTGGCAGGCACCGCAGGCTCCTTGGATCTTTTGCAAATTGGCGGCTTTGTCCCCCGATCCTGACGCGATCTCTTTAGCTGCATCCCGCCCTGTCTCGGCCAGTGTCACAGCATCTTCCGCGTTCCGCGCTTTCCAGAACACAGCAACTTTATCGAAGGTGTCGGCAAGCTTGGTGGCATCCTCGGCGGCGGCTGCATTGTCAGCAGCTTTGCGGATCGCGCCAACCGACGGCTGCATGGACTTCATCCACGCTTTGTATTCGGCGTCATCTTGTGCACTTAGCAACGCCGAAAATACAAAAGCTATCGAGATCACTTGAAACGTTTTACGCATGGGTGTGAGTATATCGAAACGTCCTATGATTTCCCCGTTGACAAATTGGTCTGACCAGAATACCATCTATCTCAGCCCATCAACTTAAAGGAAACCAGGAGCCATGTTTTCTTCTGACGAACTCGTAAAAAACGGGCACGGCCGGGCGCGGCGCAGAATCCGTACCCTTTGCTCTTCGAAGCGACTCTTCCTTGCCACCCTTGTTTTTGCGCAGTTGTGCCTCCCGGCGAGCGACCCTGTCTTCCCCTACGGCGCCGTTTATTTCAGAAAATCAAATCCGCCCGAAGCGGACTGGGAAAAAGATTATAAAACCGCGGCCCAAAACGGAATGAATATGTTTCGCCATTGGGTGATGTGGTCAGCGGTGGAGATAGCACCGGGCCAGTACGATTGGCGGGATTATGACCGCATGCTGGAGCTCGCGGGCCGCAATGGCATTCAGACGGTGCTCGCGGAACAGATCACGGCCGCTCCGGAATGGGCGTTCCGCGAATTTCCGCAGGCGCGATTTGAGGCGCAGGATGGAAGCAAAGGCGGACCCGAATACTCCGGGTCAAGCGCCACCGGCGGTTTTCCGGGTTTGTGCCTGGATAACCCGGAAGTACGCGAGCGCGCCGGCGCATTTCTAAAAGCTATGGCGACGCGCTATAAGGGCAATCCGGCGCTGTATGGTTATGACCTCTGGAACGAAGGAAATACGAACGGAGGCGCAAGTGTTTATTTTCAGACGGCCTCCAGCGCGTATATTCCTAACGAACACCGCGGCACTGGCGTAGGCCGGATGTACTGTTATTGTCCGGCATCGATTGCCGAATTTCGCAAATGGCTGCAGAAGAAATATGGCACGGTGGCGGCGCTAGGCAAAGCATGGCGGCGTTATAGCTTTGCGGACTGGAAAGATGTTCAGCCCTCACGCACAGGAGGGCCCTACCCGGACTGGCTCGATTGGGTCGAGTTTCGAGAAGACCGGGCGCACGAATTACTTCGCTGGCGGCGCGATATTATTCGCTCGGTAGATACGAAGAGCAAAATCACCATGCACGGCATTGCCTACTCAATCGAGTCGCTGCCGAGCGTATCCGCCAATGACTGGCGCGCGGCCGCGGAAGTGGATAGTTATGGTTTTACCTGGGTGAACGCGCGCAAAGGAAATGAACCTTGGAAACAGTATCACGCGGTTGACTTAGTGCGCGGGGCCTCGCGCGGGAAGCCGTTCTGGCACTCAGAAATGCAGGGCGGTCCGCTTTGGATGCAGGCAGAAGTGACGAACCGGCCGCTCGAAGACGCGCGTAAACCCGATGCAAAGGACCTGCGAGTGTGGAATATGGTGTCGATGAGCGCGGGGGTGACCGGCGTGCTCTATTTGCGGTACCGCCCACTGTTAGATGGTCCGTTGTTTGGGGCCTTCGGGCCCTTCGCTATGGACGGATCCGCCACGCCGCGCTCGGAGATGGCGGGCAAGTTCGCAAAATGGACTAATGCGAATCCGGACCTATGGAAATCGCCGCCGGTCAAGGGCGATATTGCCATTGTGTTTGCGCCGGAATCCGAGCGATTCAATTTTGCGCAGCAGGGAAATACAGCGTACTACGCCGCGTCCGCCCGTGGCGCGTATGAGGCGTTTTTCGATTCAAATATACAGCCGGATTGGGTGCACATCGATAATATCGACGAGTACCCAACGGTGTATCTGCCGTATCCAGTGATGTTGTCGGAGAAGACTGCGCAGAAGCTGCGCAGTTATGTAAGCAACGGCGGAACGTTGATTAGCGAGGGATTGCCTGGCTATTTTGGAGACGGCGCGCACGCGGGCGCCAATCAGCCGAACCTCGGATTGCAGGCGGTTTTCGGCGCTAAAGAGGCAGATGTCGATTTCACGCCAGACCTGCTTGAAAATCTGACGCTCCAGATGGGCGGCCATACGTTGGGCGGCCGCTACTTCAAACAGGTCTATCAGGTCACATCCGGTAAAGCGGTGGGACACTACGGGGACGGGTCCGTTGCCGCAGTGGAGAATCATTTCGGCAAAGGGAAGACGATCTTGATCGGCACGTTTCCGGGCGCGGCGTATTTTAAGAAGCCGAACGCGGAGGCAAGGGCTATCTTTCAAAGCTTGCTGCCGAAAAAACAACGCATCAGCGTGAGCGACACATCGGTCGTCGCGCGCCTGCACACAGGCGCCAGCGGACGCTATCTGTGGGTTGTGAATCCAACGCGTCAAGTGAAGTCCGTTTCCGTCGATTTAGATAATGATCCGGACGGCGGTACTTGGACATCGGCAAAAGATTTGTGGGAAGGTACGACGACCGGAGTAAGTGGCCGGAAGATCCGTGTAACCATTCCCGATAGAGACGCAGCGGTACTGAGATTAGAAAAGTAACCACAGGAGGAATGCCATGTCTAACTGCATTCGACTATTCGTGTTGTCCCTGTTCGGACTCACCTACGCCTGGTCGCAAATATCCAGCGGGAACATTACGGGAGTTGTGGAAGACCCCAGCGGCGCGGTAGTGCCTAACGCCGAACTGACAATCAAGCAAGGGGCGACGGGGGAATCCCGCACTACGCGCAGCAATGCGAATGGTGAATTTAAAATTCCGTACCTGATTCCTGGCGATTACGCATTGACGACGACCGCCAACGGTTTCAAATCGAATACTTTAAACGACATTACCCTGCGAGTCGATCAAACGATAAATCTTCGGATCACACTTGAGATCGGCAAATCGAGCGAAACGGTCGAAGTCACCGGATCGGCGCCACTGGTAGATTCGGCCACCTCGTCCTTGGGACAGGTGATCGAGAATAAACAGATCCTGGATCTTCCGTTGAACGGACGGAATCCTTTTGCTTTAGGGCTGTTATCCGGTAACACAACCCAGATGTCCGGAATGGGATCTAACCTGCCTTTCATCGCGGGGGGTGGCCGATTCTCGGCCAACGAAGTCACGCTGGACGGCGTGGATAACAATACTGTCTCAAATGCCGGTTCGATCGGCAGAAATGGCATTGCGGTTATACCTTCCGTTGATGCAGTACAAGAATTCAAAGTCAAAACAAGTACCTTCTCCGCTGAGTTCGGGCATGCGGCTGGAGCGGTGGTGAACGCGACGATCAAGAACGGGACCAATCAATTCCACGGAACCCTGTTTGAGTTTCTACGCAACAACGATCTTGACGCTAATAACTTTTTCACAAACGCGGCGGGTCTACCACGTGCTCCCTATCATCAAAATCAGTTTGGATTTGCCGTGGGCGGCCCCGTTTTGATTCCGAAAGTTTATAACGGCCACAATCGCACCTTCTTTTTCGCCGACTATCAGGGCACCCGGCAAAATACCACGGCAGGAAGTTCTATCTCAGACATTCCCCCCGCAGCATTGCGCAATGGCGATTTTTCCAGTGTAAAGACCTTGATCTTCGATCCCACTACTAGACACCTTGGCTCAACAGGAGTTGTCGTCGCGACACCGTTTGCCGGCAACGCCATCCCCACGAGCCAATTGAATCCCACTTCGCTGGCCATTACCGGTCTCCTACCTTCTCCTAATTTTGGCGCCGCGGGCGCCTTAGCTCGCAACTACTTTTATCAGCCGGTGCAGTTTTCGAACACCGACCAGGGAGACATCCGGGTGGATCAGTCAATCGGATCTAACAACAATTTCTATGCTCGCTTTTCCATCAGCGATAACGCTCAACCGGCAATAGGCGTTATGCCTGGATTTATCGGCGGTGGGGCTTCGTCCATCAATGACGCCGCACAAGGCGTGTTGTCCGACGTGCATATCTTTTCGCCTTCTCTTGTCAATGAATTCCGATTCGGTTATGTGCGCCATAACGGAAGTTTGCAGGGAACCGGGCAAGGCGGGGTGGATTTCGCGCAGAAGAACAACATGGCCTTGTTCCCCGCCCCGCTGCTGGGTTTCCCTAGCATCGCGTTTAATTATTCCGGCCAGCTTTCCGGCACGGCCGAATTTACCGGATGGGGCGGCGGCGATCCGAATCTGAACGTTGAAAACCGTTTTCAATGGGCCGATAACGTCAGTTGGACACATGGCAAGCATGCGGTGAAATTCGGCGTGGATCTTCGCCGTGAGCGCTTCGACACACTGAAAGGGACACCGTTTTTCGGCCAGGAGATTTACGGCGCCACCTTTACCTCAAGTTCCAACTCCAGCGGCTCTGGTTTGCCGTTTGCGGACTTCCTGCTTGGTGATCCGAGTTTCATCCAGGGTACGCCGATGTTGGATTGGGGGCGGCAGCGCGACATTTATTTCGGCGGGTTCATGCAAGACGATTGGAAGATCAATCAGCGTTTGACGTTAAATCTGGGGCTGCGTTATGAGTTGTACACGCAACCAGTGGATGCGCGCAACCTGGGCAGTTTATTTAACATTCAAACCGGACAATACGTTCTGCCGGGTCAAAGCGGTTATTCCCGCGCAATTGTGAATGGGGATCACAATAATTTCGGCCCGCGCGCTGGTTTTGCTTTTCAAGCCACGTCAAAGCTGGTGTTGCGCGGAGGCTACGGGCTGTTCTATGGAGCGCGCGATCAAAATCAGCAAGTGACGCAATTTTCGGGAAATCTGCCGAACGTGCCCACAGTTTCACTTCCTAACGTTTCAGCCGCCCAAACCATCGCGGCGCCGTTCACCATCAATACACCTATTAAAGTTGTTCCCACCGATCCTTCGCTTGCGTCCTTCACGCCCACCAGTCCTTTTGTAGGAACTATTCGCACGGCGGGCTTTCAGGATTCGAATGACCCCATGCTGCATCAGTTCAATTTCGATATACAGTATCAACTCACCCACACGATTTTGCTGGAGGCTTCGTACAGCGGAGCGATTGGGCGTGACCTTTCTTCGTTGTTCATCAATGAGAATCAAATTCCGTTCGCACAGGCGTTAACAGGAACGAACAAACAGGCCAACCGACCATTTTCCTATATCAATGGAACCGTTTTGACGACGTTCTCCAACGCTTCAAACAATTACAATTCCGCTAATTTCCGGCTAGAGAAGCGATATTCGAAAGGACTGGCGATGCTAGTTAACTACAGCATCCAGAAGAATTTGGAATCCGGGGGCGCCGGGCCGGACGCTTACAGCCAGAACGGCGGCACAAGCGTGGCAATGGATACTTACAATATTGCGCGCGAACGCTCTTACGCACCGATTGATGTACCGCAGACATTTTCCGCTAGCGTGGCGTACGACTTGCCTTTTGGACCTGGTAAGCAATGGCTATCACACGGCCTGTTGGGAAGGATTGCGGGAGACTGGCAAGTGAATACTATTATTTCGCTGCGCGGCGGCTTCCCGACAGATATCCGTACGAACGTGCTACCGCCCATTTTTAACACGTTTAACGTTGCTGACCGCGTGACAGGACAATCCATGGTGCTGCCGAACGCGAGCGTGGACGGCTACTTTAATCCGGCTGCGTTCACAGTTCCCGGTACGGTAGTCGGTTCGACGGGTGCCGCGATCCAGGAGTTCGGCGACGCCGCACGGCGAGTGGCGCGCGGACCCGGATCAAAAAACGCCGATGTTTCTATTTTTAAAAACATCACGTTCACCGAACGTCTTAAACTGCAATTCCGCGCTGAGTTCTTTAACTTCACGAATACGCCAACGTTCACATTGCCATCGGCGAACAGCCCAACACTGACCTGCATCGGCGCGCCCGGAAGTGCGTGCAATTCCAATAATCCGTCCTTTGGTAAGCTCTCGAACGGCTCGGCGACGGGTAGACAGATTCAGTTCGGCCTGAAGCTTTATTTCTAAAGAGGATACGTTGTTTACTACAGCTAGATTTCTTGCAGCGTTGATTTTAGCCAGCCAGATTCATGCGGCGGAAGGGCCGAAAGTAGACCAACCGGTGTTTCCGTATGGCGCCGTTTACTTCCGGAAATCCAATCCGCCAGAACAGGATTGGGCCCGCGACCATCAAACGGCGGCGCGAATTGGAATGAACACGTTTCGCCATTGGTTTATGTGGTCCGCCATTGAAGTGGCTCCGGGGAAGTACGACTGGCGCGACTATGACCGCATGATGGACTTGGCGGCACAGAACGGAATCAAAGTAGTTATCGCGGAATTAGTAACTGCCGCGCCGGAGTGGATGTTTCATAAATATCCCAATGCGCGCTACGTGGCAAGCGATGGAACCGTGGTGAACAGCAGCATAGGCGGCAGCAGCGCCACAGGAGGATTCCCTGGATTGTGCCTGGACAACCCCGAGGTGAAAGCTGCCGCCGAAAAGTTTCTGGTTGCGCTGGTTGAGCATTACCGCAATCATCCAGCGTTGCTTGGATATGACCTTTGGAATGAGAACACTTACAACGGCGGCAATCCCCGCAAGATGTATTGTTACTGCGACGCCTCAAAACGGAAGATGCGCGAGTGGCTGAAAGGCCACTACGGAACGGTAGAGAAAACCGGGCAAGCTTGGAATCGCTATAGCTATACTTCGTGGGACGACGTGGAGCCGCCGCATGATTTCGCCGGATATTCGGAGAGTTTGGATTGGCTGCAATTCCGGATAGACGACGCTTTTGATTTGCTGCATTGGCGAACGACGCTGTTTCGGGAACATGACCCAAAACACCTCATCATCGCGCACGGTGTTGCGGGTACTTTGGAGTCGCTGCCATCCAGCACACATGACGAATGGCGGTCCTCTGCGGAAGTAGACACATGGGGATTCACATTTGTGGCGTCGCGCAAAGGGGATCAGCCCTGGAAGCAGTATCAGGCGGTTGACTTGGTGCGGGGCGGATCACGCGGGAAGCCCTTCTGGCATGCCGAAGCCGAGGGCGGTCCGCTGTGGATGCAGCCGCAAGTGATTCACCGGCCGCGCGACGATGGGCGAATTCCGGACGAAACGGATGTGCGCCTGTGGAATCTTGTTTCATGCGCGGGCGGAGCGACAGGTATCCTGTATCCGCGTTTGCGGCCGCTGCTGGATGGTCCGTTGTTCGGCGCATTTGGGCCGTTCGGGATGGACGGCTCCGTCACGCCGCGCGCCGAAATGGCGGGCAAATTTGCGAGGTGGGCCAATGCTCATCCCGACGTGTGGAAATCACCACCGGTCAAAGGCGATGTTGGACTTGTCTTTGCTCCAGAATCAGAGATGTTTAATTACGTCCAGCAGGGCGATACGGATTTTTACGCGCAGTCCATTAAAGGGGCGTATCAGGCGTTTTTCGATTCGAATATTCAAGCTGATTTTGTATCGCTGGATGATTTGGCCAAATACAAAGTTGTCTATTTGCCGTACCCCGTTATGTTGAAGAAGGAAAGCGTGAATAAACTCCGGGCCTATGTGGAGGCGGGGGGTACGTTGATTAGTGAAGGACTGCCGGCATATTTTGGAGACCAAGGTAGAGCCGGAGCAACGCAACCGAATTTGGGGCTGGACCAGTTCTTCGGCGCCCGCGAGCAGTATGTGGAGTTCACTCCGGACTTACTGGACAAACTAACGCTGGAAGTAAACGGGCATCAAATCAATGGACGTTACTTTCTGCAAGAATATGCGCCGGCAGGAGGTAAGGCTGTGGGACATTACACAAATGGGCACGTGGCGGCGGTGGAAAACCAAGTTGGGAAAGGGCGCACGCTGCTGATTGGCACTTTTCCGGGAGCGGGCTACGCCCTGCACCACTCGCCAGAGGCAAAGGCTTTTTTTGCGGAGCTTCTGAAACTGGCGAATGTGCAACCACAGATTCGCAACAATAATTCTGAAACGCAAGCCCGGCTGCACATGGGACCGGGAGGCAATTATCTTTGGATCACCAACCCGACCAGGAGCACGAAAGCGGCCACAATCTCCATCGACGAGCATGGACCGCAATTTCAAACGGTCTCGGACGTCTGGGAGAATAACGCGGTCGCGATTAACGGCCGCAATTTGAACGTGACGCTAGCTCCGCGTGATGGCGCCGTGATCCTTTTGCATTAGTATTTACTTCGAAATCGAATTCGCATGCACTTTTCACGTTTACTTCTGGTGGCGGCATCTTTAGGCACGCTCTTCGGTCAGACCGACTGGCCTTCTTACGGACACGATCCGGGAGGCATGAAATATTCGCCGCTGGATCAGATCAATACTTCCAATGTCGGGGGTCTGGTGCGCGCGTGGACTTATCATTCGAACGCTGATAACACCGCAGTACAACCCGCGGCCACCCGTCCGGGACGGACACGCGCACGGCCTGTCTCCGAAGCGACGCCGCTGGTGATTAACGACGTGATGTATCTTCCCACCGCTTACAACACCGTGGTGGCACTGGAGCCGGAAACCGGCAAGGAAATTTGGAAATACAAACTTACAAATGCCCAACCGGCGATGCGGGGCGTTTCTTATTGGCCGGGCGATAAGATATCGCCTCCTGAAATTCTGTTTGGCACGAATGATGGCCGGCTGATTTGCTTGAATGCGAAAACCGGTAAACCCGTTCCTGGATTCGGCAAAGAGGGTGAACTTAATCTTAGAATTGGGGTCGCCGACAAGTACCCGGATGCAATGTACACCGTTAGTTCCACGCCGGTGATTCATAAAAATCTGGTGATGGTAGGTGCGCAGGTACAGGAGATTCCGAGCCTCGGGCCGGCCGGTGATGTGCGGGCATGGGATGTGCATACCGGCAAGTTGGCTTGGACCTTCCACACTGTACCGCGCGCGGGCGAGCCTGGAAATGAGACATGGGCGGGAGATAGCTGGAAAGACCGCTCAGGAACGAATGCGTGGGCGCCCATGACCTTAGATGCGGAGCGAGGACTTTTATTTCTGCCCCTGGGCCAACCTTCCTACGATAACTATGGCGCTGACCGTAAGGGCATGGACCTCTATGGGAACACCGTAGTGGCGCTGGATGCAAACACGGGCAAGCTGAAGTGGTATTACCAGTTTGTCCATCATGATATTTGGGACTATGACACGCCAGCACCGCCCGTATTGATTGATGTGGTGCACGATGGCAAAACCATTCCCGCTATTGCGCAAATCACAAAGATGGGACTGTTGTTTATTTTGGACCGCCTAACGGGCAAGCCCATCTATGGAGCGGAAGAGCGGCCCGTGCCGAAGAGCGACGTTCCGGGCGAGGAGAGTTGGCCTACTCAACCATTTCCGCTTAAGCCCGTGCCTCTGGCGCGAAACTCTTTCAAGAAGGATGAAATCGCCACAGTTACCCCGGAGCATCAAGCGTTCTGCACTCAGATGTTCAATACGGATGGAGGCATGATCAATAACGGGCCGTATACGCCGTTTCAGACCAAGTTGACACTTTTGTTTCCGGGGACAGCCGGGGGCGGTAATTGGGGCGGCGTTTCTTTTGATCCGAAGCTTGGATATATTTTTGTGAATACGCAAGACCTGGGCGCAGTGGGCGCGATGGTCAAGGAAGAAGAAGACGGTGCTTCGCCCGCGTACCACAAAGGCGGAACTTTAGGACCGTTCTCGCGCTTTTGGGATTCCAAGAAAGAATGGCCTTGCCAGCAGCCGCCTTGGGGAAGACTGACGGCGGTAAACGCGAATACCGGTGATGTGGCTTGGCAGATCCCCTTTGGCGTTGTGGACGAATTAGAAGCAAAGGGTGTCCATAACACCGGCTCGCTGAATGCCGGCGGATCCGTCGCGACGGCGGGACACTTATTGTTCATCGCCGCGACCGTAGATCATCGTTTCCGCGCTTTCGATTCGCGCACGGGTAAAGAGCTGTGGGTTACCAAGCTGGAAGCCGGTGGCCACGCAACTCCGATTACTTATCTGGGACACAACGGCAAACAATATGTGTTGATTACCGCGGGCGGAGGATTTTCTTTCGACCATGTGGGTTCGGATAGCGTGGCGGCTTTTGCGCTGCCGTAGAGCGAAGGAACAGTTATGCGGCGCGTCATTCTCATTCATTTATTAGTCACCGGTATTATGTTCGCGGCCGCGATCGAACAGCCGCTGCCTTTTAGCCATAAGCAGCATTCCACCTTAGGACTTAAATGCCAGGAATGTCATGCGAATGCGGGCGGCAGAGAGCATATGGGATTTCCGGCCACTAGTAAGTGCATGGCATGCCACGTGCTTATTGCAAAAGAAAAGCCAGACATTAAGAAGCTTGCGGAGTACGCCAAATCAAAGGATCCGATTCCCTGGAAGCGTGTATACCAGTTGCCGGATTACGTATTTTTTAGCCATGGCACGCACCTGGCCGCAAACGCAAAATGCGAGACATGTCACGGCGCGGTAACCGAACAGGCCGTCATTGTGAAGACAACCAGCCGTTTTATGCCGGGGTGCGTCAGCTGCCACCAGCGGCACAATGCGAGCGCTGATTGTGGGACATGTCACGAAAATGCGCGTTGAGCGGCTGCTAATGAGCCGCCACGAACTTGATACAGACCGGTGACGGCGTTTGTATCGACTTACCGGTTAGCGTGAGGCGGCCGGTTTTCCGATCTACCTGAAACAGCACAATGTTACCGGAATCCTGATTGGCGGCGAATAAGTAGTTCCCGCCGGGCGCCAGCGCAAAGTAACGCGGCGTTTTTCCTCCAGTTGGGGTCTGGCCGATAAGCGACAGGCTTCCGGTACGGCGATCTATGGCGAATTGAGCAATGCTGTCATAACCGCGGTTAGACGCATAAACAAATCTTCCGCTGGGATCTACTTCGATTTCCGCTCCTGTGTTTTCTCCTGTATAGTGTTCGGGCAAGGTGGAGACAGTCTGGAATTCGTGCAGGCTCCCCTGGGCCGCGTCATAATGAAACGCACTCACGCTGGATTGAATTTCGTTTACTACGTAAACGTAGCGTTCGTCAGGCGTGAAGGTGAGATGTCTTGGGCCAGCACCCGGTTGAACCGTGACAAAGGGCGGAACGTTGGGCGTGAGCATGGCTTTGGTGGTATCGATACGGTAGGAAAAGATCTTGTCCAAACCCAGATCGGTTACTAGCATGAAGCGATTGCTCTTTGGAATATTGACCGAATGCTCATGGGGTCCGGTTTGTTTTGCAGGATCTTTGCTGGAGCCGGTTGCCTGGAAAAACGAAGCGGGCTCTTCCAAACCACCGTCATCCCGTATGCGCAGGGCCGCCGCACTGCCCGTCCGGAAATTGGCGACAAACAATGTTTTTCCCGTTTTGTCGACGAGTAAGTGGCAAGGTCCGCCACCGTGCGAGGAAGCCGTATTGATTAGTAAGAGTTTTCCCGTTTTAGCCTCAATGCGAAACGCGCTGACTGTGCCTTCCGCCACGGCGCTCACGGAATAAAGATAGCGCTCATCCGGACTGATGGCGATGAAGGATGGACTGGCAGTGCTAGCAGCTAGGCCGAGAGACGTGAGTTCCTGGTTTGCAGAATGGTAACGGTAAGCGTAAATGCCTTTACTGTCTTTGGTAGTAAAGGTACCGATATAGACGAAATAATCATTGTTAGCAGGGGCCGCATTCACAGCCCCCGCGCACCGCAGTAGACTCACTATCACTAACTTAAAAAATAAGTTTGAGCGCAAATTGTATATCCCTCGGTAAGTTTACTTGTTGGCTGATCACGCCAGCAGTGGAAGATCCGATCACGGTTCCGGGCAAACCAAACTGCGGGTGATTGAGAGAATTGAAGGCTTCGGCCCGGAACTGGAGTCTCACTCGCTCGAATACGGAGAATTCTTTATCCAGCGAAATATCCAGATTCACGATACCCGGTCCGCGCAGACTCGGGAGCAGACGTCCGACGTTACCGTACGTATAAGGAGCAGGCGCCGTAAAGGCGGCAGTGTTGAAGTAATCATTCAAGCGATTTGAGATTGATCCGTCTACCGTTTGTGTATCGCCGTTCCAGTTCGGCCGCTGTGTTCCTTCAAACGACCCCAACGTATTGGAGGCCGTGGTAAGGCCCAGCGGAACACCGCTGCGGTAGGTGGTGATACCAGCAATCCGCCAGTTGCCTAACACCTGCGTCCAGGTTCCCTTGTTTGCAAGAAGAGAATGACCATGACCGAACGGCAGGTCATAATAGGTATTTACCGTGAACGACTGAGGCGCATCAAATGGGGCCAGCGCGCGTTCACTCCGGCGATTGTTTGGATCCTGGAACGCGGTGCCTGTAATGGATTCACCCGGGAAGCCGGTTTCGGTTGGGTTTGGCACATCGTCGATCAGTTTGGAGAATGTGTACGACGCAAGGATGCTCAAGCTATTGGCGACACGGCGGCGAACGGTGAGTTCAAACGCGTGATAAATCGACGAGCCGTAAGAAGCATCGCCAGAGGTGACGGCGGAGAATTGGGGATGCGGCAGCAGCAATTGTCCATAAGAGATGGTGGGAGTGTTCAGGGCGGATCCAGCCGGCAGCAGGCCGTAGAACGGATTAGTCACTTTCGTAGTCAACTTACTGCCGAGCGCCAGGTCCTGATTCGGCAAGGCATTGTAATTGAGATCACCATCTAAGTGAAGCCCGCGGCTGCCCGCGTAGGCGGCCTCCAGCACAAATTGACCCGGCAGCGATTGCTGAATTCCAAAATTCCATTGGTAGGACGCAGGATCAAGATGTTCGCGATCTAGACCCACGATGGCGTTGCCCAACAGCGTGCCGAGGCCCAGCGAACTTCCGGTGGCCCGGGTAAAGCCGTTTGGATACGGATTTGAAAGATAATTCGTGGGAGTCAGGCCGTCAATTGACCCTATCCAGGCGGTGGAACTCTGATAGCCGCTGATGGGAATGGAATTCCCGTTGAATGCGTTCGGCGTAGGAGGTCCGTAGAAGATTCCGAATCCGCCGCGGAGCACCGTGGTCGGCTTGAGCATGTAAGCAAATCCAAAGCGCGGGGCGATATCACCCCACGAGGAATTGTATTGTCCCCTGGACAATCCGTTTACGCCAGGAAATTGAAGACCGCCCGTCAGATTAAACCCTGGAACGCTTAGCGGCGAAGGAGAGGTGAAATCCAGACTGGTTATCCGGTTGTAGCGTTCCGCCCAGGGGCTGGAGTGATCCCAACGAATGCCCATGTTTAACGTCAACTTCGACGTGGCCTTCCAACTATCCTGAACGAACCCGCCGTAGGCACGGTACAGCAGCGCCTCGCCTGGGCCGTTCGTGGTGATGCTTCCGGTACCCAAGCCCAGAAGGTAACTGGCATAGGCAAGACCGCCGGTGCTGCTGGCGGCCAGCGGATTCGGCCCCTGCGTCAGGCTGGGCGTGAACGTATAAGAAGAATTCGCTACGGAATTGCGGTTCGTATTGAAGCGCTTCACCGTGAACCGGCCGCCGAATTTCAGAGTATGCGAGCCGATGGTGCGGGTGAGATTTCCGTAGTTATTGAAATTGTCATAACCGTCATCCAAAACCCCGCAACTGCCAATGAATCCGCCGCCAACGCCGGAAGCCAGTAACGGCACGCCCAGGCCGCTGACCGCGACAACCGGGAAACAAGGACTTAAGGCAGGCTGTAACTGATTCAGATACGACGGGAAGCCAAGATCTACCGGATTGAATCCCACGGCTGGGGTAATTCGGTTTAGCGTATATCTGACAAAGCTGGAACTTAATTCCAAAATCGTGGATGGACTGAGCACGCTGGTAAAATTCGCAGTGGCCTGGCGGCTGTTGTCATATTCGTTCTGTGCGTTGATAGGCGTGGCGGCCAGCGAGTCTTTGCCATATAGCAACGGCCGGCCCGTATCGGTCTGGTTAATAGAAGCACGGGCAAACAATTTGTTGTTGTCATTAAAAGCGTGATCGACGCGCGGCGAATACGCGTCTTTCACCAGCGGCGCCGATGAATCAGAAGTGAAATTATTGGCTCCGGTAAATGGTGCGCCGGGTAAATTACCCAGCGGCAGGTGGCTCATGATGTTTAGGGCAACGGGATCCTGCCGAGACGTGGGAATCCTATTGCCTGGGAAAGCGGACCGGGTGTACGTTCCGGGCGCGCTGGAATTGGGAACGGTGGATGCTGGATCGTAGATGGTAATAAGCTGACCGCTCTGGTTTCTGGTGCCGGAAAAATCACCGGCGCGCTGCGCGTTCGTTGGCAACGACGCCGTGACCGGATATCCCTGTACCCACCGGAGACCTTCGTAGGAAAAGAAGAAGAAAGTACGGTTGCGGCCATTGTAGACATGTGGAATCACCACCGGACCGCCAACGGTTGCGCCGAATTGATTGAATGTAAACGCGCCCTTTTCCTGTCCGGCCTGATTCAGGAAAAAGTTTGTGGCCACCAGTTTGCTGTTTCTCAAGAACTCAAAGAGATCACCATGAATCTGGTTGGTTCCGGACTTGGTAATGACGTTTACTACGCCTCCGGTGGTGTCAGTAAACTCGGCGCTGTAGTTATTTGTTTCTACTTTGTATTCCTGAACGAGATCAACAGAGGGATAAAATCCAGGGCCGTTGAAAGCAGCGTTTGAATTTGCTCCTCCATCGAGTAGAAACAGATTTTGATTTGGCCGGGAACCGTTAACCGATACGAATTGATCCGTATAGAAGGAATAGGCCACTCCCGTGAACGAAAGAGCGGCTCGGACTCCGGGCACAAGCGTGGCAAAAGCGTAGCTATTTCTGCCGTTCAACGGCAGATTGACGATAGTACTGTTATCAATGGTTTGTCCCAGCGTGGCGGTGTCCGATTCGAGCAGCGGCGCGGACGCCGTGACCGTTACTTCTTGATTGACCGAGCCGACGGATAACGTAAAATCCAACCGGGCGCTTTGCGCCACGTCCAGCTTTAGACCCGACTGGACGATGGATTGGAAACCCGCCTTTTGAATTCGCAACGTATAGGTTCCCGGTTCCACCAATAACAGCGTGTAATATCCTTCGCTGTTCGTCTTAGCAGACCGTTGCGCGTCGGTGGCGCTGCTCGTAAGTGTTACCTCGGCATCCGCGATGGGTGCTTTGGAGGGGTCAGTTAGGACGCCGGTTAGCTGGGCTTTATCTGTCTGGGCTGACAGGACGGCCGCAATGAGTCCGATTAAACCGGCGAGCCGACGCAGAACGGGGCCGTAGGCGATCATTTTGATGCTCCTGGTCAGCACCGAAATTGCAGTTTTTAAAAATGGTCTATCGGTCTGACCATTACGGTATATCAGAGGCACGGAAACATGTCAAGTTAATTATTTCTTTTCGTATATTTCTAAATTTGGCTAACTTGGGAGTTGGTTCGTTCCGCTATTAGTTAAGAGATTTCGATAGTCAGGTGATATCTTGTATCGGTATTGATTTAAGGTTTGTACTCATTGTTGAGATTCGCAAGGAGATTCGTGCCATTCGCCAGGACGGAACGCCCATTAAAGTCCATTACTCCCTTACCGAGAACCACGCTCACGGAGAGTGCTTTTGAGCAACTCATCTCATATGTCGTCAACGGGACCTGGAAACCTGGGGACCGAATTCCTCCCGAGCGTGATCTTTGTCAACAGCTAGGCATCGCCCGGACATCTTTGCGCGAGGCGCTTAAAGCGATGGAGTTGGTCGGCATGCTAGACAGCCGCGTTGGAGACGGGACCTTTGTGTGTCCGCGTTCCGAGTTTTTATCGCGGCCGCTGCTCTGGGCTTTCACTGGGACGGACCACGCCGAACTACGCGACATTATGGAAGCGCGCACGCTGATTGAGGAAAATCTCGCGGGGTTGGCTGCGGAACGTGGATCAGAAGAAGAGATCGCGGCAATTGAACAGTCGGTCCAGATGATGCGGGAGTGTATTGACCGGCGCGAGTCGATTCTGGAAGCGGATCTCTATTTCCATCTGGCGATTGCCTCGGCCGCCCATAACGAAGTGTTGCGCAACGCGGTGCAATTGCTGCGGAATTTAATGCGGCAGTGGCTTTATTTCAAGCTGTTGATGCCTGACGTGCCTCAAATTGTGGTGAAGCGGCACGAAGCGGTGCTGGGGGCCATCCGGCGGCGGGATGCACACGCGGCGCGGGCAGCTATGCGGCAACATCTTGATGAAACAGTTCGACTAGTGTCTCAGGTTATGGAGCAGCGGCAAGAAAAAACGGCGGCCGTCAAAGAGTAACGCAGTATCAACCGCACGCTTAAACCAGTAGATGTTTTTCCATTCGATAGATCAGCGTCCGGCGGCTGATGTCCAGATATTTAGCAGCCTGCGTTTGATTTCCGTTACATCGCTCCAGCGCTCGCAGGATCAACTCACGTTCCACGCCCTCCAGGCTGAAGGCGGTTTACGAGGCGGAACTCCATGAAGAATTCGCGTAGCGGCACTATTTAATTTGCGATTATTCGCCGGGACCGGCCACCTTCTAGATGTGTCCACTAGCAATGAAAGCCTGTCTTCGGGAAAGACATTCCCGAACAGACATCAACTGCTCTTTCAGCATTTTCTGGAAACCGTATTATTGCTGTCTTTGGAAGTTTTGCTGGTAGTAGGGTTGAATGCAGCAACGCAGCATGTCAAGCTTCCTGACGGATTAATCGACTGGACCGACCGGGCGCTCAAATGGTCCTGTATTGCGACTTTACTGTTGTTTGCGATCGAATCGCTCATGCTCCAGCTTTTGGAGAGCGTGCGTGAAATATTGGGCGCGGTTGCCAGGCTTCCCAAGAAGGCACAGCGAACGTTCAAGGCAGGAGGGTGAAGGAGATGCTGCTGAAAAGGAATTTTTTGGGATTCAGAATAGCCGTGGTTGGCTTTCTGGGCGTGGTGGCTGCTGCCTCGGAAAAATCTGGAGTAAATCCCATTGCCATCACTACCGGGTGTGCCGTATTGATCTGCGTTGGTGTGACCGCCCGCTTTTTTTTGCGAATTAGACACGAGCGCCGGAGAGATCCTCAGATTATTCCGGCCGCCAAATCTAGATCTACTGCCGCTGGCCTATAACCCAGTTAAGGCGACTAGAGCTACTTGCATCAGTGCGACCAGGAATACGGTAACGCTGATGCTTAGACCCAATTGTTCACAGCCTAGGCCAACGCAGACAGAGGCGATTAGGATTGGCAGGCGATATCTGAGGAAACGGGGAAGAGGGTGAGGGATCATGATGGTCTTATCGGGAGGAGAGGGGGTTGTATTACGTTGACCGTTGCTCGTTGCAGGATTTGCGCTTTGCCCACCGGCAAAAACAGCTATTCTTTTAAGACTCTGACCTTGGCATTGGGCGGCTGGTTGAGGACAAATCTATCCGCCGTCACTTCCGGTGCATTGATTTTGAGGTCAGTTACCGTCAAAACCAGTTCGTATCCATCAATCGGGCGTTCCATGTCGATGATGGACGGAAATTGCACGTTTCCGTAGGACCTCCAGCTCTGATACTTGGTATCACCTTTGATGTTGCCGGTGGCATCGAAGGTGACTTGGCGCGTAATCTCTAGCGAATAGCGATCGAAATAGACGCTGCGCTCCAAACGGAGCTCTTCACCATCCCGCATGAGCATCAGCAGTACGTAATTCGCGCGCGTTTCGTCGGTATCATCTTCCAGCACGGTCAAATTGGCGGGAGCGGGGGGCGGTTTAATCATCAACGCACCGAAAAAGGCATCCGGACGGAGGTTTTCGAGTTTGTTCGGCGAATCGGCCGGCGCGTCATTGGCGCCTTCAATAAATTCGTTCCGGCTGGGAATGGAAACCATGAAGTTCTTTCCGGTAGAGAGCATGTCGAAGGCGGTCCCATGCACTACCGGATCAAGGCCGATGACGCGAATTTGGTCCGGCTGGCGAAACAAGACATAACCGCTGATAGTGGGATAGTCGCTAATTGTGCCGCCGCGCAGATTCCCCACAGAGGGCGCCATATCGACTTTCATGGTGAATGTCTGAATTGGATCAGAGATCGCCCGAATTCTGCGTATCAGTTCCGCTTTGTCCGCCGTCAGTAGCGGTCTATGCTCAGTTTTACCGGGTGGCGCAACGATACGGCGGCGGACCAGGCAAGCCGGGGAAAACAGGCTGAGGCAAATAACAAGGATAAAGACACGCGTAGCCGGAAAGAAACTCACCTCTTGCAGTTTAGTAGACCGTTATAAACTACGATTGGTTGAATTCATGAAGACACCATCCATTATTCCTTTTGTTGTGGCAATTTTAGGGCTAGTTTCGGTCAATGCCTCCGCCCAACTCAACAAGGAGAAGGGGAACGGACCGCACGGCGTTCCGGAACTCACTTTTTTCGAGCACCGGCTTGGCACGGATCACGCGGAGGGCATCGCCAGCATGGATATGAACGGTGATGGACATCCGGATCTGGTGAGTGGAGCTTACTGGTACGAGAACCCGGGCCCGCAAGGCGGAGAGTGGAAACAGCATCAATACCGGACCGTCGAGATGCAGGATGAGTTTGTATCGGATTGCGGCGAGTGGGCGGTGGACGTGAATCACGACGGCGCGCCGGACCTGGTGACGGTGGGATGGCAGAGCGATGGCCTTTGGTGGTATGAGAATCCGAAAAAGCAGGGCGTGATGTGGCAGCGGCACTTAATCGCGCACACGGTGAAGACCGAGGGCGGCTGGATGGCGGACTTGAATGGCGACGGCGTGCCGGAACTGGCGCTGGGACACTATGGGCACTCAGGAGTCATCTGGGTCGATTTCGCGGGCAAGGAACCCAAAGTGCATCAGGCGGGTGGACCGGCGCAGGACGGCCACGGGATTGGCATCGCCGACGTGGACGGCGACGGCAAGATGGATTTATTGACACCATACGGCTGGTTCAAGAATATCGACGCCAATGCGGACAAATGGGAATGGCATGGCGAGTGGAAATTGGACGAAACCGGGTTCCCCATTATTGGATATGACGTCAATCATGATGGCAAATTGGACCTGATCTACAGCCGCGGTCATAGCTACGGCGTTTACTGGCTGGAGCAAGGCGGGACCGCCGCGCACCGGACCTGGACAAAACATATCATCGACGAATCGTTCTCACAGGCGCACGTGCTGAAGCTGGTGGATCTGGACGGCGATGGGCAGATGGAAGTAATGGTGGGCAAGCGGTATCGCGGGCATAGCGGTAATGATCCGGGGTCGTATGAACCGCTGGTGATTTATTACTACAAGATTGACCGCGCCAAGGGGACTTTTACACGATTTCCGATTTCCTATAACGGAACTGCCGGAGGCGGCACGCAATTCGTAGTGCAGGATTTGGACGGGGACGGCGATCTGGATGTCGCGGTGGCGGGTAAGTCAGGCGTGCATTTCCTGGAGAACCTAACCGTGAACAAGGTGCCGAAAGAACAACGGGAACGCGAAATTCTACTCAACAAGAAGTGGCCGTTCGAAGGCGAAGGCACGCAAATTCCCAAATAGGGATTGCGCGCTGTTTAGCTCTTGCCGCGAAAGAGAAAGACAATCTCGATTATCAGGATAATCACGACCATCAACTCCAAGAGAAACGCGCGGCTCTGATGGAATTCATTCACCATGGATTCATAGAGTTCGCGCGCGGTGGTGAGTTTGTCGGTTACTAAGTTGCGGTAATCGGTAACTCCGATGCGTGCGGACGCGAGCCGGTAGGCGCGCGCATAGAACATGTCGCTCAAAAATTTGATGGCGTTGTCGGTGCGCTCGGCGAGCTCGCGGTAATCAAGGCGGATGGTGTTGAGTTCTTCGGCATGGCGGGCGAGCGACCATTGGGTCCAGAGATTCCGTCTCTTTTCGAGGCGCTTATAAACGTCGGCCAGTACCTGGGTGAGCACCTCATCGTAGTAACGGAATTCGAGCAACTGCGTGTTGGCGTATTCCAGCAAATCGATGGTGGGCGCGGCAGCATAAGGCGTGTCGTAGACAAAAGCCGCTACCCATCCGACCACCACCAGGTCGGCGGGGTAATAGGACATGCTGGCGGCCAAAACTTCCTGGCGCTCGCTGATGGACAAAGCGGTCTCCTCTCCGCGTACGATCTGGGCGATTTGCGGAGCGTTTTGACGAACCAGGTCTTCGGCGGAGCGAAGCGTGCCGTCCGGTTCCACGATAGGGTCCAGTTGTACGACGTAATAGTCTTCTGAGATCCAGTTTTCGTAAGGCTTTTTCAACGCAGGCTTGGCATGGTCAGCGCTATTCCGCAGCAGAGCGAGCGCCCGGCCTTCGAGTTCGGGCGAGAGAATCCAGTGATTCGCCAGTTGGATTAAATCGAGCCAGGGCGCGCAGGTGAACTGGGATTGCAATTCTACACTGGCAACACCGTAGTTGTAATAGCGAATGCGCGCCTGGAGCGGGTGGCCATCAAAGGGTTCACACTCGCCGATCGTTTGCAAAACCGGAGGCTGCTCGTAACGCACGTATTCGGGGGAGGGGTGGCGAAAGGCGGGTTCCCTTTTGCTGGGGCTAGTGCCCAGCAGCGTATGCAATTGCTGCAGATCGATCTCCTCGGAGATAGCGAACAAGAGCAGTGCGCGTATTCTGCCATTCAGCATGGCGGCCATCTAAGCCGTACGCCGCGAAACCGGCATGAGGCTGTCTGCTTCTTCCATCGCGTAAAGGCGGCGGCCTAGCGGAAGCGCGCGCGCTTGCAGTTGACGTTGTTTGCGCGTCAGCAGCGCTTGGAACGCGCTCACATCCAGAGGGTCGCCATAGAGCGCGGGATTTTGGTCGAGCCGATCACGTAAGACGGACAGGTTATGGTCGTCGCCCAGTAGGACCTCCAATTGCCGCAAATCATCAAGGCGTTTAGTCTCGTCCCCAAAGAGGAGGCTCAGGTGAAACCGATGTTCCTTGACGCGCTTACGAAACAGGTGCAAATTTTCCGGGCTCGCATTTTCTAACGCTTTGCCCAGAGCCTTTTTGCCACGCTGGTAAGTAGCTTGGAAGCCTGATGACATGGCGGTATCAACGTCATGGGTTACGGGCCAATACTCAACACGTTTAGCGATTGCGCGCAAGCCTGTCATGGTTTCCCGGAATATTTTAGTTACATCCGCTGTGTGTTTGGTTTCAAGGCCGCGGCGAACGGCGTCAAACCGGTTGCCGCGTTTCGGGAGCAACGAATCGAAAACCTCCAGTACGACGGCATCGTCACGCAAATCCGCTAATCCGCGGCCTAGCGCGCGCAATTGCCCATTTTCAGCCTCATAGACCGAACGCATTTCCGGCTGGATCAAACGCAAGACACCACGTACCTTTTTTATGCACCTGCGTGCTTCATGAACGCCGCGGTCCACTTTCTTTGGGTTTGAAAGTTGATCCGCGGCCTTCGTTAGTTGTTCAAGGACAATCCGCCTGATTTCATCGGAAAAGGATTCTTCTTTCGTCAGGCGGAATGACATGGGGTTTAGGAGTGGCCTTCGTGAGGCGAAGTGGGCGCGAAATTGGTAGTTTCGCCACCATATTCCTTGTCGGCCTCGGCGTTCTTACCTACCAGACGCAGTGCCGCGGCAGTGACATGTTCGGCAGTGAAGCCGAAGTTCTTCATGATCAGGTCACCCGGCGCAGACGCACCGAAGTGATCAATACCGATCACAGTGCCATCGGTTCCAGCCCAACGATGCCAGCCTAATCGAGCGCCAGCCTCCACCGTTACGCGCTTGGTGACGGCCTTGGGCAGCACGCTCTCGTGGTAGGCAGCGTCTTGCGCTTCAAACAAATACCAACTCGGGAAGCTGACCACGCGCGCTTTCACACCGTAGCCTTTGAGTTTTTCCTGCGCTTTCATGCAGAGCGAGACTTCCGAACCAGTCCCAATGAGGATCACGTCCGGCTGGCCGCCTTCGGCTTCCGAGAGGATGTATGCGCCTTTTGATGCGCCGCCTATTTTTGCGTTGGCGCGGCTTAAATGAGGAAGATTCTGGCGCGTGAGGGCAAATAGCGTCGGTCCGTCATGTTCGACGGCCGCGGCCCAGCACTGAACGGTTTCGGTGGCGTCAGCAGGGCGCATCACGTTGAGACCAGGGATAGCGCGTAAGCCGGCAAGCTGCTCAATGGGTTCGTGCGTGGGGCCGTCTTCGCCTACGCCGATGCTGTCATGAGTAAATACGTAGAAGACTTTGAGCTTGCTGAGAGCGCCGAGGCGAATCGCGGGCTTCATGTAATCAGAGAAGACCAGGAAGGTGGCGCTAAAAGGCAGCAGTCCGCCGTGAGCAGCCAGGCCATTCACGGCCGCTCCCATGGCGTGTTCGCGCACACCAAACGCCATGTTGCGACCGGCATAACCCCAAACGCCGCCAACGGCTCCGGCAGCGGAAGGCCCGCCGAATTCCGGGTTCTGAAAATCGCCTTGGCCTTTGAGCGCGGTGTTGGTGGAGGGGTTCAAATCGGCCGACCCGCCCAAGATGTTCGGAATGTTTTTTGCCAAAGCATTGAGTGCTTGACCGCCCGCGGCGCGCGTGGCCAATGGCTTGTCTTCAGGCTTCCACTTTGGCAGATCGGCGGCCCAATTTTCCGGAAGTTTTCCGGCGATCATGAGCTCGAGTTCAGCGGCTTCTTTCGGGAAGGCCGCTTTATAGGCGTCAAATTTCTTCTGCCAGGATTGCTGCGCGCTAGCGCCCTTGCCGATAGATTTGCGGAATTCATCCACGGCGTCCTGCGGCAGGAAAAACTTATCGGTGCTAGGCCACGCAAGGGCCTTTTTCGAGGCGAGCAATTCGTCTTCGCCAAGCGGGTTGCCGTGCGCTTCGAAAGAATCCTGTTTGTGCGGGCTGCCATAGCCGATGTGCGTACGCACCAGAATTAATGAAGGCTTATGGGTCTCGGCTTGGGCGGCTTCAATGGCTTTGGCGATGGCTTCCGTGTCATTGCCGTCGTGAATGTGAATCACGTGCCAGTCATAGGCCTCGAAGCGCTTGCCGACATCTTCGGTAAAGCACAGGCTGGTGGCGCCGGCGAGTGAGATATGGTTGTGATCGTACAGAAAAATCAGCTTGCCGAGCTTCAGGTGACCTGCCAGCGATGCAGCTTCCTGGGTGATGCCTTCCATCAAGTCGCCGTCGCCGCAGATGCCGTAAGTGTAATGGTCGACGATGGTGTGTCCGGGCTTGTTAAAGCGCGCGGCGAGCCAAGCTTCCCCAATCGCCAAGCCGACGGCGTTGCTCAAACCTTGGCCGAGCGGACCGGTGGCGACTTCCACGCCTACGGTGTGCCCGCGTTCGGGATGGCCGGGCGTCTTGCTGCCCCATTGACGAAAGTGCTTCAACTCATCGAGCGGAAGATCATATCCGGTCAGATGCAGCAAGCTATACAGAAGCATGGAGCCGTGTCCAGCGGAAAGGACAAAACGGTCGCGGTCAAACCAGGCCGGGTCTTTGGGGTTGAACTTTAGATACCTGGTCCATAACGTGTAGGCCATGGCAGCGGCGCCCATCGGCATGCCGGGGTGGCCGGAGTTGGCATTTTGCACGGCATCCGCGGAAAGAAAGCGAATTGTGTTTATACAAAGTTCTTCTAACGTCTGGGTTTCGGTTGTAGGCAAGGTTTCCTCTTGTGCTTTAGACAATTTCGTTTGTTCGATACTCGGGCAAATCCGGTAGCGGGCGGATTGCGAATTTCCGGCGAAGCCGGGCCAGCGCCGCTTCCTACAGGTTAGTACTTCGGGGCTCGACGTGCTTTGGATGTGCCACGCTATTCTGACAGCAGAATGGTTTGGAGGATTGTGTGCGTTGGGTTGTTGAGCCTATTCGTCACCCAGGCGCAGAATAGCGTCCAGCTTACTAGCAATAATACTGAAACGACAGAAGCGCCGTTACCGGTTACCTGTCCGGCTGGCGCGCCGATAGGCGCCGTGAACCTCCAGGTGCAACCTCCTAAAGGTCAAGAGGCACTGCAATTCCAATCCATTAACCATCTCAGCGAAGGCGACACCGTACTCTACTCACCCGTACTGCGCAATAACGAGAAAAGGCCCGGCGAAGTGGTGCTGGTGTTGGTTCCGGCCAAACGGAAGCCGGATGACGATCTGCTGATTGTGACTGATCCCAAGGACGCGAATAAGCCGCAGCAATGGAAAATACCGCAAACCATTTCGGTGGCCGCTTTTGTTTATGGTCCGCAGGGGCTAAGCCGGAAAAAAGTGCAAGGCTTTCTGTCGCAGGACGATCAGTTGGTGGCGCAACTAGCCGATTACGCGGAGAAAACGTCGCAGACGGAAGCGCTGCTACAGGCGCTTTCCGACAGCAGCAGTTCCGCGGCTAGCATGAACGCCGCGCTGAATGGGTTCGCTTCGCAATACGGTTTCTCAGTTCAAATAGACAAAACGGCTCCCATTTCGGCGCAGGCGCAAGCGTTGTTCAGCAGCATGAATCCCCAACTTGCGACGTACAACCCGCTGGCGAGTTCGGCATCGGAACGCATTGGACAAACGGCGAGCCTGGCCACTGCCGCCGCAACTCTTTTCTTCGGAAGCCCCATCGGACTGGCTGCGGGCGGCACGGCCATGTTGTTGGAATTGCACTCCATCGCATTTCCGAATACGCAGTTCCGCTCGTCATTTGCCCAACCGCTGAAAAAGACCGGCGTCAATTTGTGCGGCCAGCGCGCCCCGGTGCCGGCGCATACCAGGGTGGCCTACGTGTGGGCAAACCGTATCCCCAATACTCCGGCGCCGAACATTCAACTCGGGGAAGACAATAACATTCCCCAGGCACAGAAAACTCCAGTGACGGTGAGCGTGCCGGACCTGCAATGGAAATACCTGCAAAGGGCCCGGAAGTGGAGCCTTGAAAACACGAAGGGGCAGAAGACGCCGGTGACGGTGCTCAAGCTGGGGAACCAAAAGGCGCTTGAAATCGGGTTGGATAAGGTCAACTTGCCGCCGGGGGACTACCACCTGAATGGGTTTTGGGATTGGGCGCCCTTTGCAGCCACCGGAGAGATTCACGTTCGACCCCTCAGCGATTTTAAAGACGCGAAGCTAACGGCCAGTTCACAAGACCGCCTGCTGGCGCGCGCCGGCAAGACTCCCGTAACGCTTTCCGGAAACGACTTCGAATTCACCACTAAAGTGGAATTGAAGAAGGCCGGTGACGAGTTCGCCTTGGCCGAGCCGGCGCGATTTCTTTTGCCGAAGGGGCTGCGTACGGGGCCGCAAGATCATATGGATGTCCTATTGGATACCAGCGCGCTCGATCCGGGCAAGTATGAGTTGCTGGTCGCACAACAGGACGGCAAAAGTCACGGCGTGGAGTTTCAGGTTTTGTCGAATCCGCCCAGATTGGATAACCTGCCAATCGTGGTGAATCAAGGTGGAGCGGCTCAGCATTATGTACTGAAGGGGGAACGGCTAGACTTGTTGGCGAAGCTGGAAGCTCCAGACGTTCAAATTGAGCTAGGCGCGGCGTCCGCCGGTGGCCACGAGCGCAGCTTGACCGTCCGGTTGAAATCGAATCCCGCGGCCGGAATGCTGACGCCATTGACGGCTTCGTTAGCCGACCGAAGCGCCGCATTGACGCTGCAGGACGCGCTGCAAGTGACTGGGCCCTTGCCAGTCATTGCGAGTTCGAAGTTGTCGCTGCCATCCGGAATGGCAATCACGATTTTGCCGGAGGAATTTCCCGCCGGTTATACGTTGACTGCCATGCTGGATGTGAAAAACATCCAGCCCAAGAGTATTTTGCGGCTGGACTGCGCGGAGGATGTGGGCGCCAAGCCGCTGCTGCATGTGGGCGAGCAAACCTCGACTTACAGTTTGCAGCAATTGTCGCAGGATCAGCTTTTTCTTTCTTACGATACGAGCTCATTTCCGGCGGGCTGCACGCTGCAGGCGTCCATAGATAACGGTGCGGGAGGAAAATCGCAACCGGTCACGCTGGCGCGCATTATCCGGTTGCCGCAGATTGTGTCAGTGCAACCGAATGGGCCGCAATCGGTCGATGGCAGCAGTTACATTTTGACCGGCAGCAATTTGGAAATGATCGAGAAAGTGGGCTGGGACGCGCTCACCGGCAGCGACGTGGGCGGCATGCCGGTTCCGCTGCAAGGACCCGGCCAGCAACAGACACTTGCCGCTGTATTGCCCGCGCCTCCTACAAAAAATTCACCGCTTTATCTTTGGCTGCGCGGCGAAAAAATCGGACGAGCGACGAGTATTACGGTAACATCCACCTCCGCTAATTGCCGCTCTAACCGGCAATTGCCCTGTCAAAATGTTTTATAGTTGGGACAACTGACAAATTTGCCCAATTTGCTGACTCTGGTACGGATCTTTCTGGTTCCGCTGCTGGTGGCTGCGCTGGTGCAGCAGAATTTCCAACTCCATTGGAATGAACGGGTTCTGGTTGCGAACGACTTCTTTGCGTTGATCGTATTCCTGGCCGCCGCGCTGACCGATCTGCTGGATGGCTACCTGGCGCGGCGTTGGAAACAAGTGACCACGGTTGGCACGCTGCTGGATCCGGTGGCGGATAAGTTGCTGATTTCCGCGGCGTTGATTTCGTTGGTACAGACGCGCCTGCTGCCGGGCTGGCTGGTGGTGCTGATTATCAGCCGGGAATTCGCGGTATCCGGCTTGCGCAGCATTGCAGCGGCCGAAGGATACACCATTCAAGCCGGTGAACTTGGCAAGTCGAAAATGGTGTTGCAAGTGGTGGCCATCACACTGGTACTGCTCTCCATTCGGTGGCCCGCGTTGCACACGGTGGCGATGATTACCATGTACGGGGTGTTGCTATTCGCCTTGGCATCGGCCGTCGAGTATTTTCGCAATTTCTGGGGCAAAGTGGATTCGGGCATTAAGCTTCGCCGAAGGAATGAGTTGCTCACCATGGAGCGGCAGAAGCGGCGATTGCTGCGCGCCGAACGGAAAAGCGAATTACGCGCTAAGAAGAGCGAGCAAGTAACCGGCGAGGAAAACGATACAGCAACTTCTACTATTCGACGCTCCGGCTGAAGGGCAGTGCGTTGGCCCGGTGCTGTGGGGCCAAAAGCGCCGGGATTAAGGCCTCCGCAGCGGACCTGACCACTTCGTAGCCGGTAGTCGTAAAGAGAACCGTGCGGGCTTCCCCGTGCCGCCCCATGGGCCCTAGCACCTTGCCGTTAAAGACAATAGTCACTCCACCGGCGTTTCCGGTTTTGATACGTGCGGTTTCCCTGCCCTCCAAACTTTTGGTTTGAGAGACCTTTAAAATACCGCTGTATGTCTGTTTGCCGTCGGCAACAATGGATAACCAGGTGGTCTCGATAGCCGATAGCCGAATGTGTATGCCGCTGTCTACTTCACTGGACGGAAGCACGGCAACGGCTGCGGTCGAAGGCGCAACGGCGACCGCTTTGGTAGCCGGATGAGCAGTCCGCGTTAATCCCAAACTATCCGCAATCGAGGTGACGGCAGAGGCAGGCGACAAAGAACGAGCCCGCAATGCATAAGTCCCGGAACCGGCGGCGATCACGACCACTAAGATCGCTGCCAAATACATCCATTGAAAATCGCGCCGAATTTTGGGTTGGATGGGGGCTACGCGGATGATAAGCGCATTGCCCTCGCCTGGCAAGAGCGGCTGGCGCATCGTGTCGCAAGCGGCCAGAACGTCAGGAGCCAGAAGGTCGTAGTCGAGCTTTAGTTCAGCAGCAAATTGACGGACAAAGCTACGGTAGACGAAAGGTGAGCTAAGTTGGCCTAGATCGCCGGACTCGATTGCTTCCAGATTTTTAACAGAAATGCGGGTTCGGGCGCTGATATCCTGCAGGGAGACACCCTGGTCGAGCCGCGATTTCCGAAGCAAGGTCCCTACGGACGACATATAGCCCCTAAACGAAAACTCTCCGTCCCATTCCCCGTAAAGCTATAATACTACAAACCTTTGGCAGGCCTAGACGGCAACTGCAATGCACAAATCTAATCGACTTCAATCCACTATCTCTTTAACCCTAAAACGCTTAGCAGTACTTATTACCCTAACTATAAGTACCGGTTTAGCCAGTACGCCAGGACAGGCAGTCTTTGACGGCAAGCGGGCACTGGTAGACACCAGGCGGGCGGTTGCATTTGGAGAGCGTCCATCGGGATCGCCGGAAAATGTTCGTCAAAGGGATTGGATTGTGGCGGAATTGAAGCCGTTGGGAGGCGCCGTCGTGTTGGATTCATTCAACGGTCAAACTCCGAACGGACCGGTTCCTATGGCGAATGTCATTGTCCGCTTTGCCGGCTCCAGCGGCAAAGCCATCGCCGTGACGGGCCATTACGATACGAAGAAAATTCCGATGGTGCATTTCCTGGGGGCCAACGATGGCGGGTCGTCCACAGGTTTTCTGCTGGAGTTCGCGCGCGTGATGGCAAAGACGAAGCATCGCGACGACGTATTGATCGTGTTCTTCGATGGAGAAGAAGCGGTGGGCAATTGGACAGACACGGATAGCTGCTATGGCAGCCGTCACCTGGCAGCGAAATGGCTGGCGGATGGAACGCTGCGGAACCTGAAGGCGCTGATCAATGTGGACATGATCGGGGATAAAGATTTGAACGTGATGAACGACGAGAATTCATCGGCCGCGCTACGCGAATTGACACAGAAGGCGGCGGCCAAAGTCGGCGATTCCCAATACTTCGAGAAGACGCCCGGAGCCATTGAAGACGATCACAAGCCGTTTGCCGAGGCTGGCGTGAACGTTCTGGACCTGATCGATTTCACCTATGGACCGAGCAACGGTTTCTGGCACAACGAAAAAGACACTCTAGACAAATTGAGTACCCATAGCTTGCAGGTGGTGGGTGATGTGGTGGTGGAATTGGTGCGGGAGCTTGAGACGCGGCCGTAAAAGCGGCGTGGTTGTTATTACTTAATCGCGGCGCGCGCCACGGTGCCCTTCGTCGCTGGCGCTTTCTTCAGTTCGGCATCGATGAGTGGCTTCAAATGCGTCATATCAATCTGGTCGTTGTAGCGTTTGCCGTCGATAAAAATGGTAGGCGTGCCCTCGACGCGCGCGGCGTCGCCATCGCGGATGTCTTTCGCAATCGCGTCTTTGATTTCTTTCGAATCCATATCCGCTTCGAGGCGCTTGAGGTCGAGCCCGTTTTGTTTGGCGAGAGCCAGCAGCGCGGGACGCTTTAGATCGTCGTGATGCTGGAATATGGCATTGTACATGGGCCAGAATTTACCCTGCTTATGCGCGGCAAGGGCGGCGGAAGCAGCCAGATAAGCCTCGGAATGAATTTCTAACGGGTACTGTTTGAAGATCAGCTTCACTTGTTGCGGAAAGGCTTTCAGCAGGGCTTCGATTTGCGGATAGGCCGCAACGCAGTACGGGCATTGAAAATCAGAGAATTCCACCACTGTGACTTGCGCCTTGCCTGGCCCGGTAACCGGCGAGCCCGCGACCGGAATAGCGATGGGGTCATCGAGCACTCTGCCGGTATTCTGGTCATGCGACCAGCGCGAAGCCTTTGCCTCCGCAATGGCGGCATCCTCACTCTTCCCCGCCCGGATGGCATCGACCACAATGCCTGCCAAGCCGTTGCTGTAAGAACAGGAGGGGTCTTCGGTTCGGCATTGCGCCACCTTCATGTTGCAACCGCAGGGGCAACTCTCATCGCGCAATATTTTGAGCACGGATTGCTTCTGTGCCACGGTGAGCCCTTGCAAATCGACGCCCGGCAGCGCGTCTTTGGTTTTCCAATCCTGCGCCAGCAGGAAGCTGCTGGCCAGAAAAAGCACACCTGTCAGAAGGCCAATTCGCCGCAGAAGGAACGTCATAAGCTATATTGTACGAGCTTTCCCAACCTAATACTGGCGGATAAACAATGAAACTTGGTTTTGTAGGACTTGGAAGGATGGGCGCGAGCATCGCCCGCAATCTGTTGTCGGCGGGCCACGAGGTGTGTGTTTACAACCGCACGCGTGATAAAGCCGAAACGCTGAAGAGCGACGGCGCGCGGATTGCCGATTCACCTGCCGAAGCCGCGCAGGGCAACGAGGCCGTGCTCAGCATGCTGGCTGACGACGCAGCCGTCGAAGGTGTAACGTTTGGGAAACAAGGAATCGCGGCAGGCTTGGCTCCCGGCGCTGTGCACATTTCGCAGAGCACGATTAGCGTGGCGTTAGGCCGTAAATTGGCGCAGGAACATGCCCAACACCAACAGACGTATCTAAGCGCTCCGGTCTTTGGACGCCCCGACGCGGCGGCGGCAAAACGGCTCATCGTCGTGGCGGCAGGCGATCCGCAAGCTGTGGCGCGCTTTCAGCCCGTATTTGAGGCGATCGGCCGGCAAACATTCGTCGCCGGTCCCGAAGCATGGCAAGCCAACGCGCTGAAGGTATGCGGCAACTTCATGATCGCCAGCATGCTGGAAACGTTCGGAGAGGCCTTTGCCACCATGCGCAAAGCGGGCGTGGAACCGCATTTGTTTCTCGACGTGATGAATGAACTTTTCGGCTCGCCAGTGTATAAGGGGTATGGCGGCGCGATCGCCGGCGGGGTATTTGAGCCGGCGGGCTTTGCTTTGAAACTCGGATTAAAGGATGTCGGGCTGGTGCTGGACGCAGCCAAGGAGTTGGCTGTTCCCATGCCTTTTGCCAGCGTGTTGCGCGATCAATGTCTTTCCGCGATAGCGAACGGCCAGGGAGAGATGGATTGGTCCAGCGTCGCGCTTGTGGCCGCGCGCAACGCTGGGTTGCCAGTGCTTGAGAAGGTATAACTGAATGACTAAATTTGCGGGATTTTCCGCGTTGTTGCCCTTAGTGTTGTTGCTGGCCGCTTGCGGCGAGCCGCCGAAACCCGCCACGCCCGCGTTGACACCGGAAACCGCAGCGCAGTTGCTGCGTTACAACTCCAGAGCGGCGGTTTGGCTGGTCCACGCGAAGAAACAAGATCCAAGCTGCGAATACAAGCTCGACCTCCCGAACCAGAGGACCGGTCCCGTGCAGATCGACGTGAACCATATTATGTGGTGCAGCGGCAAACCGAGTTCGGTTGAATTAAATGCCAGCGTGTCATTCGAATACGACAAAGCGGCCGGACATTGGATTATTGCGCGTTTTGCCAGTTGAAAAAATCATAAACCGCGCCGATAGTTATGATTGGTAAAAGCATGATGGAGGCTGGAAAACGTCCTGTTTCGGTACTCATTATCGGCCCTTCTTTGGACATTTTGGGCGGCCAAGCGGTGCAGGTATCACGACTCTTGACGGTCCTGTATACCGTGCCAAGCCTGCGCGTGACATTTTTCCCCATCAATCCCAGGCCGCCCCAAGCACTACTCTGGATTCGCAAGGTTCCATTCGTTCGAACCGCGTTCAATTTCGGACTGTATGCGAGCCGGCTCATTTTTGAAGCATCCAAGCACGAAGTGATCCACATCTTTTCAGCGGGATTGACATCCTACGCGATGTGGACCCTGCCCGCGATGCTGCTAGGCAGGCTTTACCGTAAGCGCATCATTTTGAACTATCACGACGGGCAAGCCGAGCAGCACATGCAGGAGTGGCGCACCGCGATCCCCAGTTTTCGTTTAGCCGACCGGATGGTCACGCCGTCATATTTTCTGGTGGATGTCTTCGCCAAATATGGAATCAAGGCACAATCCATCTTCAACATCATCGACACCAGCAAGTTCATTTACCGAAGACGGAGCAAGCTGCGGCCGGTCTTCATGACCAACCGGATTCTGGAGCCGCTTTATAACGTGGGCTGCATCTTGCGGGCGTTCGCGATTATTCAAAAGCGTTATCCGGAGGCGAGTTTGACCATAGCGCATGACGGAGTCTGCCGCCCCGAGCTGGAAAAGCTGGCGTCGGAGCTGAAGCTGCAAAATACACGCTTTATTGGGCGAGTGCCGCATGAAAAAATTGCACAACTCTACGACGAGACGGAGATTTATCTCACCAGCTCGAATTTCGATTGCATGCCGGTTTCACTTTTAGAATGCTTCGCGGCCGGGGTGCCCATCGTCTCGACCAATGCCGGGGGCATTCCGTACGTCGTCACCAACCGCGAATCCGGACTTCTGGTGGAAGTCAATGACCACGAAGCTATGGCGGCGCGCGCGATGGAATTGCTAGACAATCCGGACCTGGTGGAGCAAATAACGGATCGCGGGTTGGAAGAGGTGAAGAAATATCACTGTGATCCGGTCCGGGATCAATGGACGGAGCTTTACCGGGAACTGGCGGTTATGCGGCATTTGGGACAGCCGCAATCGAGCGAGTCACTGCCGGCCAAGAATTCGGCCACCTGAGTTTTGGATTTTTTAAGTTTTTCATCCACCTTGGGCGTTATTCCGTTGAGCTTGGGCGCTGCTTCGTTGAGCCAGATGTTGGCAATGGCAGCCTGCTGGCGCGGGGTCAGGTGCCACGATAGCGGTGCATTCGGATCGGAAAATTCAAACGTGACGCTGTGAATGGGCACACCCGTTTCGAACCATTTTTTCTGCAGGAGCTCCAGTTCAATGTCGTTGTGGGCAATTTGCCCGGCGCTGCGCACTGCCGTAAGCGTCACTAACGGAGCAATAGCCTGATAGAACCAGCCGCGATTTTTCGCGTGCCGCCCTTCCCGCTGATCCGTTTGCACCGGAGCGCCGTGAATTTGCAGCACTAGCACGCTCTTGACCTGGGACTTAGCGATTGCTGTATCGGCTAGCGCCTCGTCGAGCCACTCGACCAACGTGGACATGCCGTAATTGTCGTAGTAGCCGCCATCGACAATGTGCGGCTGCGGCCCCGGCGCGTTCGAGCGCGAGGCGGGCGTTACATAGGGGAACGTCGCGGAGAGACGGGCGGCGGTGACGACCGCTACATCCAATTCTTCGCCATTCACTCGGTGCAAAGCCGCTGCGTCGATGCGAGCTCTTCCGCGCGTGTGCTCTAAGGTCATCCGGGTGGTAGCAAGCAGAAGGCGCTCACCGGTTTCAGAAATGGTGGCATTCATGATCACCGCCGGCAATTCGCCTGACGCCACGCGCGGGTTCCAATCACTCAGCGGAAGATCCATGCGGCTTCCCTGCTTTTTGTCTTTCGCGCTGTTCAAGCACCAGGCAGTTTCCAAGGCGCGGCCGCGGCCAATCAAAGAACCGCAGATCCAAGGAAATAAAGAGCGCAAAAAATCAGTCCAGCCCAATCCCCAGGCGACCTCGTCAAGACTGGATTGCGCGGCAGACTCCGCGGGATCTTTCGCCATTCCGGGTTCGGCGAGTGCATAGAGAAAACAAGCGGCACCCACGCTGCCGCCCGAAACTGAGCTGATCATGCGCAACGAACGGACAAAACGCTCACCATATTGTTCTTTAGTTAGGCCTTGCAATACCTGGGCGGTCCAAGCAGCGGCTTGAATACCGCCTCCGTTAGCGGCCACCAGGACGATGCGGCCGGAAGGAACAGTAGCGGCGGTCTCCGCCGGAGTGGGCGCCGATCCGGGACGATTCTTGCGTGGGCGCAATTGATAGAGATGGTCTGATTTGCTGGATTGCGCGGTGAGCATTCCTACTAACCCGACGATCAATAAGATGGGAATCCGCCAAGCATCGAAAAAGAACGCGACTGCGGAGAGACTCCAACACAGAAGCATGATGACCATCAAGGCCGAGCAGAGAGCGGGCACGGTATGGCGTTTACCTAGGCTCCAGTGGCCGTACAGGCCGAGCACGGAGTAGATGGCGAGGGCCAGCAAGAAGCCTCCGATGGCGCGCAAATGATCCGGCAGGGGGTCGGATGGGCCGCGCATGACATAGCCGTTGAATAGCCGGCTATCGATCATCCAATTTGCCGCGAACTGATTCCACGGCGCAACAAACAACAGCCGGGACGCGAGCGCTTGCAGATAGAGAGAACCGCCTAGGCCCAATACCGCCGCCAGAACTAATCCCGCGGCGCCGCGCGTCTGCCGAATGGAAAAGATCATGGCCGCGGCAATGACCGGCACGGAGACGCAAAGGGTCACCAGCAACCAGGTGTGCCGAAACAAATCAGAAGATGTGGGGTTCAGGCCGGCAATACGCTGATGGGCGTGCAGATAAATAATGCGGGCGTTGTTCGAGACCGTCCCGCCTACGGCTGCGGCGGCTAGCGTGACGGCGAGCATGCTGAGCGGCGTAACATCGAAGAGTCCTTTCAACAAGCCGCGCGCCGGAGTGAAGAAAGCAAGCACCGGCAGCATTATTACGATGATTCCGGTCAGCAGCGGGACGCGAAATAAGACCGCGTATTCCGCTAGCGTAGTGAGAGGAAATCCGACGTGGTTCAGCAGGGGCGCTAGCGCGAGTCCCACTAGCGCGAAGCCGGATAACTTCGCCGCGGACGCGATACGTTCGAAGCTGCCCTGGAACGCGCCGGATATGCCAAGTACCGCAGTCAGTAAGGACACTGCGCCGGCCAGCCACAGTGCTAGCCAGGAAGCCAGAGGTTGGCTCCCGTGCGGCAGAAGTAGCGCGCCTTCCAGCCCGACAGTTAGAAAATAAAATAGCCATTTCGGCCTGCCGAAGCGTTTCGCGGAACTATCGGGAACGCCGCGCGCTAAACGGATGATTTGCAAGTCCTCGAAAACGTCGAAGATACCGGTCAAAAGACTGGCGCAGATCACGACAGCACGCCAAGGCAGCGCAAACCTGAAAGCCGCGACGGCGAAGAACATGACATAGAGAGCGATAAAGACGAAATCGAACTTTTGCAGCGCAATGGCAGCGGCGCGGTTGCTGTTGCCGGTTTCGGTACCCGGCTCGCCGAGAATTCTTTCAACACCGGCCGGCGAATCCGCCAGTTCCATGGCAAGCGCGGGATCTTCGGCATCGGGCCACCATAGGCTGGCGGGCAATGTGAACTTGTTCTTGGCCTTCATCCAAAGGCCCCAGGCAAGCATGGCAGCTAACGCAATGGGGCAGAGAGAGGACAGCATTGGACTCCACAGAGTATATGCAAAACGCCGTTGGGTTCATTGTTTTTTTCGATTACACGGATTCAGTCACAAGAATTTACCATCATTACTCACACTGATTTATCAGCGACTTACGCCACTTGGCGTCACTTGACGCCCATGGGGGAACTTAGCTTGAGGCCGGGAGTTCCCGATGATCAACAAACTGAAATTGGCAGTTTTGATACTGCCGCTATTTGCCTTTTTTCTGGCCAGCGGCTGCGGTTCGCAGCCCGCTCATCCAAATGAGTTGAATGCATTCGATGACACAACTTATGACTCTTTGACTGTGGCGCATGGAGCGTTGACCTCGCTGCGCGCGGAAGTAGTGAGCAGCTATCCGAAGTACGCTCCGGTGTTCAACCAGGCCGCCGCGGCCTATGCCACGGCTTTCAATTCTTATTCGCTTTACCGGACAACCGCGAATGAAGCCGACATTTCCATGGCGCTGGCAAATTTGACGGTGAGCGTTGTAGCGCTGGAGAATGCGTTTTTGAATGATATGCACGCATCCTCCGTCAACATCGTCAAGATGCGCCGGAAAGCAAACGCCATGCGAGCGCGTGCGAGCGCATCAGTTACCATCTCGGACGTTCTCACCGAGCTTGAAATTGCGGCGGCAGTGGCGAAGGCGATTCCGGCCGCGCAACCATACGCAGCGTTGGCGCAGATAGTCATCGATGCGACGAGCCAAGCGGTGGCGGCCGAGGCGGCAGCATCCGGGCAAGTGATCGACCTGAGCACAATTCAGCCTCTGGCGGCGATTTTGTAGCGCGCTCGACGGTGAAAAGCGGTCGCGCGGGCGGCCGCTTCAGTTTTGATAGGCGAATAGGTTCAAATAGTGATATCGAATGTTAAGTCAGGTAAACCACTGGGTGGAGTTTGTGGCAACGGGCGCGGACGCCCTTCTCTTGTTGCGCGTATTGACGTTGAGGCTGCACAAGACGTATCTTTTCCTTACGCTTTTGTGCGTTATAGCGGTATTTTTTGACGGGGTTGACCTGTGGCTGGGGGATTCGGCGGAGGGTACTCGCTTTTTTGTTTATTCCCGCTTTCTGGTCGCTTTCGTTTTTCCGGTCGCGGCTTGGGACGTTTTCGAGGAATTGAGCGCTCAGTTGGCGAATGTGCGGCGCGCCGCTATTTCGCGAATTGCCACCAGCCTTGTTTTGGTGTGCGTCTGCGGACTAATTTTCTCGGGCCTGGCAGACGCAAGCGACGAAAACAGCGCTTGGCAGTTCACCACCACTTTCGCGATTATTCTTTGGGCGGGGTCCGCGTCAGGAAGTTTGACGTTTCTTTGGGTGATGCGGAGGACCCTGCGGGCACAATCGGTAGCGCCGCCCAACAATACTTCCGTATGGCTGATTTTCTTCGCTCTAACCATGGCCAGCGAGATTTTCACCTGCTTCTTCCTCTTTTTGGGTGACATATTGAGCACGAACCTGCGAGAGATGGTGCAATTGGCCGTCTTGATTTATGGAATTGGCATTACCGCCTGGTGCGTTTTGAAACTCAGGCCCTCGCCTTCGGATGTGCCTTCAGCGCCGGTGAACGCTAATTCTTAGATTCATCCGTTTGGCGGCCCAGCGCCGTATTAGCAAGCAAGAACTGCAATTTGGGCTCAAGCCGATCGTGCTTTACTTATCTTGCGCGCTTTTTTTATTAGCGCCGCCTTTTCATGCCGGTAGAGTCGATACCTGAAGAAGACGACAGAGACCTGATCAAGCGCCTGAAGTTGCGCGACGGCCAGGCTATGGTTTCGCTTTATGACAAATATGGCAGTTTGCTTTATTCCGTCATTTTCAGGGCGGTAGCCGACAGCGCTACAGCAGAGGATTTGACGCAGGAAACGTTCCTGCGCATCTGGAACCGCATTCATACGTTCGACGATGAGAAAGGGAAATTGCAAGGCTGGCTCGTCACGGTAGCCCGGAACCGCGCATTTGACTACCTGCGGTCGATCAGGAATCAGTCCGTACAATCTTCAGCGCCGCTTGAAGACCTGGAGCGAGCCGGCTGTTTTGCGAACAAAGATGCCGCAAACGACAATCCCGTGGACCGGATTGCGAAAGAAAAAGCAGTAAGCCAGGCGCTTGAGGGCTTAAGCAAAGATCAGCGCGAAGTGATTGAATTAACCCACTTCGAAGGCATGACGCAGACTGAAATTTCCGAGAGGCTGCGGAAGCCGCTCGGAACGGTGAAGAGTCTAGTCAAAAGTGCATTGAAGAATTTAAGGGCGGCAGTCCGGGAGGGGGTAGCGTAATGAATTGCGATCAGTTCAGCGAAGATTACGAACTCTACGCCCTGGGGCGGCTGGAAGCACCGGAAAAGAATGAGTTGGAGGCGCATCTGGCAAGCGGCTGTGAAAATTGCAGCAGTCAGATTAATAAAGCCATCGAATTGAACGCGATAATTTCAGGCAATGTGCCGCGCCTGGAACCTTCTGCTGAGTTGCGCCGCCGCATAGTAGAAACGTTCGACTCATCAAGAGCGGAAATACCAGTGCCGTTACCAGCCAAGCGCCGCGCGCCGCTGGGGTGGATGTTCGCATTTGCCGCCACGGCCATCCTCACCCTGGTCTTCGGTGTAGGTTTGTTCTTTGAACATCAGGCCCGCCTCTTTGAAGAAGGACGCGCTCAAGCAAATTCGACGGAACTGGCGCGCATGGTCAGCGCACTGCAAATCCTGCAAGCGCCCGGCGTGAAGCAGGTGACCTTTGGACCGCAACCCGCGACGCCGCACGGCAGTTTGTTCGTTCATGAAAGACTTGGCATCGTCCTGATTGCGGGCGGCCTCCCTGCCCCGCCCTCCGGATTTAGATACGAAAGCTGGATCGTACCCAAGAGCGGCGCGCCCAAGCCCATTGAACCGTTCCAAGCAAACTCCGACGGCGGCGCGGTGAGCCTGATTCCCGGGCCGCTCGATGTCGCCAACATCAAAGCAATAGCGGTGAGCGTGGAGCCGGACAATGTGCCAGCGGTGACACCGACAAAGGTGATCTTCGCCGCTCCCCTGGGGAGCTGAGGCAATTTACCTCCGCTTTGCGATTGTTTCCCTATTCTTCGCGCAACGTGGCCAACGGTTCCGTGCGCGATGCGCGGCGCGCGGGCACAAAAGCTGGCAAACATCGCCACATCAGCCAGCAACAGTACTGCCAGCGCCATGGTCGATGGATCGGTGGCCTGCAGGCCATAGAGCAGAGTTCCAGCAGCCTTGCCCGCAGCCAGCGCTAGCGCCCTTCCCATTACCAATCCGGCAACCAGCAGGACTCCCGCTTCTTTCAAGATCAGCCGCATCACGCCCTCGCGCGTCGCGCCCAGTGCGATGCGAATCCCGATCTCACCGCGCCTCCGCGCCACCATGTAGGAAATCACGCCATATAATCCGACTGTTGCTAACACCGCCGCAAGGAAGCCAAAGAATGCGGAAAGCGTCGCCATTAACCTGTCGCGCAGTAGCGATTCCGCACCTGTGTTTGAAATACCTGGAACGCAATCGACATCTCCGGATTCGCTCTTGCCGCCGCCTGTTTCAGGGCCGCGTTGAGGGCTCCAACCGGCGCCCGCGAAGGCACCATCACGCTAATCCTTTGGGTTGGTTCCTTGCTCTGGCTTTCCGCCACAAAAACAAGCGGCTTAAACTCTACCCGCAGGCTCTGATATTTCGAATTCTTGACGAGGCCGGTAATTTGATACAGGTGCTCCGGATCCCCCGGTCCCACTATGAGCCGGATCTGCCGCCCGACGGGATTTGCTCCAGCGAGAAATTTGCAGCTGAATTCCTGATTGACGAGGGCAACCTCCGCTGAGGAGACCGTGTCGTGCTGGTCAAAGTCTCGGCCTGCCAGCAGCGGCGTACCCAGAGTTCGGAAATATCCCCCGCTCACCCGATTGAACCAGGGAATCATACGGTCATGGCTGCGAAGTCCTGGAATCTCGATAATATCGTTCCAATCGCTGCCGCTGATCGGAACGATATTATTTGTCGCCGCCAGTTCCACGCTCGGTGTAGTGCGCACCTGATCGAGTAGATCGCGATACATCAGCGCCGGGCGTTCGGGAGAATATTGCAAACGGTGAAATATCGACGCTCATGATCAGCAGTCCGTCTTGTTGCAGGCCTGCGTCAAGCGTCAGCAGATTACGCAAGCTGTGCACAAATAGCAGCGCGCCAGTCAAAAGTACCAGCGACATGGCAACCTGCGCCACCACCACAGCAAGCCGTAGGCTAAAGCGCTCGCGGTCCGCGGTCAGTCCGCGTCCCGCAGCTTTCAGTGAGCCCGCTGGCGCGGTTCGTGTTGCGCGAATCGCCGGCGTCAATCCGAAAATGCATAGATGTTCTGCTGATGATGTCTGGTTAGGAAATTTCCGCCACTAATCCGGCCAGCAACGCCACTCGATCGGCAATTCGGTCCATCAAAATGCTTTCATTGGAAGCATGCGCGCCCTCGCCCACCGCACCCAAGCCGTCCAGCGTCGGCACGCCCAGCGCAGCAGTGAAATTGCCGTCGGAACCTCCGCCCGTTGAGGATTCCTCAACCGCAACGCCCATCGCCGCGCCCAGTTCGCGCGCTTTAAAAAATAGCGCTTCAATGGGGTGGGTTCGCTCCATCGGCGGACGATTCAAACCGCCTTGGACCTGAATGGTGCAGCGATCATCGACGGGTTGTAGCGCGCGAAAATTTTCATCTAGCAAGAGCGCATCACTTAAGCGTGCGACGCGAATGTCCACGTCCACGCGCGCTTGAGCGGCAATCACGTTGGTGCGAGTGCCTCCTCTGATGACGCCGGGATTCACCGTTGTGCCGCGAGCCAAATCAGTGAACTCCGCTATCCGCAGCACCTGCCGGGCCGCTTCCAAAATGGCGCTGGCTCCGTTTGGAAAATCGACTCCAGCATGCGCCGCTTTGCCCTCCACGAAGACGGAATAGCTTCCCACGCCTTTGCGCGCCGTCTTTAATTTACCGGTCAAGCCGGTGCCGGGTTCCAGCACCAAGACCGTGTTGCTGCGCCGGGCCTCGGCTTCGGTGAGGGACCGCGAGCTGGGACTGCCTACCTCCTCATCCGAGACCACCAGCAACACTACTTTGCGCGGCACAGTTATATCTAAATCTCGAAGCGCGCGCATGGCATAAATAAAAAATGCCAAGCCGGCTTTCATGTCGAGCACTCCCGGCCCCCATAGTCTTCCGTCCGCCTCGCGGAATGGCATGCTTTGCAGCGTGCCTAAAGACCAAACCGTATCGGAGTGTCCCAGCGCCAAAAGCTGGCTATCGCCTCCTCCGGGCAGCTTGAATTCGAGCCGCACATGCTTACCGAAGCCGGAAGCCTCAACCACTTCCGCCGAGGCAATGTCGCGGGTGTGGGCGATCAGAAAATCGACCAGCCGGTCCACCGCGGCCGGCGAGCCGCTGGGCGATTCGCACTCCACCATTTCCCGGATCAGCGAAACGATTTCTGCTTGTTTCTCAGTGGCATAGCGGAGATAAGGTGGCATCGGTTGTTATAATAAAACCTTCCCATGACATTGCTGGACGTTCAACAAATTTCGCGAATCTTGCCACATCGTTACCCGATGCTCATGGTGGACCGCATCGTGGAAATGACCGCGGATTCCATTGTCGGCATTAAGAACGTAACCATCGGCGAACCGCATTTCAACGGTCATTTCCCAGAGTTTCCAGTTATGCCGGGCGTTTTAATTGTCGAAGCCATGGCGCAAGTGGGCGGCATTCTGGTAGGCGAAGTAGCGCCGCATACGCGCGGAAAAGTAATGTTTCTGGCGTCGGTGGAAGAAGCGAAATTCCGGAAGCCGGTGGTGCCCGGCGATCAACTGCGTATTGAAATGAAGCTGCTGCGGCTGAAGTACTCAGTCGCGAAAATGCAAGGAATTGCCAAGGTGGATGGTCAGGTGGTGGCCGAAGCGAGGCTGCTCTGCAAATTGTCCGACACGCCAGCTAAGGGCTCGGCTGAGGCCGCGCCCGCCGAACCCAAAGCGGTTGCCACGGCCTAAGGCAAGTCCCCGCATTTCAATGGCAATTCATTCCACTGCAAAAATCCATCCCACCGCCATCATCGATCCCAGTAGCGAGGTTGGCGCCGGTGTCGAAATTGGCCCTTACTGCATCGTGGGCGCCGGCGTGTCCGTCGGCGCGCGCACTCGCCTAGTGGCGCAGGTATTTTTAGAAGGCAAGCTTAGTATCGGGGAAGACAATATCTTTTATCCGTACTGCTCCTGTGGCGTCGCTCCACAGGACTTGAAATATAAAGGAGAGCCTTCCGAAACTCGCATCGGCAACCACAATACGATCCGTGAGTTTGTTACGATCCATCGCGGAACCGAAGGCGGCGGCATAGTGACTTCCATTGGTAATCACAATCTGCTGATGGCGTATGTGCATGTGGCGCATGATGTCATCATTCACAATCACACCATCCTGGCCAACGGGGTCACGTTCGCCGGACACGTTATCGTGGATGACTACGCCAACGTCGGCGGTCTCACGGCAGTGCATCAGTTTTGCCGCATTGGACGGAATGCGATCATCGGAAGCCGCAGCGTCATTAAACAGAATGTGCTGCCGTTTTCACAGACCGCCACCGACCATAAATCCGAAGTATATGGCGCGAATCGCATCGGCTTGCAGCGAAGCGGTTTTCAGCCGGAAGCAATTGAGCCGCTGCAAAACGCATTCCGCCTGCTATCGCACTCCAACCTAAATACCACGCAAGCGTTGGCGCGTATTGAAGAAGAGATTCCCGCGACGGCCGAAGTGAAAGAGCTGCTGGCGTTCATTCGCGCATCGGACCGTGGATTCGTAAAGTAGGAACAGGTTGGCGGAAATACCCACCAGATACGGCTTGATCGCGGGCAATGGCCGGTTCCCCTTGTTAGCGTTGCAAAGCGCCCGCAGTCAAGGGCATGAAGTAGTAGTGGCCGCCATAGAGAATGAAGCGGCCCCGGAACTCGCGGCGTTTTCCTCTTCGTTTCACTGGATCAATATTGGGCAGTTGGGCAAGCTGATTGATATTTTCCAGCGCGAAAAAGTCTCTGAAGTGATGATGACGGGCCAGGTGAAGCACGTCAGCTTGTTTTCCGGCATTACACCTGATTGGCGCCTGGTCAAACTGCTGGCTTCGCTCAAAGAAAAAAATACCGCGGCTCTGATCGGCGGCGTGCAGCGCGTGCTGCGCGAGGAAGGCATAGAGTTAGTGGATTCCACGCGGCTGCTGAAACCGCTGCTGGCGCCGGAAGGCGTGCTGACGCGGCGCAAACCGGCCAAAGAGGAAGAAGCCGACATCCGTTATGGCCGGCGGATCGCCTCGGTACTGGCATCGGTGGATATCGGGCAGAGCGTCGCTATTAGGGAAAAAGCCTGCGTGGCCGCCGAAGCCATGGAAGGTACCGACGCCATGCTGCGCCGCGCCGCCGGACTCGCCAATGGCAAGCCCCTGCGCCTGGTAAAAGCTTCGCGTGGTCGGGCGCACTTGTTGTTCGACGTTCCCGTGGCGGGTCTCACCACTATCGAAACCATGATCGAAACCAACACGACTGCACTGGCCGTGGACGCAGGGCGCACGCTGCTGCTGGACAAGGAACAAATGATTGAACTGGCCGACCGGGCCAAGCTCACCATCGCGGGCTACGCGCCCTTGGACACACAAAACTCATGAAGAACATCCGCGCTGCCGTGATCGGGTCCGGCTCGTTCGGCCGCAATCATGTGCGCGTTGTGAGCCAACTGCCGGACGTGGAACTGGTTGCCATTGTTGATGCCGATCTCGAAAAAGCGCGGGCGCTGGCGCGGGAATTTGGTTCGGTGGCATTTGCGAGCATTGATCAGTTAGCGGACCTGCATATAGATGCTGCCATCGTCGCCACGCCGACCGTGACCCATGAAGCCATCGCCACCCAATTGGTTGAGAGCGGGATCGATGTCTTGGTCGAAAAACCGATTGCCGATAGTGCCGCAGCGGGAGAACGCCTGGCGCGAGTGGCGCAGGAGAGTGGCCGCATTCTACAGGTGGGCCACCTAGAGCGCTTCAACCCGGCCGTTACAGCGCTCGAAAAAGCACTGACGATTCCGCTTTTCTTTGAAGTGCATCGCCTGAGCGTGTTCACCCCGCGCAGCCTGGATGTGGACGTGGTGCTGGATTTGATGATCCACGACCTCGATATCGTGCTTAGCTTTACACGCGAACTGCCCACGGAGATCCATGCCGCCGGTATTTCCGTTCTTTCGCGCAAAGTGGATATTGCAAACGTACGCCTTTCGTTTGCCAGCGGCTGCATCGCCAATTTGACGGCCAGCCGGGTGTCCGTGGAACAGGTTCGCAAGCTGCGGCTTTTCCAGCCCGGAGAGTACATTTCGCTCGATTACCAGCGTCAAGATGCGGTCCGTTTGGGAGTGGGCAAGGGCGAATCACCGCAAATCGGCTTTGAGACTTTACCGGTACTCCGCGGGGAACCGTTGCGACTCGAATTGGAGGGGTTCTTCGAGGCAGTGCGGGAACGCCGGCAGCCGCGCGTGGATGGGTGGCAGGCGTCACAAGCTCTACGCACGGCCGAATCCATTCTGGCTAAAATCAATGAACACGCGGGTTTGGTGGCGCAAACCATTCGCTCCCGCGCCGGCAAATGACTATTTTGAGGGACTATTTTGGGTGAGCGGGCAACCTTCCCATTTGTGAAAACGTCGTTACATCTGCCACTGGCATGGCTATCGCTCCTTTATTGTTAATTGAACCCTTGGAAGACCGCAAAGCGAACCAGAGCGCTACTCTGCCGCCATCTGACTATCCGCTGCATCTGCTGCTCGATGAGCAGGGAGAAAGCTCGCGCGCCCATTGGACGGCAGTGTTGGCGGCCTCCGTCGCTATTCACTTCGTGTTATTTCTTGGAGCCGTGCGGCTTCCTACTCTGGTTACGAGAAGCGAACCTCCCAGCCGCCGGGTGATTGTACATCACGTGCCGCTTTATTTGCCGCGCGACGTTCTGACACAGAAAGCTCCCAACAAGGACAAGGTGTCAAAGCAGATTGATCTCGCGCAACTGCTGGCCGATCAGCCGTCGCAGCGCGCGCGCGCCGCCTCGCCGGCGCCGTCAGTGAAACGTTTTGAACTACCGGCCCAATCCGCGCCGAAAAAAGTCACCAAGGACATTCCGCGAATTCTGCCTGACGCACCTACGGTGGCTTTGAATCAAGCGCCGCCGCAGCTTCCCTCCGGCGCGGCGAATGGCTTGCCTACGGTGGCCCCACCTCCGCCTACGCCCACACCTGGCCCGTTCCAGAATATTGGAGATCCAACGCCGCGTGATCCAAATTCCAAATTGGCCCCGCCTAAAGTATCCGTAGACGCCGCGGTTAACGATCTGGCTCGCCATACGACCGGCAACAACGTGATTATTAGCGATGATAATCCAGGGACGACGCCGTCGCCGGGCGTTCCTGGCTTGCCCGGTCAAATCGGCGCGCGGCACGCTGCGGTGGAGCTGCAAAGCGATCCGCAGGGGGCTGATTTCAAGCCGTATCTGACGCGAATTCTGGCCATCGTACGTGCAAACTGGCGCGTTGTGATTCCACAAAGCGTCCGCATGGGCACGCTGCGCGGCCGCACCGTCATGGAGTTCGTGATCAATCGAGACGGCAGTATTCCAAAGATGGTCACCTCTGAATCCTCCGGCCATGACCCGCTGGACCGCGCCGCCATCGCCGGCCTCAGCATGTCGAATCCGCTTCCCCCGCTGCCGGCGGATTTCAAGGGCCAGCAAGTTCGCCTGGCGTTTTCGTTTTCGTATAACATGCCCTCGCAGTAATAGATTTCATGGCTAATCCCGACAAAACAATGATTGGGCCGCGTACGGCTTTTCTGCTATATGCCGCGTTGGCTGGTGCGGCGTTCCTGTTTCTGACCGGCACGCCGCGCATCATCGCGCTGATCGTCGTGTTTGGTTTGGCCGCGAAATCGTATGTTGATTTTCTCCGCCGACGCTTGAGTTAATGGCCCAAAAGCACCAATCCGGTGCAATGGAACCGTGGCAGGCAGCACAATCGGAGTAATAACTCAAACAGAAACAATCATTTGCGGAGATGGCGAAACGCGTGCATACAACTTTTCGTCGAAAGTAATGAGGCAATGATGCAAGGTCTAACTTACCAGTTTCGGGCGGTCCGCTACCTATCGGTCGGCGTTTTGGCCGCCTCCAGTTTGCTATTTGGACAGAATACTCAAAATCCCGCGCCAACTAGTGTGAATTCCGGCAGTGGGTGGAAGCGAGTAGGCGATGGCGGCACGCAACAAACGGCACAAGCCGCGCCCGCCGACTCGTCTTCTTATCCGGCTGGCGATCCGAACCAAGGACCTCCGCCGGCGCCCGCGGGCCAAGGTCCGTACGCGCAGCCGAGTGGTCAGCAGCCGGGTTACGGTCAGCAGCCGGGCTACGGACAACAACCGAACTACGGCGGTCAGCCGGCCTATCAACCCCCACAGCAACCCGTTCCGGCCAATTTAACGATTCCCGCCGGAACGTTTCTAACGGTACGGGTGAACCAGCTTTTGTCCACGGATAAGAATCAAACCGGTGATGCGTTTTCGGCATCCTTAGCTCAGCCAGTAGTGGTAAATGGAGTAGTTGTGGCAGAACCTGGACAGACCTTGGCGGGCCGGGTAGCCGAATCGGTGAAAGCCGGCCATGTGGAAGGCACCGCGCGTTTAGGGATTCAACTCACTGAGTTGACGCTGGTTGATGGGCAGCAGTTGCCGATTCAATCCGCACTAGTCAGCCGTAAAGGCTCTACGTCCGTCGGGCGAGATGCCGGCGCCATCGCCACCACTACCGGCGTGGGCGCGGCTATTGGCGCTGGTGTCGGGTGGGGAACGGGCGCGGCTATAGGCGCCGGAGCGGGTGCAGCCGCCGGTATCATTGGAGTGCTGGTTACGCGCGGACACCCCAGCGTCATCTATCCCGAGCAGTTGCTGACGTTCCGGATCGAGACGCCACTTACGATTTCAACAGCGCGCGCGCCACAGGCATTCCGCTATGTTGAGCCAAACGAATATGACCGTCCCATGGAATCTCAACCAGGCGCACCAGGTGCTTATGGTCCGGGGCCTTACGCTACAGCTGGCGCCTATCCGCCTGCTCCGGCACCCGCTTATTACGGATATGATGCGTATCCGTATTATCCATACCCTTACTATGGTTACGGTTTTGGCTACGGTTATCCGGGATTCTCGTTGTTCTTAGGCGGACGCGGTTACTATGGCCGCGGCGGCTATTACGGCGGCCGTGGATACTATGGCGGCCGCGGGTATTATGGCGGACGCGGCGGCTATGTCGGGGGCGGAGTTGGCCACGTTGGCGGCGGAGTGGGTCATGCCAGCGGCGGCGGACATGCTGGTGGCGGACACCGCTAATTCATTACTTCGGTTTAGCGTAAGCGCGGGCGTACTGATCGGGCACACCGAACGGTACGCCCAATTCGTTAGCGGCCTTAATCGGCCAATAGGGTTCGCGCAGGAATTCACGAGCCAATAAGACCAAATCCGCCGACCCTTCACTCACCACGGCATCAGCCTGCGCGGGTTCCGTAATCATTCCCACCGCGCCTGTTAAAATCCCAGACTCACGGCGAATGCGTTCGGCAAATGGAACCTGGTATCCGGATTTGACTGGAATCGCCGCGCCAGGTACGTTTCCTCCGGATGAGCAGTCGATTAAATCGACCCCGAGCTGCCGGGCTGCGCGCGCCAACTCCACCGATTCATCCACGTTCCAGCCGCCTTCCACCCAGTCGGTAGCCGAAATCCGCAAAAATAGCGGAAGACGCTCTGGCCAAACCGCTCTGACTTCATCAATCAACTCCAGAACAAAGCGCATGCGGTTTTCAAGCGAGCCGCCGTAGGCATCCGTTCGCCGGTTTGATAGAGGAGACAGAAATTCATGCGCCAGGTAACCATGCGCGGCATGCAACTCAATAATTTCAAAGCCGGCATCCAGGGAGCGTTTAGCAGCAGCCACGAATGCGTCCAGAATTGTACGAATGCCGGCAACACTGAGTTCTTCCGGCACGGGGTGACCGTGGTCAAACGGAATAGCGCTAGGAGCAACCGGCTGCCATCCGTCTTCTTCAAACGAAAGCGGTTTTCCGCCCCGCCATGGAACATCCGTGCTGGCTTTGCGTCCGGCGTGCGCCAGTTGAATTCCCGGAACGCCGCCATGCTGCTTGACAAAGCGTGAAATACGGGCAAGCGGCTCGATATGCTGATGAGTCCAAATGCCCAGATCGGCAGGGGAAATACGGCCTCGCGCCTCCACGGCGGCGGCCTCGGTCAAAACCAGACCGGCCCCGCCCACCGCGCGGCTTCCTAGGTGGACCATGTGCCAGTCATTGGCAAAACCTTCCTCGGCGGAATATTCGCACATGGGCGAGACCGCAATCCGGTTCCGTAGCGTAATGCCCCGGATCGACAGCGGCGTAAATAGACCGGCTGGCGCGTTCGTGTCGTGGGTAAGGGTGGAAAACGATTCTAGAGTGCTCATGCTAGACGGGTTAAAGACCTTGTTGCTTTGATATTCCGAGCCAGATAAAAGTCGCATGATACTGCTCGAAGACCGGCATCGATCAAGTACCGAGCTATTGCAGCATCCCAAAGGAAATCTTTGCTAGACAAATCAGGCTAGGCAGATCAGCATCTCCGCCCCCTGTCTTAATCGCTCACTGCCAACCGCCTCCCAGCGCCTCATACAACTGCACCAGAGAAAGCGCCTCGTTCTGCTGCGCGATGGCTAGGTTTAACTGCGCGGTGAAAAGATTTGTGTCCGTAGTCAGCACCTCAAGATACGCGGTAGCGCCGCCCTGGTAGCGGATACGAGCAAGCCGCGTCGCATCCTGGGCCGCCTCAACAAGCTTCTCCTGCTGCTCACGGTATGCCCGTTGTTTGTTGGCGGCAATCAGCGCGTTTGATACATCGCGGAAGGCGGTGACAATCGCTTTCTGATAGGTGAGCACCAGTTCCTTCTTGGTTTCCTCGGATAGGTTGAGTTGACCACGAAGCTTTCCGCCCGCGAAGAGTGGTTGAGCGAGCTGACCGAGGCCATAGATCGTCTGCGAGCCCGATTTGAAGATGTCGGGAAAACTGTCACCGCCCACACCTGCGGAGCCACTGATAGCAAGCTGCGGGAAGAATTGCGCGCGCGCTACGCCAACGTTCGCATTGGCAGCCTTTAGCTGCGCTTCCGCCTCCTGAATGTCTGGACGGCGCTCTAAAAGTTGCGATGGTAAGCCCAAAGGCAGGCCCACCGGAGGAGGAGCGAGAGCCGCCGGGTCAGTGTGCGCCACGTGTCCTGGAACATCGCCGGCGAGCAGCTTAAGAGCGTTCTCATCCTGCTGAATCTGCTCCTCTAACTGCGGGATTTGCGAGGTGGCCGTGTAGAGCAATTGTTCCGCCTGCCGTAGATCGGAGAGCGGAGCAGCGCCATGGTCTGCCAGGTTTCGCGTGAGATCAACCGAATCCTGCCGCGCTTTGACGGTTTGACGCGCAATCTCAAGCTGTTCATCTAACGCGCGCAGAGAAACGTAAGTGCTGGCCACCTGCTCCACGAGCGTCATGCGAACGGCCTTTTGCGCCCATTGCTGTGCCAGCAAGGTATCACGCGCTGCCTCCGTCTGCCTCCGGTAAAGCCCCCAGAAGTCAGGGTTCCACGCAGCCGAGAGATTGAACGAACCGAACACCAGAGGATTGGTGTATGAGGTACCACCAATTGATGGAATATGGGCGCCCGCTGCTGTGCCGCCGGCATTCAAGGTTGGAAATTGCTGAGCGCGGGTAATCTTTACCTGCGCCTGCTGCTCCAGCACTTTTTGCGCCGCAATGCGCACGTCAAAGTTGTTGGTCAGAGTCTGAGTAATCAAAGTCTGTAACTCAGGTTCCTTGAATACCTGCGCCCATTGCTGATCACCTAGCGAGTCTTTCGCATCGCTGGATGTAGCTTTGTCATCGGCGCCCCGGAAAGCAGGAGGATTGGGTACCTGCGGCCGAGCATATTTCGGACCGACAGTACACCCGGAGAATACAAGCAGACTACCGGCGCAGGCCGCGCTTAAGATCAGACGATTCGGTAGCCGCCTCATGCGTGGCCTCCGCTGCTTTGGCTGGTTAGAACCCCGCCGGAATGCGATCCATTGTTGTTATCCCCTCCAGATGGCTCGGGGTCTGATTTGGAATCCATGGTGGTACCTTTTCCGCCTTTGGTGTAGCGGTGGGAGACGTATTCCACAAACGCGAATGTCACTGGAATAAAGAGGATGCCGATGATACTCGACAGAGTCATTCCGCCAACAACAACCGTGCCCAGAATTCGTCGTGAAACCGAGCCTGCGCCTTGGGCTGTCCACAAGGGCAAACAGCCAAATACGAAGGCCAGGGCCGTCATGATGATGGGCCGGAAACGCAGCCGAGCGGCGTTCAGCGCCGCCTCGGCAATGCTCTGGCCGCTTTCGTAATTCGTCTTCGCGAATTCGACAATCAGGATCGCGTTCTTGGCTGAGAGCCCGATGAGCATGATCAAGCCGACCGTGGCGAACACATCGTTTTCAAGAGCGCGCGCGTTCAAGGCCAGGTAAGCGCCCAGAATCGCGACGGGGGTACTCAACAGCACACTGAAGGGTAGCGTCCAACTTTCATACTGCGCGGCCAGAATCAGGAACACGAAAACGAGCGAAAGGGCAAAGACGACCCACGCCGGCAAGCCTTGCGCGGCCTTATGCTCCTGATAAGACATGCCGGAATAGTCGAAGCCCATCCCGTCCGGCATAGATTCATGGAACGCAGTTTCCAGCGCATTCATCACCTGGCCGGAACTGAAACCTGGAGCTCCCACGATGTTGATGGAGACAGCGGGGTACTCGTTAAAGCGATAGATAAATTCCGGACCGTTGATCTTCTTGATATTAACCAGTGAGGCCAATGGAACCTGGCTGCCATTCGCGCTGCGAACGTAGAACTGGTTGATGTTTTCGATCTTGCTTCGGGTAGCGCTTTCCGCCTCCACATAGGTTTGCCATTGACGGCCGAACCGGTTGAAGTAGTTGGCCAGATAACCGCCCATGAAGGTTTGCATCGTGGCATATACATCAGAGAGCTGCACCTGTTGCTGCACCACCCTGTCCTTATCGACAGACGCGTAGATCTGGGGCACACCAGGTAGATAGGAAGGTATAGCGACCGCTACTTCGTGGTGCTTGCCGACGGCTCCGAGAAACGCGCCGAGATTCTGGCTCAGAAAATTGGGGTCGTCGTTGCCGGACTTATCCTGCAGCACAAAGGTGACACCGCCCGATGTTCCAACGCCTGGGATGGAAGGCGGCGGGAAGCTGAAGGCGATGCCATCTTTATTGCCGGCAAGCATCCGCGCTATGTTTTGCTGAATGGCGCCAAATTGCTCTTCTTTGGACTTCCGCACATCCCAGTCCTTAAGCGAGACGAAGAAGAAGGCGGTGTTCGTGCTTTGTGTCAGCGTCAAAAGGCTGAATCCGTTCACCTGAATGACGCCCCGCACGCCAGGCGTTTTCAACAGGGCGTCGGATACCAGCAGCGCGGCCTTATCGGTGCGTTGTAAGGACGCGGCATCGGGCAGTTGCATCGCTACAAAGGCATAGCCCTGATCTTCCGTCGGAATGAATCCGGTCGGCAGACGGCCACCCAGCATAACGGCGACAGCGCCGACTCCCACCAGCAAAAGCATGGCGAATCCCGCTTTGTGCACGAGAAAGCTGGAGGTGCCCACGTACGCGTTGGTGGTACGGCCAAAGAACCGGTTAAACCAGCGATAGAAGGCGGCGAGCGGTCCGCGGCGCTGTTCCGCCGGCTTTTTAGGCCTTAGCAGCAGCGCGGCAAGGGCCGGACTCAGCGATAGCGCGTTGAACGCCGAAATGACGACGGAAACCGCAATCGTAATAGCAAACTGCTGATAAAGACGGCCTGTGATACCTGGAATCGCAGCCGTGGGAATGAACACGGCCGCCAGGATCAGGGCGATGGCGACGACCGGTCCGGACACTTCTTCCATTGCCTTATAGGCCGCATCCCGGGGCGTCATGCCTTCGTCAATGTGATGCTCAACTGCTTCCACCACAATGATGGCGTCATCCACCACGAGTCCAATCGCCAGCACCAAGCCGAAGAGAGACAACGTGTTAATGGAAAACCCGAGCGCGGGGAAGATAATGAATGTACCGATTAGTGAAACCGGCACAGCCAACAGAGGAATTAACGTGGCACGCCAGCCCTGCAGGAAGATGAACACCACCACAACAACCAACCCGAGAGCCTCAAAGAGCGTGATCACAATCTCATGGAGACCCGCCGTTACGGCCTTAGTGGTATCGAGCGGTACGTCGTACTTCAGCCCCGACGGGAAATTCGCCGCGAGCTCCTTCATCCGCTTGTTGACGTCGATGGCCACCTGCACGGCATTGGAACCCGGCAATTGGTACACGCCGAAGACGCCCGCCGGCGCTTTGTTGTAGCGTCCGTTGAGGGTATAGAACTGCTGGCCCAACTCGATGCGCGCCACCTGCCCAAGATGCAGCACAGAGCCATCGGGATTGGCGCGAACGACAATCTTCTCAAACTCTTCAGGAGTCACGAGACGGCCTTCCGTGCGCACGGTGTAGGTAAACTGCTGGCCCTTGGGTGCGGGATCGGCGCCGATTTGTCCCGCCGGATTCACATTATTTTGTGTCTGGAGAGCGGCGATGATTTCAGGAGCGGTCACGCCCAGCTTGGCGAGTTGATCAGGCTTTACCCATATGCGCAGGGCGTACTGTCCGCCGAATACTTGCACGCGCGCCACGCCGGGGATGCGCGTGATTTCATCCTGCAGCTTGATGATGGCGTAGTTGGTCAGGAACTGCGCATCGTACTTGCCGTCCGGTGAAGAGAGCGCCACAATCATCAGCGGCGAAGTGAGCGACTTCTGCACCACGATACCGCCTACCGTGGCCTGTGCGGGAAGCTGCGCCTGGGCCTGTGAAACGCGTAGCTGAGTCAGAATCTGATCAGTATCAGGGTTGGTTTTTACGTCAAAGTCGGTGAATATCTGTGATTGGCCGTTGTTCGCGTTGACCGAATACATGTACAGCATGTTGTCCACACCGGTGATCTGCTGTTCGAGCGGCGTGGATACGGACTGCAGCAGCGTTTTGGCGTCAGCGCCGGCGTAATTGGCCGTCACCGAAATCTCAGGCGGGGCAATATCCGGAAATTGGGCCGTCGGCAAGGTGAGCATGGAGACGGTGCCGAGGATAACCGTCAGAATGGCAATTACGATCGCCACAATCGGGCGGCGAATGAAAAATCTTGACATTACTTTCCTCCAGTGTCCCCGCCGCCAGCGGCGGGTGCGGCAGAAGCCTTGTGCGGCGCTACCGGCGCGCCTTCGCGAAGCTTCTGCAGGTTGTCGGTGACGATGGTCGTACCAGGCTGAAGTCCGCTCAGAATTACTACGTTCTGGCCAACTTCCGATCCAACCGTCACGTTTGTCACGTGGACTTTGTTGTCTCCACCTACCGCGAAGACTTGTTTCTGACCTTGTAAATCCGCTACAGCGGACTGAGGGATCAAAATGGCATGCTGACGAATTTCGGTGTTGGCGGATACACGCCCGAATTGTCCAGGGCGCAAGACATTACCAGGATTTGCAAACGCCGCGGCAATCCGGATTGCTCCCGTCTGTTGGTTCATCTGCCGATCGACGTAGACAACCTGTCCCTTGCGCGGATATACGCTTCCGTCGGAAAGATGTAAAGTCAAGGGCACATCCGATGCACTCTTGAGAAGATCGGTGCCGCCGCCTTTTAATCTTTTGGTCAGTCCAAGATATTCTGCGTCTGAGATCGAGAAATATACTTTGATCGGGTTCATCTGAGAAACAGCGGTCAGCACCGATTGCGGACTGACCAGATTTCCCACCTGAGTTGTGGCTTGTCCGGCAACACCAGTGATCAGCGAACGAACCTCAGTAAAGCCCAGGTTTAACTGGGCCGTCTCTACGGCTGCCTTCGCCGCCGCAATCGATGCCTGCGCCGCCTTCACCGAAGCTTCCTGCTGCAGTTGCTGCTGCCTCTCATTGTCCAGTTGGCTCTGCGCGATGGCGCGCTGTGCCGCAAGAGGCGTGTCGCGATTTACGTTGATCTTTGCCAGCGCCAATTGAGCTTCTGCCTGTCCCAGCTGTCCTTGCGCCTGTTCGACCTGCGCCTGCGATTGGTCCAGCACCGCCTGAAACGGCCTCGGATCGATTTGGAACAGCACCTGGTCTTTCTGGACTATCGAGCCTTCCCGGTAGCGCTGCTCCACCAGGTATCCTGAAACCTGCGGCTGTATTTGGGCGTTTACATAGCCGTCCATGGTGCCCACCCATTCATTCGTCAAAGGAACGTCGGATGCCTCCACGCTGACCACGGAGACCGGCATGGCGCCCTGTTGCGGTTGCGGCGGCGCAGCATTCTGCTTCTCGCAGCCGGTAAACAAGATGAGTCCAGACAGGGCAAGGATGCCGAGCCATCCGGCTCGACCTTGTCGACGCGTTACACAATTCCGTGAAATCATCCAATTCCTCCTGCTAAACATGGGTCCAAGTTAAACGAGTGTATGTAAAAAACATACATGTATGCATCTTTAACCTAAATGCTTGCATCTGTTATGGGATGCAGGAGAATCAATGGCGGATTCAGGGATTAAGAAAATTTCGCAGAGAAAACAGGGGCGTTCTACCGCCACTCGCCAGGAACTGATAGATGCCGCTCGCCGCATCTTTGCTCGCGATGGATTTGAAGCCGCCCGCCTGCAAGACATCGCCAGCGCGATGGGCAAGACCAGAGGCGCGTTCTATTCGCATTTCCAGGACAAAGAAGATGTTTTCTTCGCGATCTTTGAAGAGGATATTTTGCGGGACCAGATCGCCTATATAGGCAGGCTTCGCATGGCTTCCACGCTGGAGGAACGCGTCGCCATCCTGGTCAAGCAGCTCGAAGCTATCATGCGCGACAAGGCGCGTGTCCTTCTCTATATCGAGTTCAAGATGTACGCCATTCGCCATCCACACAAACGCAAGCGCCTTGCGGAACTACACGTCCTTATGTGTACGCACGGCGCCGCCGCGGTTAAGCTAGACTTGCTGCCTGAACTGCATAGCGATGACCCGGACGAGCAGCGCTCCCGCACGGCGCAGTTTGGCTCCTTTTTGGATGGCCTCGTGCTCAACCATTACTTTGATCCGGTGGGGCTTGACGAAGAACGACTGCGCCAGCAAATCGAATGCGGCGTTCGCTCACTTATGGGTCCGTGGAGTGCCTGGCGCAAAGCAAACGATTCATTATGCGGAAATGCGGCGCCATCGGAGGCATTGCGGCAGGCTGAGCAGCCGCCACCGCTAACTGGATTCTAAATTATCGCGCAGCCGCGCGAGATTTTTCCCGGC
>DASXGT010000275.1:0-7980 GCA_036488895.1 Bryobacteraceae bacterium | reverse complement strand
ATCCTTCGCCATTCGCAAAATCTTGCGGCAGATCGCCCAATAAAGATTTTCCGCCAGGCTGCGCTGCTCCAGTGGCAGATAGCCGAGGCTGAAAAGATTCAAAGCCGAATCCAGCGCCTGCTGCGCATCGTGATAGGTCTCCAAGAGATTTTTCTTGGTGAGCGATTTGTGCGTTTCAAACAGGTCGATTAGCGCTTGCTCGGCGTCGTCCGGGATAGTGGCGGGCAGATCTTCTTCGCCGAATCCGCTTACGCCAAGCACGTTGAACACCAGCAGGCTGTGATACGCCGCCACCGCTCTGCCGCTTTCCGTAATGATGGTGGGGTGTGGAACCTCTGCTTCGTCGCAGATGCTCTGAATGTGATAGACCACATCGCGCGCATATTCTTCCAGCGTGTAATTCACGCTCGATTCAAAATCCGTCTGAGAACCGTCGTAGTCGATTCCCAGGCCGCCGCCGACATCCAAGCTATTTAACCCAGTGCCGGCCTTTTTCAGATCGACATAGATGCGTGCGGCTTCGGTCACCGCGGCTTTCACCTGCCGGATGTTAGTGATCTGACTTCCAAGATGGAAGTGCAGCAACTCCAGGCTGTCTTCCATGCCGCGCTGTTTCAGGAATTCCACGGCCTTCAAGGCTTCGCTGACGGTCAATCCGAACTTTGAACGGTAGCCGCCGGAAGATTTCCAGCGTCCGGAGCCCCGGCTCGCCAATTTAACGCGTATGCCAATAGTCGGCCTCACGCCCACTTTTTCGGCGTGCTTGGCAATCAATTCCAGCTCGGTAAATTTCTCCACAACTGGAGTAATCTTGCGGCCAATCTTCTTCGCAAGCATCACCATTTCGATGTACTCGTCGTCTTTGAACCCGTTGCAGATGATCGGCGTTTCGTTGTCCGCAATCGCCAACACGGCCAATAGCTCCGGCTTTGACCCGGCCTCCAGGCCGAAACGGTAAGCGCGGCCGTAGCGAAAAACTTCTTCTACCACCTGGCGCTGCTGATTGACTTTAATCGGATAAACGCAGCAGTAGCCCGCCTGGTATCCGTGTTCTTTGATCGAGGTATCGAACGCTTGATGAATCTCACCCAGGCGATGCTTGATAATGTCGCCAAACCGGATGAGAATGGGCAGCGAAATGCCGCGCCACTGCAGTGAATCGACTAGTTGCTTTAAATCAATTTTGCGATCAAGCTCTTTGGTAGGGTGAACGACTAGGTTGCCGTTATCGCCGACTGAGAAATAGCCTTTCCCCCAACTCGCGACATCATACAGTTCAGCCGCATCGGTGGTGGTCCAACGGTCGGCTGGCTCGCGCACCTGGGCAGCGACGGCCGTCATCTTAGTGCTCAGGGGTGACTCCTTGAGTTATTTTGCATCTTTTGACATGTCAGAATGGTTGCGCGCACGGCGCCCATTCCAGACTCAATTAAAGCACGGAAATTTAGCCTTTTGCTCCCTCCTGATTCGTTTTCCATTCTGAATGAGCAAGTAACTGCCTGCCGCCTTTGTCCACGCTTGGTCGCGCATCGTGAAGAAATGGGCCGGGTGCGCCGCCGCGCGTACCGCGAGGAAACTTATTGGGGGCGCCCACTGCCCGGTTTCGGTGATACCTCGGCCCGCTTATTGCTCATCGGTCTGGCCCCGGGCGCACATGGCGCAAATCGAACCGGCCGCATGTTCACGGGTGACCGGTCCGGCGATTTCCTCTATCGTGCGCTGTGGGAAGCCGGTTTCGCCAACCAGCCGGAAAGCGCGTCCATCGAAGATGGGCTGCTCTTGCAAGATGCTTACATTACCGCGCCCGTTCGCTGCGTGCCACCTGACAATAAGCCGTCGCGCGAAGAGATTTTGGAATGCCGTCCTTATCTGATTCGCGAACTGGCTCTGCTGAAACAGGTGAAGCTGATCGTCGTTCTTGGCGGGATCGCGTTAGATGCCTATTTATCGGTGCTGCAGGATCAAGGCTTGGTGAAATCGCGCGCGCTGTTCCGCTTCGCCCACGGAGCTACCTATGTCACTCACCCCGGTGGCCCCATGGTGCTTGCGTGCTATCACCCCAGCCAACAAAACACCTCAACGAAGCGTCTTACCGCCGAAATGCTGCGCGACATTTTCTTGAAGGCGCGCGTACTGTTAGATTCTTAAAAGGGCTGCGGCGCATACGGCGCTGCCGGCAGCATTCCACCACTTTCGAGTATCCGCTGGCTCTCCTGATTCAGCAACACGACCAGGCCGTAGACCCCGAGCGCTGTTCCCAGGGGCACATGCAGCAAATGAAAGCCCGACACGATAATCATCCACACGCGCGACCAACGCTTATAGTGCAGCAAGCCGAACCCGCCAATGATGGAAGGAGCGGCCAGCAACAGCAAGAAGACCGCGATGCCTACGCCAATAGTCGCAATGATGGGCGCCGCAATGATCCCGTTGTCGACATCACCGAGTGAGGAGCGAAGAGAAGCCGCAATCACCCCGGCCAAGCCTCCCGCGAACAGCAGAACCGCAATTCCCAATAGAGCGGTCACCCCGCCCATCAAGATATTCAAAATTCCTAGTATCTTTATGTGATCTCGCATTTGGCTCATCCTCTCCAGGGAGTCTTGCTACCTGGTCATGCTAACTGATAATACGTAAAAACAATTGAGGCTGTTCGGCCGGTTTAATCAAATGCAAACAATCCCCGTAATCAGCAGAATCGCCTTCCGACGGCCAGCCACTTTCGGATTGTGCCTTTTGCTTCTTTTTGCGCGGCGGCCCTCAACCTTGACCCGGCCGCAATTTTGGGCCGAAGACGGAACTGTTTTCTTCCGAGATCAACTCATGCTTGGCTTCGGCGCATTGTCGCAGCCGTACGCGGGTTATCTACATCTAGTCAGCCGCTTGATTGCCGAAATCGCGGGCGTATTCCCCGCCCAGTGGGCGCCGCTCTGTTACGGTCTGGGAGCTTTGCTGGTGGCGGCGTTCTGCTGCAGCGAGTTCGCTCAACCGAAATATCGGGTTTTCCTGGCTAGCGATGTTCTTCGGCTGGTTCTATGCATGGCCATGGCCGCCACATTCCCGTGCTATGAGCTGGTGGGCAATCTGGCAAATCTGCAATGGTTCATTCTCGTCGCAGCCATTCCTTTCGCCTTGGCGCCCGCGCCTTCCATGCGCCATCCGGTCAAAGGTCTCTATTTCCTGTTAGGCGTTCTGTTGGGGCTCAGCGCTCCCGCGCTCCTCATTCTCATCCCGGTTTTATTTCTGAAACACGGCCGCAGCCGTTTCTCGCCCTTACCCATTGGCCTGTTCGCTGGACTTTTACTGCAACTCGTCGTGTTTAGCCGTGGAGCAAGCGTCAATCAAGCGCATTCGTGGCAGCTGCTTGGCGAAATAGTAAAGACGACGTTGGTGGCCTTGTCCAATCAGGTGATATTGCCTTCTCTCATCGGACAACGGCATGCCTTTTCATTGGCGACGAAAGGACCTCACTATGCCGGACTAGTCGTCCTGATCGCCTTCGCATGCTTTTGGGTTACGCTGTACGCCTCGCTTCCTTCGAGCGACCGTTGGAAACTGCTTGCAGCTTTATGGTTGATCCTATCGTCTCTCGCGCTGTCGCTGGCCGCCAGGGAAGGCGTCCGCGACCTTCTCTCCAATTTTTCTCATGCCATCCGATTCGGCGCCGATCGCTATTTCTTTTGTGGATGTTGCCTGTTTGCCTATTGCCTGGCGCTCGCGGCGTCACATTGGGGGCGGCAAGCGCTCGCCGACAACCCCAAAAACGCCGCACTTTTCGCTTTGCTCTTTGCTTTAAGTACTATTGTTAACTTCAAGATCGGGCCACTCAGAGATTTGCACTGGGCCATCTATGCGCGTCAAATAGATGCCTGGTCTCAGTCTCGCCGGCATGGCTTGCCCCATCTGCCAGTAGCAGTACCGGTAAATCCCGAGCCATGGACGCTTGACTTGCCCGCTCTTCGTTAATTGCAGGGGAGATACCCACAATCGCGAGACTTGTTCAATCCACCCAAAAACCGTTAAACTATTAGATATTGCTATTGAGCGCACGAGCCTTGTCTTTATAACGTTCGCATGAGTATTGTAATTCCGGTCTTCTCGCTTCTATTTGCTACGCCCGGTCTGGGTTCGCGCATTGCAACCGGCCTCTTTGACGATACGTTCTCCGGCATTTACCAGTTGTCGCCGTTTGATTTGTGCCTCCTGGTTCCATATTTCGGAATTCTGGCAGTCCTGTCGGTCTATGGCTTACACCGATATGAGACCATCCGCCGTTACCGCAAATTCCGCAAAAACCTCCCCAAGGCCGCTCCCACCCCGTTCGAACAACTCCCCAAAGTCACCATTCAGCTTCCTCTTTATAACGAACGCTACGTAGTGGAGCGTTTACTCGAAGAAGTCAGTCAGATTGATTACCCGCGCGAACTGCTCCAAATTCAGGTGCTCGACGACTCCACCGACGAAACCCACCCCTACACCCAGCGGCTGTGCAATGAATACGCCGCGACCGGACTGCCCATTGAATATCGCCACCGTACCAACCGTCACGGCTATAAAGCGGGCGCTTTGCAGGAAGGCATGGAAACGGCCACGGGTGAATTCATCGCTATCTTCGACGCCGATTTCCTCCTCCCGCGCGATTTCATCAAACGCACGGTCCATTTCTTTACCGACCCCGAAGTAGGCGTGGTGCAGACGCGCTGGAGCTATCTGAACAAAGAATGCAACATTCTCACGCAGGTGGAAGCCATGCTGCTCGACGGTCATTTTGTTCTTGAACATGGCGCGCGCTGCGGCTCCGGTTTGTTTTTTAACTTCAACGGCACCGCCGGAATTTTGCGCCGCAAAATGATTGATGATGCGGGCGGCTGGCAGCACGAGACGCTGACTGAAGATTCAGACCTCAGCTATCGGGCGCAATTAAACGGCTGGCGTTTCGTCTACCTGCCTTCGCTCGATTGCCCTTCCGAATTACCCGCTGAAACCTATAGTTTTCAAGTGCAGCAGGCGCGCTGGGCCAAGGGCCTTACGCAAGTCGCCATAAAGCTGCTGCCGCGCATCCTCAAATCGGACTTGCCCTTTCGCGTAAAAGCCGAAGCATTCATGCATTTGACACCCAATGTTTCTTACCCGCTCATGATCGTGGTGTCCATGCTCATGCTGCCGGTGATGATCGTGCGTTTTTACATGGGCGTGTTTCAGATGGTGCTGATTGATTTTCCATTGATTGTGGCGTCGTTCTGGTCCATTTCCGCTTTTTATCTCTACGCCCAGCGCGTGTTGTATCCCAAGTCGTGGTGGAAATCCATTGCGTTTCTGCCCATGCTGATGGCCGCCGGTGTCGCCCTCACGTTAAGCAATACCAAAGGCGTGATCGAAGCTTTGCTGGGTATTCAGACCAGCTTCGCGCGCACCGCCAAATACGCCATTGGAACGCAGAAAATCAAAGTTCAACAAACTGCCTATAAGCGGCGCAGCGGTTGGCTGCCCTATGTAGAATTGGCCTTCGGAACTTACTTTGTCTTTATGGTGAATTTCGCTATTGAGACTTTAAACTACCTTGCCGTTCCATTCTTATTACTGTTTGTGTGCGGGTACTACTGGGCTGGATTCAGCACGCTGTATGAGGAATTTCGCGGCCGCATGCAGTGGCAGCGAGCGCAAAAAACAGCCGCGGCGCAGTCTTAATTGTCGACTAATTTATACCCTCTAGGCCTTTTATTGGAGAATTTCACTCTGCGTGTTCGATGAGAGAATCGAAGCATGCGCGCCACTAAAATCGTCGTCACGCTCGGTCCGTCCACCGATTCCGAAAGTGTCATGCGAAGCTTGTTTGACACTGGCGTCGATGTGTTTCGATTGAACGCTTCACACGGTACTCAAGATGATCATGCCCGCCGGATCAAAACAGTCCGTGAACTGGCCGCCGAATACAAAAGTAATTGTGGCATTCTGCTTGATCTGCAAGGCCCGAAGATCCGCCTGGGAACATTCAAAGATGGGCCTTACCTTCTGCGGGAAGATGCCGAATTCGTCATCACAACGGAGCGCGTGGAAGGCAATCAGGACATTGCTTCCACCGGCTATCCGGAATTCGCCCGCGATGTAAAACCGGGCGACGCGGTGCTGCTTGCCGATGGAGCCGTGCAATTGTGCGTGCTCGAAAGCAATGGAATCGCGGCGCGCTGTCGAGTCGTGATTGGCGGCATGATTAATGACCGCAAAGGCATCAATTTGCCAGGCGTGCAAGTCAGCACTCCGTCGCTCTCCAAAAAAGATGTGTCCGACGCCCACTTTGGCGTCGAGCAAGGTGTAGATTTCTTCGCCATGTCGTTCGTCCGCCAGCCGCGCGACGTACTGCGGCTCCGGCATCTGCTCGAAGAAATGGACGCTAAGCAACCGATCATCGCCAAGATCGAAAAACCGGAAGGCTGGCAGAATGTAGACGCCATTCTGGATGAATGCGAAGGCGTGATGGTGGCGCGCGGCGATCTGGGTGTCGAAATGGCGCTTGAGAAAGTCCCCGCTATTCAGAAATCCATTCTCGAAAAAGCGCGCATGCGCGGCAAATTCGCCATCACCGCCACGCAGATGCTGGAATCGATGATTGAACATCCGCTGCCCACGCGCGCCGAAGTAAGCGATGTCGCCAATGCCATTCATGACGGCACCAGCGCCGTGATGCTTTCCGCCGAAACCTCAGCGGGCAAGTATCCCGTTGAGGCGGTCCGCATGATGGCGCGTATTGCCCGCGAGACGGAATCTTCCTTGAAGAGCCGCGGCTTTGCGGCTACCTGGGGGCTGGAACATTCCAGCATCCCTGAGATCATCGCGGATGCAGCTTATCATTGCGCGCGCACGGCCGGCGTGGTGGCGTTGGCTGTGGGTACTACGTCTGGCTCTTCCGCGCGCATGCTGGCCCGCTACCGGCCGCCGGTTCCTATCTACGCGTTTTCTTCAGACCCAACAGTGGCGCGCCAGCTCTCCATCGCGTATGGCGTGAACGCAATCGTTTCCATTGAGATGACGTCCACTGACCAGATGTTAAATGAGATGGAGCGCATGCTGATCGAAACCGGGCGCGTGCACCCGGGCGATAACATTGTCTTCGTGGCGGGGCAGCCGGTGGGCCTGCGGGGTTCCACAAATATGCTGAAGCTGCACCGCATCGGCGGAGTTCGTTAATAGGCCCTTGATTAAAAAATGTACGATGCCGTTGTCCTGATCTCTTTCGGCGGCCCAGAAAAGCCGGAAGACGTCATGCCCTTTCTTGAAAACGTAACGCGTGGCCGCAATATTCCGCGGGAGCGCCTGCTCGAAGTCGCAGAGCATTATTATCACTTCGGCGGCAAAAGCCCCATCAACGATCAATCCCGCGAATTGATTTCCGCTCTTCGCAAAGAACTCGACGAACATCAAATAGCATTGCCCATCTATTGGGGCAACCGTAATTGGCATCCCTTCCTGCCGGACGCATTTCGCCAGATGCGCGATGCCGGCGTAAAACGCGCTCTGGCCCTGATGACCTCCGCTTACAGTTCTTATTCGGGATGCCGCCAATACCGCGAAAACATCGCCGCGGCCCAGGCGGAAATCGGTGAAGGTGCGCCCGCCGCCGATAAACTGCGTGTCTTCTATAACCACCCAGGGTTTATTGAAGCCATGCTTGATCGTGTGCAAACCGCGCTAGCTGAATTCGCCGGTGAAGATCTTTCGTGCATACGCTTCGTCGCCACCGCGCATAGCATTCCGTCCGCCATGGCGCAAACCAGCGACTACGAAAAGCAATTGCGCGAAACCACGCGCCTGGTGGCGGAAGCCGCTGGGTTCACCGCTTGGGATCTCGTTTATCAAAGCCGCAGCGGGCCGCCTTCGCAGCCCTGGCTGGAACCGGACATTCTAGATCACTTGCGCCAACTTCACGGCGAAGAGGTCAAGAACGTGATTGTGGTTCCTTTAGGATTCATCTCTGACCACCTG
>DASXGT010000236.1:0-20775 GCA_036488895.1 Bryobacteraceae bacterium | reverse complement strand
CAGGTGTACGGCGAAACTCCCAGCGCAAAACCGGAAATTCATTTTCGTGTCACGTCCACCGATGAGCACGCTTTGAACGGCGCGGCGGTGCGCAAGCAAGTCACCGTTTTCTTCTCGAAAGACGAGACAGGTCCGCGCATGCACTTGCTCGTGTACTCACCTTCGAAATCGCGTGCACGGGTTCCCGTATTTCTCGGCTTGAACTTCTCTGGAAATGAAACCGTGAATGCCGACCCTGGCATCGATCTGCCCGAGATTTGGATCAAAGGGCAAAAAACGAAAGCCGAAGAGAAAGCGCGCGGCAGCAGCGCGCAGCAGTGGCAGGTGGAGAAAATCATCTCGCGCGGATTCGCATTGGCCACCGTGTATTGCGGTGACATCGAACCCGATTTTGCCGGCGGCATGGAATTTGGCGTGCGCAAGCTGTTCCTGCAGCCCGGCCAAACGAAGTCAGCGGACGGACAATGGGGAACTCTAGGCGCTTGGGCCTGGGGCCTCAGCCGCGCCGCGGATTACCTGGAAACCGACCGCTCCATCGATTCGAAAAAGATCATTCTCATCGGCCATTCACGGCTGGGCAAAGCGACCTTATGGAGCGCGGCGCAGGATGCGCGCTTCCGTGTGGTGATCTCAAACGAATCCGGCGTGGGCGGCGCGTCGCTCTACCGGGCTGCTACGGGGGAGACCATTGAACATCTGAATACCGCGTTTCCGCATTGGTTCTGCGTCAATTTTCATCAATACACCGGCCACCCCGATCGAGTGCCCGTGGATGGCAACTTGCTTCTCGCGCTCATCGCGCCGCGTCCGTTGTATGTCGCCAGCGCGGACCAGGATCACACCTCTGACCCGCCTGCTGAATTCCTATCCAGTGTCGAAGCCAGCAAAGTCTATGAGTTGCTAGGCAAGCGCGGCTTGGGCACCGATAAAATGCCGCCTTTGAACCAGCCCATCATGACCGGCACGGTTGCTTATCACGTGCGCGACGGCAAGCACGATGTGACCGCTTTCGATTGGGATCAATACCTGGCCTTCGCCAAACTACAACTACGCTAACGAATAATGCCTTTTCTCACGGCATACAAAATCAGGTCCGGAACGCTGTGCAGATTCAGTTTGCGCAAGATATGCGAACGGTGCGTATCAACCGTATAAAGACTCAGGTTGAGCCGGTTGGCGATCTCTTTGTTACTATTTCCCTCTGCCGCAAGCTGCAAAATCTCCCGCTCGCGCGCGGTCAGCAGTTCATAGCTATCGTCCTTCTGCTTCTCCGCCATCTCTCGAACGTAATCTTCTTGCAGAAGCTGGCTCACCTTGGGGCTGAAATACGAATGTCCGAGCACCACGCCGCGCACGGCCGCCATCAGGTCGGCCTTCAGCGAATCCTTCAGCAAATAAGCGCGGGCGCCCGCCTTTAACGCGCGAAGCACGTAGCTCTCATCGCAATACATGCTCAAAATAATCACGGCTGTTTGGCTGCATGCCGCCACGATGGAACTAGTGGCTTCAATCCCGTTCAGCCCCGGCATGGCGATATCGATAATCGCTACGTCGGGAAGATATTCCTGCGCCAGCGTGACGGCCTGGCGTCCATCGCCCGCTTCCGCCACCACTTCGAAATCGGGCTGCCGCTCCAGCAATCCGCGCAGCCCCTCGCGGATCACATTATGATCGTCGGCCAATAGGATTCGAATGCTTTTCACGCCGGGGCCTGCATGGCGCTCTCCATGCTCAGGGTAACCAGCGGCAGATTGATTTTCAGAAGCGTGCCGCGGCCCGAGCGCGAGTCGATGGCGAATACGCCTCCCAGATGATGCACCCTTTCTTCCATGCCCAGCAACCCCAACCCGCGCACGCGCTGAGCATCAAAGCCGGTCCCATCGTCTTGCACGCTCAGGGTGAGTTCCTCCGCATCGCGCTGCAAAGAAATCTGCACCGTGCAGGCTTGCGCATGCCGTGCCACGTTGTTCAGCGCTTCCTGCACAATGCGGTAAATGCAACTCTTATGCTCTTCTGGTAGGTCCTCCGGCAAATCCGCAGCCGAGAGTTGCACGCGCAAGCCCGTGCGTTTCATGGTTTCCTTGGCCTGCCAATTGAGCGCCGGCACCAGTCCGAAATCGTCGAGCATCGATGGCCGTAGCAATAGCGCCATATTGCGGGCTTCACGCAGCCCCTTTTGCGCAAGGTCGCGAATAGAGGCAAGGTGCGGCAGCAGCTCCGCCTGATGCTCCATATCGAGCAGGTTTTCCGCTTCCAGCAGAATGGCTGAAAACGACTGGCCCGTCTCGTCATGCAATTCGCGGGACAGCGCCCGCCGTTCTTCTTCCTGCACGCGCACCATCTTGGCGGACAGGTTGCGCAGGCTGGCGCGCGCCGCCACGTTCTCTTCTAAGCTGTGGCGCACCGCGCCTTGCAGCCGCAGAATCAAATAACTGGTATAGACCGCCAGCACCGCGCCGCCCAGCAGTGTGACCACGGTCATTAGAATCACGCCAAGTTGTAAGCGGTCAAAGATCTGGGCAAGCTGCTGGTGGCCGTGTTGCAGCGTTTGCTCGTTCAATTGGCCCACCCTGTCCGCGATTTGCAGCATGGCCGTCCGCCGCGGAATCAGCTCGGTATAGAAAAACTGGTAGCGATATTTATCGCGGTCCTGCGAGTTCCAAGCAAAAGTGCCGTTCAGCACTTTCCAGTAACCGTCAATCTCCGACCGCAAAGACGCAAACGCTTCCGCTTCTTCCGGCTCGCGCGATTTGCCATACTCGCGCAACGCGTTGTCCGTTTTGCGGTGCAAATTGTGCAGATCGTGTAATTGGGCATGCGCGCCGGTCTCGGGCGCGAGCAACAAATCGCGGGCCACGGTGCCGGATAAATAAATGGAGGAGCGAATTTCTTCCAGCGTGCGGCTGCGTTCCAAAAAATGCTGCTGCAGCCGCGCTTCATTGGCGCGCAGGCTGTGCAGGATGAGCAGGGCGCTGATTTCAGCCCCGGCCATCAGGAACAGCAGTCCGCCGAATCCGCAAACCAGCGCGAGCCAAGGTTGCCGTCGAATCCCCACAAACATACCAGCCTATCGCCACGCGGAACAAAAAGGTATCCCGTTGAGACGGTATTTCTTGCCGGTAAAGATACCGTTTCAACGGGATACCTCTGCCCTCCATTTCAGCTTAACGTTGAATCAGGTTCAACGAATCGGATGAAACCAAACTTCGGGCCGGCGTTATTAATCGCTTGCCTGTGTATTCCTCTGGGCGCTTGCCATAAGCAAATGGCGGCCGTACGGCCACCCGCCCCACCGCCCGCCGCGGCGTCAAATACTCCCGTTCCGGAACGCCACGTGCCCGCGCCTGTCACCGTCGCGGCCAAGTCTTATTCCAGTACACCCGATGCGGCTACGAAGCAGCGGATTCAAGACCTATTGAATCGCATCCAAGACGCCTATTTCGACTATGATCAGCACGCATTGCGGCCCGATGCCGAAGCGGTGCTGGAAGGCGACGCGAAAACACTCACGGAAATCTTACGCCAGTACCCCAATTACAAGCTGACCGTGGAAGGCTACTGTGACGAGCGCGGTTCCGACGAGTACAATCTGGCGCTAGGCGATGAACGAGCCAACAAGACACAAGAATTTCTGGTCTCCCTGGGCTTGCCATCTACTCAACTGAAAACCGTAAGCTACGGCAAGGAGCGGCCCGTGTGTACCGATCACACGGAAGCCTGCTGGCAAAAGAACCGCCGGACCCATATTACGCAGGCTCAAAAATCCAGCTAGGAGAGAACCAGATAGGAGAAAACAATGATCGCAAAACTGGCGATAGTAGTGCTTTCAGGAACGTTTGCCGCCGCTGCCTTCGCGCAGACATCGAACACCCCGCCGGATGTTTCCGGCTCCTGGGTAAACGCGGCCAACAGCGCCAACAAAATCGTCTTGACCGAAAAGGACGGCAAGCTCCGCGTCCAGGAGTTCATCAGCGGCGATAAGCCGGTAACCGATTACCTCTGCGCCTTGGATGGCCGGGAATGCGCCGTCAAAGAGGATGGACGTTCCGAGAAAGTGATGCTCTATTTCAACGGGCCCAAGCTGGTGGAGATTAAGGAACGCGGCAACGACACCATGAAACGGCGTTTCACGGTGAGCGCGGATGGCAAGACGCTGGACGTGGAAATGGTTCCGCTTTCCGGCGAGCAAAAACCCGAGAAGCTTACTTTTCAGCTTGCAACGCCGGCAAACGGAAAGAGTAGCTCATAGATTTTGGATTGGAGATAGGAATGACAAAAAAGACAATGGGCCTGGCGCTCTGCGGCGCCTTGCTGTTTGCGCCGCTCGAATGGGCGCAGGCCGCATCGGCGCCTCAGAACGATCAGGCATTTTTGAAAATGGCCGCCGAAGCGGATATGACCTCCGCGCATCTCGGTCAAATGGCTGAGACCCACGCCGCTTCTGACGGCGTAAAGGACTTCGGCAAGAAACTGGTACAGGATCATACCAGCGATTACCAGCAAGTCGCCGAACTGGCGGCAAAATTGGGCGACCCGATACCCAAAGGTATCGATTCCGTGGACAACCGGCAGATTTCGCGGCTGGATCGCTATAAAGGAGCGGCCTTCGACCGGGCGTTTCTGGCGCACGAAACCGTCGAGCACCAGCGGCTTGTCAGCGCTTTCAAACAAGAAGCTGAGCACGGTAACGACCCCGCCGTCAAAGCCTATGCCGGAAAAACTCTTCCCGCTCTCGAGTCGCATTTGCATGATGGGCAAGACCTGCTGAAAGCCAAAAAGCCTCACGCTTAATAGTCCCTGGCCACCAGAGGAGCTCTTCGGAGGAAGGCTTCACTGACGGCCTCGACTTTGCCGCGGGGCGAGTCTCGCCGCTCTAGCGTGCGCCCTCGCTTCATGTGGCGAGGTATAGTGGATGGCCGATGGGGAAGCGACGCGGGAGTACCTCGCTCGGGGCATCGGTCATCGACGCATTCCAGTCAGCAGAATTTCCGCGCAAGCCTGGGCAAAATGAGTGCCGGGGGCTTCCAGGGGGCGTAGTTCATCCAGGTGCAGAACGCTTACACCGTGGATCATCGCCCACGCCACTGACGCAGTGAGCATCGGGTCGCCCGGCCGTACCTCTCCTTGTTCTTGACCTTGTTTGACCGTGTCCAGAAGGATATTGAACGCGCGGCTCCCCGCCGTGTCGCAGCTCGGATCTAGTGGGGCCGCTCCCGGTCCGAACATCACCTGAAAGTGCGCGGAATGTTCGCGCGCAAAACGCAGATACGCCATCCCCATCGCGGCTAGGCGCGCCGCAAATTTCGAACCCGCCTGTTCCCGCGCCTGTTCTAGAGCCTTCCCAAATTCGATAAATCCCGCCTCGCTGATGGCGTTCAGCAGCGCCGTTTTATCGGCGAAGTGCCGGTAGGCGGCGGTCCTGGAAACGCCCAGCCGGGCGCCTATTTCGCGTAACGTCAGCGCCAATGGCCCTTTTTCGGCGATCAACTCAAGCCCTGCCTCGATTAACGCCGCTCGCAAATTGCCGTGATGGTACAAGAAGAAATTCTGGCAAATTATGTTGACTATGTCAACATAATGCATTACGATTGCGAATGTAGACATAGTCAACATTGGAGACTCTATGCTGATCTTTAAAAAACTGTGGAATGAAAGCCCTGTGCTTATGCTGACCTGCATCCTCATGCTGGTTGCCCTAGCTGGCTCAGTAGCTGGCCTCTTTTTCGACTCGCGTATCATCACCGGCGCTCCCGCTTGGCTAAAACCAGCGAAATTCGCGATCTCGACGGCCATCTTTGCTGCTAGTCTTGCGTGGCTGTTTCAATACCTGACAGCCTCCCCCAGGCTCAAGCGCGGCTTGGCCCGCACCTTATCTTTTGTCTTGGTCCTGGAGGTGGCCATCATCGACGTGCAGGCCGCGCGTGGAATCACGAGTCACTTCAATGCCGGCACTCTGCTTGATGCAACGCTGTTCTCCATCATGGGCATGGGCATCGCCGTTCTGTGGATCTGCATGCTTTGGGTCGCCGTGCTGTTATTCCGCCAGAGCTTCGCGGATGCCGCCTTTGGCTGGGCGCTGCGGCTCGGCATGGCCATCACGGTCATTGGCGCCGGAGCCGGTGGAATCATGCTGCCGCCCAACCACCAGCAGCTCGTTCAAATAGAACATCACGAAAAACCGAACAGCATCGGCGCGCACACGGTGGGAGCGCCCGACGGCGGCCAAGGCTTGCCAGGCGTGGAATGGAGCGCCCACCACGGCGATCTGCGCATCCCGCATTTCTTCGGCTTGCACGCCTTGCAAATCATCCCGTTCTGCGCCTGGCTCATCATCCGCCGCCGGACCGCAACGGCAACCAGGGCCGTATTCGTCCTGGCGGGGAGTTATCTTGCGTTCATCGCCATCCTGACGTGGCAAGCACTGCGCGGCCAGTCCATCGTGGAACCGGACGCAGCGACACTCATCGCATTCGCCCTCTGGTTGGCCGCCACGTTCTGCGCTTTTGTTTGGACCAGGCGCGGTGAGCCGAATCACCTGGCTGTCTCTACTCAATCCATTGCATAGGAATCACCATGACTGCTGAAAACGTTTTTTCCATTTGCAACATGCTCGCTCTCGCCGGCTGGTTGATGCTGATCTTTGCCGGCAAAAACGCACAAGCTCGTTTCATCGCCGGCGTCATCCTGCCGCTCAGCATAGCCGTGGTCTACGCCCTACTCCTGGCCGCGCATGGAGCCGAATCAACGGGGAACTTCAGCAGCTTGGCGGGCGTCACCGCGCTGTTCTCCAATCCATGGCTCCTGCTGGCAGGATGGATTCACTACCTCGCGTTTGATTTATTCATCGGCGCGTGGGAGGTTCGCGATGCCCGGGCTAACGGCATCTCGCATCTTCTGGTGATCCCTTGCCTGCTGTTGACATTTCTATTCGGTCCCGTGGGCCTGCTGCTGTATTTCGCAATCCGCGCGGCGCGGTTAAAAAGCATTATCGTTGCGGCATAAGTAGGCTTTCGCGCGCATCAAACACACACGGGTGATAATGTTGCCTAACGATGAACCGGACATTTCGCGCTCTATTAGCGTTAGCCATCGCACTTTTGGTGTTTGGAATTGTCCGGCAGTATTTGACAGATCGATGGTCCATCTTTATTGCAGCGGCATCGGGAACATTTGTCTTCCTTGGAGAAGCGCTGGATTTCGGCAGAAAACTTTTAGAAATTGAGAAGCTTCAGCGTGAGAATTCCAAGCTTCGCCGTGAAGCGAAGAAAGATAAAGACACAGAACAGAACGCAAATCGATTGGTCCACCCGGCGACACCGGAGGAGGTAAAAAAATACGGTCAATCCTATTTGGAGCGGAAGCTTACGGCACACTACAAACTGGAAGCGCAAAAAGAGCGTTTAGCCGCCAGAGTCTTTATCGAACGCGTCCAGGAGGAAAATGAGAACCATTGATACAGCTTTTTCACCTTCCCGTTGGAACGACTGGACCGTGCACATTTTCGAGAGCAGGCATTACCAACTCCTTTGACGTGCCATTTAATTCGTCAATGGATGCAATGATGCGCCCGGCGCGCTTGGCTTTGACGGCCCACTGAAACAGGGTCAAGGCATTGTTAAAAAGGTCTTTTCGAGTGACGATATTCGTCTCTCGCATCAACTCATCCAACTCTTTGACCTGTTCTTCCGGCAAATCTAATTGAATTCGAACCATTTGCTGACACTCCAAACCCTGATGCTCTTGTAAGGCTAGAGGATGCCCATGAAATCAGGGATTTTCAATGAGTAAATATTCCTCATAGAATGAGGATAATGCGAGCAAAGTGCCCATGTCAACCTTTGGTTTAAGTGTGTCGCCACCTGGAGACTTTCTGCCCAATCCGCTGCACGAGTTTTTCGACTTCGCTGCCGGAATGGAGCGTGACGTAATCACCCCGCTCCACGGCGTCAAATCCTGCTTTTGCTGCGGACCGCAACCATTCGAGCTTGGCTTGGTTTTCCTGTTCGCGCTGTTCGAGGAGCCGCAGACACTCACACACCACTTCGCTAGCCTCAATGAAGCGGTCGAGGCGATCGGTTAAATTGACATTGCGGGTCGGCATCGCGACAGCCGCATCATACCGCGCCTTGTAATTCACGGTCCTGCAATCCCCAACTGCTAAAAAAGAAAGGATGCCCCGATACGCAGCCGTCGATATCGGCAGCAACTCAGTAAGAATGATGGCCGCCGAAGTGAACCACGGCCAAACCACGATTCTGGCGCAAGACCGCCAGGTCACCCGGCTCGGCGAGAGCGTTTTCCGCGACGGCCGCATTGGCAAAGACGCGCTGGATCTGCTCTGCGCCACGCTCGCCCGCATGTCGCCTTCTTATCGTCGTTTGAATGTCCAGGGCGTCCGCGCCGTCGCCACCAGTGCGGTACGCGACGCCGGCAACCAGCAGGAGTTTCTCGAACGCACCGCCAATGCGTTGGGAACCAATGTGGAAATCATCTCAGGGCCCGAAGAAGCACGCCTGATTTATCTCGGCGTCGAAAGCCGCTGGCCGAGAGCCAAGGAGCGGACCCTGATTGTCGACATCGGCGGCGGCAGCGGGGAATTAATCATTACACAAAATGGCCAGTTGCTCGACGCCGTGTCAAAGCCGCTCGGCGCGGTTCGTCTCACCGAGCTTTTCCTGAAATCAGATCCGCCCCAACCCGAAGAGCTACACCGCCTGGACGCGTATCTTCAGGAGAAGCTGCTGCCGTTCCACAAACAGCACGGCGCGGAAAAATTCGATCGCGTGATTGCGACTTCCGCCACCGCCGCCGCTCTGGTATGCGCCGTGAATCGAATCCCGCGTCCCCGCCGCGACGAAGCGGACCAGGTGCGCGCCTCCACCGCGCAGCTCCGCGATTTATATTTGCAGTTGGCCGCCAGCGACGTGGCGGGCCGCCGCAAGTTGGTGGGTATCGGTCCCAAGCGCGCTGAAATTGTCGTCGCCGGCGCTGCGGCGTTCTTGCGCGTCTTGGAGATGTTCCAGCACCGTTCTTTGTACTACTGCTCCGCTGGAGTGCGCGATGGCGTCATCGCCGATCTGGCCGCGCGCGGGGTGGGCCGTGAGTTTTCGCAATTATCCAACGATCAGCGCCTTGTGGTGGAGGCGATGGCAAAGCGCTACGGAGCCTCGTCCAAACATGCGCGCGCCGTGGCTGCTTTGGCGCGGCGCTTGTTTGAAATTCTCCAGCCTGTCCACCGGTTGGCGCCGGCTGCGGGTAAGCTACTCGAAGCTTCCGCCCATCTGCATGACATCGGCCATTTTGTCAGCGGCATCGGACATCACAAACATTCCGCCTATCTGGTGGCGAATTCCGACATGCCCGGCTTTACCGATAGCGAGCGCCTGGCCATCGCGGCCCTGTGCCGCTTCCATCGCAAATCCATGCCGCAGCCGAGGCATTCGCATTTTCAAGCGCTCGACATGGAATCGCGGCGCGCCGTGCAGTATTTGGCGCCGTTGCTCCGCATTGCCGATTCACTCGATCGCGGGCACGCTCAAAAAGTGAAAAGCATTGCCAGCGAAATGCGGGATGGGGCCCTCACGCTGCTGGTCGAGGCTTCAGACGATGCCGATCTAGAGATTTGGGCCGCCAACGAGGCGGCGCAAGCGTTTCGCGACACCTATGCCGCGCCTATCTCCATTCAACGAGCCAAAACATGGCGTTGAAACATGTATGACATTGTCTAACGCTTTATGCTAAAATCACCGCATCCTTTGGAGGCAACTCTTTGCAAAAAAGTATGCGCGCGCTTGCGCTCATTTCTACGCTGCTGAGCGTGTCACTTTCCGCCTTCGGGGGCACGGCCGTAGGCCCTGTCCCGAAACCCGACTCGCTGTGTCTGGTGCTTTCCGTTATAGCGCTTTTTTTCGTAATCTTCGGTCTCGCGAGGCACAAAGGCCGCGACGAATTGCGCGAGTTCTCAAATACCCCTAAGCTCAACTGAATCGCAACACGTTCTTAACACCCTTGGCGGCGGTTTTCCATGCGCGGCGCGCCTCCGCCAAGTGCTTTTTCCCGGCTGCCGTCAACGTATAAAGCCGTGCCCGCCGCCCGTTTTCAGTAACGAGCCACGACCCGGTCACCAGCTTTTCCTTTTCCATGCGGTGCAGCGCCGGATAAAGCGAGCCTTCCTCAATTTGGATCAACTCTTCCGATGCTTTGCGTACATGCGCCGCTATGCCAAAGCCGTGATTCGGCGCGTAATCCAAAGTCTTGAGCACCAGCAGTTCCAGACTGCCTTGCAAATGATCGCTGCGTTTCGCCACGTTGTTAGTCAGGTTGATTTCCTAGTCTATAGCGGAGGCGCCCCAGCGCCCGCACCCCGCCGCGCGCGCAAGCCGGCCGTGTGAATGCGATGGCATTTCAGGCAAAGCGTGCGCATGTTCGTGAGATCGCATTCCCCGCCGCCCTCCACGACTGGCACAATATGGTCCGCATCCCATAGCGATTTCCGTCCGCCCAGCCCCCATTTTTCCTTGGCCCGTATGCGCGCCGCTCCTCTCAGCCGCCGGATGTGATTGTATTCGGTGATGCAATCAACACCGCACACCGCGCAAATGCCCCGGTCCCGCTCCAAAACGCGTTCGCGCAAGTGGCCGGGGTTACTGCGCAGCCGCCATTCTTCCACGCAAAACTCGGAGCAAAACGTCAAACGCCCCGCCGGCACTTCCAAACTGCACCAACGGCATAGGCAGCGGCCATTCGGTCCCTTGGTGAGCGAGTCGCGGTTGGCCCACCCGCCCGGCATCAAGCGCTGAGTACTCACAAGAACAGGATACCGGTAGAATGTTTGAATCGTGCAAAGGCGTTTTCAGTTGGAGCAGGAACTCGCCGCCGCGGAAAGCCCGGCGCGCGCCGCTCACTCCGCGGGTTTTTTCAAATGCGGCCCGGGCCAATACGGCGAAGGCGACATCTTTCTGGGAATTCCCGTGCCCGTGCAGCGTAAAATTGCCTTGAAATATGTAGACTTGCCACTCGCGGAAATTGAGCGTTTGCTGCGATCGAAAATACACGAACATCGTTTTGCCGCGCTGGAAATTTTGGTGGCTCAGTACGAGGCGGCTGATGACGCCCAACGCCAGCTCATCTACGATTTCTATCTGCTGAATACCGCTCGTGTGAACAATTGGGATTTGGTGGATACATCCGCGCCCTACATCGTGGGCGCGCACTTGCGAGACCGGCCGCGCAAGCGATCTCTGCTGCGCAAACTTGCCAAGTCCAAAAGTCTTTGGGAGCGCCGTATCGCCATAGTCGCCACGTTCGCGTTCATGCGCGCTGGCGAGACCTCCGATACGTTTCAGATTGCGGAATTGCTGCTGCCCGATCAGCATGACCTGATTCAGAAGGCCGTGGGCTGGGCGCTACGCGAAGCCGGCAAGCAAGCGCGGCCGGAGCTTTTGCAATTCCTGCAGCGGCACTATGCCAACCTGCCACGCACCACCCTGCGCTACGCCATTGAACGGTTCACTCCCGCTGAACGCGAGCGTATGCTGACCGGTCAATTCCCTCTACGCTAGGATTAACAACGGGGAGTTTCCATGAAACGAATTTTAGGTACGTCTCTTTTATTTACAGTTCTAGCTTTGCAATCCGTCACCGCCGCTCCGGCGCTCAGCATCGCCAAGTTCTGCGACGCGAGCATCTCCCAAGTGGAGGGCGAAGTTGTGGCCTTGGCCGAGGCCATGCCCAGCGACAAATATGAATTCGCGCCCACCAGCGGTGATTTCAAGGGTGTCCGCACGTTCGCCCAGCAGATGCTTCACATCGCGACCGTGAATTATTCCGTTTCAGCAGCCGCGTTGGGCGAAAAGATGCCAGTGACGGTAGGCAAGGGCGAGAATGGGCCCGACGGCATTAAGACCAAAGAAGCCATTGTCAAGTATCTGAAAGATTCGTTCGCCTATGCGCATAAAGCGGCGAACTCAATCACTGCCGAAAATTACATGGAAATGGTGAAGACCGGCCCCAATCGAACATCCACGCGCGCGGCGTTAATTGCCGAACCGGTCTGGCACAGTAATGATCATTATGGACAAGCCGTCGTTTACGCACGCATGAACGGTATCGTTCCGCCGGCCAGCCGCCGCTAAACCGCAGTTAGCGTCAGCGGATTTTCATGTCCCCGGGCCGTCACCGGCTCAGTGCTCACAATCTCTCCGTCCACAATCATTAGCGCCTGATCGAAATTGTTGACGGTGGGGCAGACATGCCTGGGGATCAGGTAAAGCTTCTCGCCGATGGCGGGCAGGGTAGTGCCGGCTGCCTCAATTGGTAAATGTTCTTCGCTGGGCTTCAGCGGATTGAACCCGGCATGGCCGATCACCGCGCAGTTCGGAACGCCCGAATCCACTGAAACGCTCTTATGCCCGGCATCGCAAGTAATCTGTTGCGGCAACGGATGGCTGATCACCGTGGCTAATACCACGACGGCGGGCGCATACCCGGCGTCCGGAAGCTGCTGCAAGCTCGACGTATCGTTATAAACCACGGTTCCGGGCGAGACGCGGTGGATAAATTTCCCACCCGTGAATCCGCTGTAAGAAACGCCATAGGGCGTGGCAGGCGTCCCGGAGGTAATCACTTCTCCCACCCCAATACCCGCAGTCTCCAGCGCCGCTACGATTCCCATCAGCCGGTCATAGCCTGCATACGCGCGTTGATCCTGCTCTGCCGCATGCGGCGCTTTAATGTGGCCGTCATACCAGTGCAGCCCGCGAAACGCCGGTCCGATTTCTGACGCCAGCGCCGTAATCGCCTCCGCGTGCGTCTGGTCCATCCCAGTGCGGTTCATGCCTGAATTGACATCGATAAACACGCCGATTCCCGTGCCGCGCCACAACGCCGCCTGCGCGGACGACTCCACTAAAACGGAAATGCGCGTCTTCGGATATGCGCCGGCAATCTCCACCACGCGCCGCGCATTTGCGCCGGTAACGGCAAATGCCACCAGCACGTCGGATGCGTTCACCTGGCAAGCCGTCAGCAGTTCCAGCGTTGTCGAGCACTTGAAATTGCGAATCCCCTGATCGATCATGCGGCGCACAATCGCGCCCAGTTTCGCGGTCTTGATATGCGGGCGCCAGCGGTCGGGATTATTTCCGAGCATGGCCAGAGTCGCCCGGATGTTATTATCGACAATCTTCGGGTAAATCAGCAGCGCTGGAGTGATAAGCTGTTCTGCATTGTTTACTCTGTATGAATCGAGCAGCCATTTCATGGTGCTATTTTCCCAGATGACACCAATCTGTATCTGAAGTAGTCCAATATTAGTTAATACGATGGGATTTCTTGACAATCTGGAAAATTCGCTGAAAGCCCTGGAGTCGCGCGAAGAGCATGACCCCGGCGTGGTGCAGCGAAAGCAGGACGAACGCACGAAAGCCCTGGCCGTCGCGCCGTGGGCGGAAAAGTTAAAGGATTCCCCCTTCACGCACAACCTCTTTGAGCAGGCTGCCATTGCGGGCCATCGCTTGCGCACCAAAGTCTACATGTCTTGGCTCGAAAACACGCTGCGGCTGGAAGCCAAAGAGCGCAAACTGGAGTTGCGGCCGACGGCGAACGGCATTATCGCGGCTTTCATCGAACCCAGCCGCGAAGAAAAAACGCAGCCCATCGATCTGGACGGTGACCCCGCGCAGTTATTACTGTCCTGGCTCGGTCCGCTGTAAATTTCCAATTTTTCTGACGACGGTGAAGCTGGGATTACAATAAATGAGAGAGTCCGCATGACGGTTCCCAATCACCCCCGTATTACTATCAACCCGGAGCGAATGTTTGGAAAGCCATCGATTCGCGATCTCCGGTTCACCGTGTCCGACGTGTTGGACTACTTCGCCTCCGGTATGACGGAGGACGAATTATTGGCCGATTTTCCCTACTTGGAACGAGAAGATATAAGGGCGGCCTTGCGTTTTGCCGCCGATCGTGAGCATCGGCTCGCGGTGTTGTGAGTATCCGGCTTCTCTTTGATGAAAATACTGCTCCCAAGCTAGTCTCCGCCTTGGAGGACCTTTTTCCTGGATCTCAACACGTAGTAGAAGCTGGCCTAGCTTCGCTTGCTGATATTCAGATCTGGGAATTTGCTAAAGAAAACAATTTTATTGTAGTCACTAAAGACCGGGACTTTCGCGAGTTTAGTTTGGATATGGGTGCTCCGCCCAAGCTGATTTGGATTGGCATTGGCAACTGCTCGACACGGCACATCGAAGAGCTTCTCCGAGATAACGCTATTCGCATATCGACGTTCGCCGAGTCTGAGCAAGCGTCTCTGCTAGTGATTAGACGAATATGATTGCCTGCTTTCTGTTTCCCATCCGCAAAAGGTTAATTTCCCAAAGAACAAAGGTCGCCCACTCTGTTTTATCTATTCAGTCACATCGCTTCAATCCTAACGACACACTCTTGCCGTTACAGTAGGCCCATGAAGTACGTGACGAGTCCGAGAGCCTGGGCCGCGCAGCTCATTGTGCTCCTCCTGCTCCCGCCCGCCGGTGTCGCCCGGCAAGGCGTGTATGACCCCGCTACTAACCGCACGCATAGCGAATCCCCCGTGAATTTCCGCCGCAACTACCAGGCCACTGCGTATATTTCTATCCTCTCCGTCTCTATATTCAGCCGCTCCGGCGTCGGATTCGGCTTTGCCAGTTCCACCGAACACGCGAACGGCGATTCGCGCACCACTACCCTTCGCTTCCTCAGCGGCTCCACACCCGAACGCGCTGCCGGGCTGAATCGCTTCGGCTTCATGGAGGAGAACGTGGAGCGCAAAGACCACGCCATCGTGGAGGCGAACTACTTCGGCTTGATTACTTCGAACGGCGAAGAATCGCTCGCGGATGCCAAAGCCGCGCTGCATGATCATCGCGACCAGGTGCCGTTCGTGGGAGCCCAAGCCGTGATTGTCCCCGGCAACGCCCGCTATTCCATCCGTCACATGCTGCTGCCCTCGCACTATCGAGGTTCCGATGCCGACTTGCTGCTCGAACGAGTGCACGCCGAATTCGCGCAGCCAAACGCGGCTGAGAAAGAAAAGACCGAAGCCTTCAGCGGTCAAACGCTGGGCACCTTTCTCTATTCGCTGCAACAAGCCATGCAAGCGGAAGGCTCCGCCTACGACGGCCGCTTCATCTACAACGGCAAAATATTCAAGCTTCACGCCGCCAAACGCCGCGACGCCAAAACGGGAGAGGATTTGCGCAAAAAAGGGATCACCCTATCGGCGGACAGCATCACCGGATTAAACGGCAGCATCGTGAATGAGAAAACCAACGAATCCACGCCCTTTCGCTTGTGGTTCGAAAGCGGCTCTCCCAATTTCTTGCCGTTGCGCTTCGAATACAAGCCGAAGGGGTATCTAAAGCTGGTCTTTGATGCCGAGCCTCTAGCCAAGCAGGCCAGCGCACAAGAAGCCCTAAATGCGCGGGAGATCAATCAAGGAGTCCGGCCGTGATTGTCAGTAAAGTGATTGATAGTAAGGTGATTGACAGTAAGGTGACTGTCGGCCGGGTATTCCTCGAAATTTTGCGCGATCCGTTCGAATACCTGATCCGGCGCTGGAACTGGAAATCAGTCATCTTCAGTCCAGGCCTGCGCGCCATCATTTTTCTTTGCGTCAATCTCCGCGCCGGGTGGCGCGCTGCCCTAAGCGCCGCGCTGATTGAACTGCTCTACCGCACTCCCACCGCCGGCATTTATGGCGCGCTCACCCAAGCCTTTCGCAAAGCCGATCCCGCCTGGGCCGCGGGCGTCACGGTTATGGTGTTGTTGCCGCTGGTCTCACATTCCATCGAATTTTTAGTGCATTACTTGCACGGCACGCCCAAGCTCGGACCCAGCATCATCGCGTCCGTCTGCTTCACCGCTCTAGCCACGCTGTTCAACCTGTTCGCCATGCGCCGGGGAGTCTTGGTGGTCGGTCGAGCCGAATCAAGCCTGGCGAGTGACATGCGGCAAATTCCTCGCACTATCCTGGCCTTTCTTATCGCGGGTCCTATCGCCCTGTACAAAGGCATGTGCTGGCTAGCAATGTCTCTCGTAAATTGGGCTACGCCGCCAGCACGTACCGATACCGACCAGGATTTCGTGTAACTTAGCGCGCCACAATTGATTTTCGGTTCGTTTTCTTTTTCCGATACCCTATAAGCGCTCCTAGGAGCACGGTAGCGACGACAGCTGTTCCGTGCGCTCCGAGCGCGTGCCACGGATCTGAAACGGGACAGGCAAGCCGCCAACTGGCATTGATCGCAACGCCGGCGCCGCCTCCATAGAGGGCGCCGGCGATAATTGGGCGGGTTGCCAGCGCGTTCCGATACACCAAACTAAAAAGGCCGACAAGTATTCCGCCGGCAATGGTGCTGCCAACACCGCAAGCAAGCCCCATAACCCATGGCGTAACGTGCGGGGACACCGTCGTCGAACTTGTCAAAAACGTCAGCCAGGTAATCGTCGCCACAATCAGAGCTGTTGCTACCGCAACGAGATAAACGATATTCTTCGGCAATCGTTTGGCCGGCGTGCTCTCTCGCGCGGCAATCCAGACGAGCACAATCGCTAGCCCGAGCTGCGCAGCCGAAGCACCCCATGTCAGTAGCGGTCCCAGCACTCCGGAGTCGTGGCGGATGCCGATGAGCAGTAGAATCACCGGCGAAACAATCACCGCCAGAAAAGCCATTCGTAGCACCAATCGGAAAGGCAGCGGCGAAGGCTTGACCGGTCTGAGATCCCGGGCGATTGCTGCAAGCAGCGCCTCAGGCGGTTTTGTTGAATTGTTTATCATGCGCGCGCCCTTTGAAGATTGGTTAACGCACCTCGAAGATCCGCCATTCCCCGGCTCGCGCGGGCACGTGCCGCCGCCGCGCTGATGCCGAGCATCCCAGCGATCTCATCAAAGCTAAACCCCCATTCATGATGAAGCAGCAAAGCTTCGGCCTGCTCCGCGGATAATCCCGCGATACACCTGCGAACCTCCTCTGTCGAGCCGAGTCTCTCAACCTCGGGCGGCACGGGGAACTCAGGCAACTCCTGGCGGGACTCATGAATTTCCGCGCGTCGCCGGGCCGCGCGGCGATTCATTAAAAATACATTTCGAGCCAAACCGAACACCCAAGGCTTAACCGCATAAGCCGGGTTGTAGGCGGCTCTCGACCGGTGAATCTGGAGGAAAGTTTCCTGAAGCAGATCGTCCGCGATTTCAGATCCGCATGCGAGATGACGCAGATAGCGCCGGACTCCCTGTGCGAGCTGCGCGTAGATCTCCTGAAATGCATCCAATGACCCGCCCTGATACAGGATCATCAGAGCGCGAAGCTTTTCATCTCCTTCGCTCACCACTGAACTCTTTGCCGGATGTTATCGCCTGCCCGCGGCTCCTTCGGTAGAAGGCGGAACAATGCCTTTCAGACGGAGATAAACAGCGATCGTTCCATACATTTCGTTGTCATGGCCCACATTCATCATAAGGACGCCGAGCTTCGGCTTCTCCTTGCCAAAAATCTTCACCATGGCCGCTCCGTCCGCATCGGTTGCCGCGCTGTACACAGCGTCGCAGAAATCGTTCGAAGCCTTGAGCGCCGCAACCAGATCCGCCTTGCTCGCCTTTGAGGCGGCGTCTCCTTGTTTCGGCTCGCCTTTCGCAACGCCGCAAATTCTCATCTGCGCGTCGGCGACGTGCGCGATCAATTGACCGAATGTTCGCACATCCGGCGTTGGCTTAAAACCGTATTCGGATTCCGGCATCTTCTCAGCCGCTTTGAAGGATATTGACCTTCACCTGTTCATAGGCGGCTTTCGCGTCGCCGCTGAAAGGATTCTGTGCCTGCAACGTAAAAACCGCAAGCATCGCTGCAATTGAAGTACGCAAAGCTAATCGATTCATTTGATCTCCTTATTTGATCGGGAACGCATTGACTGCTGTTCTATGGTTTGCTTCTGAAGCAGAAAGTGTGACGCAACGCCGCGATTCTAATTTTTTTGCGGGAAGTTGCTCTTTCCGGTCCTGTGCAAAGTCACGGAATTCATGCCGCGAGCAAATAGCAGGAGGACAGTGGGAGCCTCTATGAAAAACTTTCGCATCTTAATGACAATGCTGATTGCGACTTGCTATGCACGCAGCGCCGGCCCGCAATCGGGATCTAGCGGTTCGGAAACTTCCGTCCAGAACGCGGGGAACGCTGCTGCATTGCGCTCAATGCTACTTTCACAGCTCCGCTCTGTCCATAACCATCCCGAATGGTTTCTGCCGGTCAATACCTCGGTCGCCGGTCTGACGCCTCAACAGGCTGCGTGGGTTCCAGTTAACTCCGCGGGCAAAATAAATCCGAACGCGAATCATTCGGTCGGCATGATCGCCAGCCACATCCTCTTTTGGGATGCCGATGCGCTGGCCCAACTGAAGGGCGAGAGAACCAGGGGAACCGCAACCAATGATGAAACTTTCAACAAGTTCGACCCGGCACACTGGACCAGCATTGTGCATGATCTCGACGCGGTACTCTCGGCCCTCGAAGAACTGGTCGAACACGCCGCCGATTACCGCGTTGTACAAATTGCGCCGATGATCGAGCGCATTAGCACTCATACCGCCTATCACACGGGACAAATCTTCTACGTCCGCAAATTGCAAGGCACCTGGAAGCTCGATAACGACGTAAAGTAACGGCGGTCTACACGCACCTAAGCAAGAAAAGAATACGAAACGAACCAAAGAAACAGATCTGTGAACGGAAAGGACTCACCATGAAGGCCAAGCTAAAACCACACGTATTTCGCGCCATTCTCTTCTTCCATTTCGTCGGCCTCGCTGCCACGCTCGGCGCCAGGTTCGCCATCGGGATAATCGACAGCCAGACACGTACCGCACAGCTTTCGGTCTTGTTGCTTGGGCGGGATCTAATTGACATTTCACAGCGCCTAGTGATCCTGCCCGGATTTCTGGTTGTGTTGGCGACGGGCGTAGCGCTGACATTAATTCGATACGGATTACGTCCCCCCTTGTGGGTATGGATCAAAGTGGGCTTGGTCGTGACAATGACGGGTATTGGCGTCTTCGAAGTGGGTCCAGCGGCCGCGGCGGCTCAGAAGTGGGCACATTGGTCCGCGCAACACGGCCAACTCGCGCCGCAATTTGTCGAAAATATTGCAAGATCGAGCGCCTATGGCAGCGTCGTCAGAGTTCTGTTCTTGATAACCATTGCCGTCGCGATCTGGAAGCCTTTTCCCGCGGTGGGTAGGCGCAAACCTCAATCAAAACGCGCCGAGGTCAGTTCCGCCGTCCCGAGCGAAGCTCAACAATCGGGAAGCCTGGCATGAGGAAACGCACTTTTCTCATGGCCGTTCTGGCCGCTTGTGCCGGCGATCCGCTTTTGGCGCAAGCGCAAGGCATCGACTTTGAGAAGATCGCGATTCGGACTGAAAATGTCGCCCCGAACATTTATGCGCTCACCGGCTCTGCCGATGTCGATCCTGGTCATCTTGATGGCGCCGGTGGCCGAATCATCGTCCTCGTGGGCCCGGAAGGCGTCTTCATGGTCGATGCGCAGTATGCGCCCCTCACGGACAGAGTTCTGGCTGCAATCGCAAAGATAAGCCCGTCTCCCATTCGGTTTCTGGTAAACACGCATTCGCACCCCGACCACACCGGCGGCAATGCGAACATCGCCAAACACGGCGCGTTGTTGTTCTCGCGCGACGAAACGCGGGATCAGATGCGGCTTCCACTTCCCGCAATCGCGGCGGCCCTGGCTCCCCAGGATGATCCCGCCCGGCTGCCCGTCGTGACGTACGGCACGGGAAGTGTGGTTAAGATTCGCCTGAACAACGAGGTCATCGATCTCGTGGCGCTACCTCCCGCGCATACGGGAGGCGATACGATTGTCCGATTCGAAAAAGCGGACGTAATCGCGATCGGCGATATCTACAGCAACTATGGATATCCCTTCATTGACACCCACTATGGCGGCGCTGTCAAAGGCCTGCTGGAAGCGCTGGATATCACGGCGAAACTCGCGGGTCCGGACACGAAGCTCGCGCCGGGTCACGGAACCATTGTCAAAAGAGCGGAGATCATCGCGCAACGCGACATGATCCTGGAGGTGCAGGCCCTAGTCCAACGAATGATCGCCAGCGGCAAAAGTGAAGAAGAGGTTCTGGCAGCGAAATTGACCGCTCCGTATGATGCCAAAGTGCGGGGCGCATTGACTCCCTTGCCTGCGGGTTTGGGGACAAGCACCGATCGTTTTGTTCGCGCGATATATACGGAGCTGAAGAGGCGTCAAGGGAGCTAACCAGCGAAGTGACTTGTAAATACTGCGGCCCGCATTCCACTGCCAACCGCGCATATCAACCTGCGATCAGTTCGAGCGGATGGGTGCGGACGGCTTCCCCCTCGCTAGGGGCAGCCGGATTCCGGCCACGGCTATATTGCCGTGGCGAACAGCCCATGACCCTCCTGAAGGCTGCGCTGAAGGCGCTCTCGGATTCGTAGCCGAGCGACCGGGCAATGACGGAAATGGGATCGCTGGAGTTCGTCAGCTTGTCCCCCGCCAGCAGCATGCGCCAGCGCGTCAGGTATTCCATAGGTGAGGCGCCAACCGTCTCTTTGAATTTCAGCGCGAAGGTTGATCGCGACATGCCGGCGCGCTCCGCCAGCTTCTGTATCGTCCAGCCATGCGCCGGATCGTCGTGCATAGCGCTGATCGCCGTGCTCATCTGTTGATCCGCCAGGGCGAAGAGCCA
>DASXGT010000146.1:0-75974 GCA_036488895.1 Bryobacteraceae bacterium | reverse complement strand
CTACGCTGTATTTGAGGGCGACGTAGCGCGAATTACCTTCGCGATAAATCTCCGAAGCTCCGTCTCGCGTCTGCACTCTGCAAAGCTGCGCCAGCGAAACGCGCTCGCCCGACGGAGTCAGCAGGCGGACATTCTCAATCGCCTCCCTGGTATTACGATACGGCGACTCGTAGCGCACCATGAGATCGTAGCGCTGCTCGCCCTGCAGCAACTGGCTCACCGCCTTGCCGCCGACCGCGGTCTCCACGGCGTCCTGCACATCGGCGACGTTGACGCCGTAGCGCGCGGCGGCTTCGCGATCCACCGAAAACTCCAGGTTAGGCTGCCCGATCACGCGGAACAGGCCGAGGTCGGAGATGCCGGGTATCTTGCGCATGGTATTCACGATCTCGTCGCCTTTAGCCTCGAGCGTCTTGAGATCGTCGCCGTAAATCTTGATTGCGAGTTGTCCTTTCACGCCGCTGACCGCCTCTTCCATGTTGTCCGCAATGGGCTGCGAGAAATTCCAAATGGCGCCGGGAATCTTCTCCACTTCGCGGTCCATCGCGCGAATCAACTCTTCCTTGTCCTGATGAAATAACGGGCGCCAGTCTTCCTTTCTCTTTAAGTCCACAAAGTATTCAGTATTGGAAAACAGCGCTGAGTCGGTGCCGTCATCCGGACGTCCCACTTGGCTCACCACTTTTGTTACTTCCGGGAAACTGGCGAATATGAGCCGCGCCCGCCTCATCACTTGCCCACCCTCGGCTGGTCCGGTGCTGGGAGCCAGCGTGCCGCGCGCCCAAATCGCGCCCTCATCTAAGTGAGGTAAGAATTCTGAGCCGATGGCGCCGCTGATCATTAAACTCGCCGACATGGCCAGCAATCCACCTGCTACTCCGACAACCAGCAGCCTGCGCGGTAATGAGCCCATGAACCATTCGAGCGAGCCCCGATAGCCTTTGATCAGCAACTTTAAAATCGGATTTTCCCATTCTTTGGTGTTGGGGCCGAATAGCATCACCGCCAGCACTGGCAAGATGGAGAGCGAAAAAAGCAGTGCGCCCAACAGTGCGAATGCCACCGTCAGCGCCATGGGACGGAACAACCGCCCTTCTACGTGTTGCAATGTGAAAATCGGAAGATAGGCCGTGATAATAATGGCGCGCGCAAAGAACACCGGCCGCTGCACTTCCTGCACCGCTTCGCGAATCAGTTCGCTTACTGTTTGTTCGCCTTTTTCCCGGCTGCTGATATGCCGGAGAACATTCTCGACGACTACCACCGATCCGTCTACCACCATTCCGAAATCCAGCGCGCCCAGCGACAACAAATTTGCCGGGACTTTATCCAAATCCAGACAAATCGAGGCAAATAGCAGCGCGAACGGAATCGTCAGCACAACAATGAAGGCCGAACGCAAATTCCCCAGGAAGAGAAATAAGATGATCGAGACCAGCAGAATGCCTTCCGCTAGATTGTGCATCACCGTGTGTGTAGTGAAATGCACCAGGTCGCTGCGATCCAGAAACGGCACAATCTTTACGCCCGGCGGCAGAAAATGATTGTTTAGATACTCCACCTTCTCGTGCATTGCCGTCAGCATGGCGTCGCCGTTGGCGCCTTTGCGCAGCAGCACAATTCCTTCCACTGCGTCCGGCTCATCCACCACCACCCCATCCGGGCGATGAATCGCTTTGGCCACCTGGCCCAGCCTGATTTTCGGCGCTTGCGTGACAAACGCTACATCGCGCACAATCACCGGTGAGCCGTTCTGATTTTTTAAGATCGTCTGCCCGATGTCCTTCACGTTGCGGAATAAACCAATCTCGCGAACGTTCACCTGCTGGTCGCCGGTTTGAATAAAGCTCCCGCCCGCGTTGACGTTGTTGTTAGTAAGCGCCTGTTCTACTTGCCCAATGCCCAATCCGTAAGCGATCAACTTATTCGGATCGACTTGCGTCTGATACTCGCGCGTGGTGCCGCCGAAACTCGATACGTCCACGACATCCTGAACCGTCTTCAGCTCTTTGGTAACCACCCAATCCTGCAGCGATTTCAACTGCATCAAGTCATATTGCGGATTGGTGCTCGTCAGCGTGTACCAGTAAAGCTGTCCCACTGGACTGTAATCCGGCCCGATGGATGGCTGCAATCCCGTCGGCAGCGTAACCATGGAGAGCCGCTCCAGAACCTTCTGCCGGTTCCAATCGTTGACCGATTCATCGTCGAAGTTCATTGTCACTACGGATAACCCGAACTCGGAAATAGAGCGCACGGTGGCCAGGTGAGGAATACCCGCCATCTGTACTTCAATCGGGATGGTGACCTGCTGCTCCACCTCTTCGCCCGCGCGCCCGGCCCACTGCGTAATCACCTGAACATAGTTGTTGGCAACGTCCGGGTACGCCTCCACTGGCAGATTTTTGAACGCGATGGCGCCCCAGCCCAGCAGCATGGCGCCCACCACCAGCACCAGCAGCTTATTGCCTAGCGAGTAATTAACAAATCCGCGAATCATAGCTTTTCGTTATTGATCGCTTTCCGAGTTCAACGCCAGGGCGTCTTTCACAACCTGCTGTCCTGCCGTTATACCGGAGAGAACGGTCTGCGTTCCGTTGCCGGTCTTTCCGCTCGTCACTTCACGCCGCTGGAACTGGCCGTTCGTGGTGGGCACAAACACCCAGTCGCGGTCGTGCAAGTGCAATATCGCAGTGCTCGGAATCTCCGCGTGGCGCTGTCCGTGCTGGCCATAGAACGTCGCCGTCACAAACATGCCCGCCCGCATCATGCCCGGGTTGTCCAGCGCAATCCGCACCTTCGCTGCCCGGATCGTCGGATCCAAAACCTTTCCGATATTGCTGACTCTTCCGTGAAAAACTCGATCCGGGTAGGCATTCAGTTTCACATCGGTGCGGTCACCCACTCTCACCATCGGCAAATCGTTTTCGTAGACATCGCACATCACCCAAACCATCGATAAATTAGCAATCGTAAATAAGTTCGCCTGGTTATCGGGGGTGTGAACGCTGGCCGCGCTGAATACGTTCTGCTCCACAATAGTGCCCGCCGCCGGCGCGTAAACGCTTACCACTGGGTCCTGCTTATCAACATCCGCGCCCAGCGTGCGAATCTGCTGCGCGGCCGAGTTCATCGCCACCAGCGCCTTCTCATGGGCTCCTTCCGCCACCTGCAAATCGTTCAGCGAAATGGCGCCCTTGTCATACAGCAGCTTTGACCGTTCCGCCTGCGTTCGCGTTAACTGCTCGTCCGCTTTCGACTGTGCATAACCCTGAAATGCGTTTGTAACATCGTTGCTCAAGACCTTTAGCAGCAGCTGGCCTTTTTCTACATCGTCGCCTAGCTTTGCGTAGATGCCGACGACCCGCCCGGAGGCGAGTGAGACTACCGGTATCGACTTCTCAATATCCGGAGTGACGCTGCCCGTCACATTTATTTGTGGCAGTTCCTCATGTAATGTTGCCGCTACCAATTCAAAGCGCTCTGGCCGGTCCACTTTCACCAAGTTGTGGTCCGGTTGTATTTCAACCACCTGCGTCTTCGGCGGAGCGGCCGCGGCCTCATCCACTTTTTCTTTCTTGCCGCAGCCTGCCGATAACAACAGCGCCGCTAGCGTCAAACCGGCGTAGGCCGTGTTCACCCGCCTCATCGAATTACCTCGCTCCCCACCGCGAAATTCACTTGGTTGGCGGCCGAAAGGCATGCCCCAATCATGTTCAAATAACTCAACTGCGTGCTGCGGTACTGGCTCTGCGCATCCAGAAAATCCAGTAAAGAGGCCGCCCCGTGCTCATAAGAAAATGCGATCGTCGTCCGCACATTGTCCGCTTGCTTTAGATACTTCGAACGGTAAGGGCGCAAAATAGCGATTGCGCCCTGCAGCGTCGCGTAGGCCGAATCCACATCGTGCACCACCGCCACATCGGCTGCATCGCGCAACCGCTCATTACGGCCGATATCCAATTGGGTGTGCAGCTTTTCGCCCTGGTTTTTATCGAAAATCCGCAGCGGGAAATTGATGCTAAAGCCCATGTATGAATTCAATGGCTTCGGTTGGTGTGCAAAATCTATTCCAAACGTCGGATCAGTGGAGCCGTTCGCTACCGCTAGTTGATGGTCCGTCCTGGCTTTTTCGAGCGCGAGGGCTGCTTGCCTCAAATCCGGCCGGTTGTCTCTCGCGAACGCACGTAATTCCTCAATGGTTGTCAGCGGTTCCTGAAAATCGAACTTGTCTGCTACATCGAACTGATCTACTGGAGTCTTGTCACGCAGCAGCGCCTGCAAATCGATCTTCGCCGTTCGTACATTCACCTGCGCGGTCGCCAGGTCGGATTCGTATTGCACGCGCTGCAATTCCAACCGGTCAAAATCCACTCGCGCAATCGCGCCCGCGTTGAAACGGTCCTTATTAATGGCCAGCACTTTGTCGTAGTAATCTAGATTCTCTTTGGCCAGGCTCGCCACTGCTTTGGCCTGCATCACGCGCACGAATGCATCGCGCAGATTAAACATCAAGTTGCGCTCTAAATCTACTTGCGCTTGCGCCGTAATGGCCGTCTGCTTTTGGGCGCTCGCCAAACGTAGTTCACGCTTGTGCTGCCGCTCGTGCAAATAGTCGAGGCTCCAGAAAAGATAGGACTGCGCCACCGGTTGATACGGATCGGAGTGGAATGGTGTCAACTGATCCCACCCCAAAGTCAAGTTCGGATTCGGACGCAGAAAGGCCGTCGTCTCATCCGCCCGCGCTTCGTCAATCGTCACCTTCCCGGCTAGTAGTTCCAGATTATTGGCGCGAAATTGATCTTGCGCTTCTCTCCAGCTAACGGTGCGCGGTTGAAGCGCATTTTGCGCCAGGCATGCGGCGGTTAATAGCAGCGCAAAGGGCGCAAGCCGCGCCGCCATACCGACCAGGAACTCACCAAGCCGCGGGGGCGCAGGCGTGCCCGTTTTGCGCGGATTTCTCAAAGAGAGACCCACATACATGCGCCAGTTGTGGCGATGCACTTTTCCTCCTAAATTAAACAGCTTCAATTCTTTTGGGACTATGCCGGGATAAGGCGGGGAGGTGAACGGCCGCTCTGTAGAGGTGTACTGCGGTCAATAAGCTGCACCAGCAGCGTACTGACGAACATCACAAAAACGTAAGTGAGGGTGGCTTGGGTGGTGCCGGCGATCACCGGCGTATCCAACGTCTGATAAAGCCGCATCAAATCGTTGGTTTGGCTGTTTCGTGAAGTACCGGCGGGTTTCTGCTGTTCACTAAAGTGCTCTATGCGTAGTACATCGTCCGTCGCCGAAATGTACGGGAACAACGCCGCCACAATCAGGCCTGTACCCACAACGTGCAGCCACGCCCGGCGCGGTACATAAAACACTCGTTTGGAATACGTGGAACGGATGGTGCATGTCAGGGCAATAATGCCTAACAAGAGCCAAACCAGATTCAACGAGCTTTCAAACGACACGTTCTTTTTACCGTAGCATGGCCCTACACCTTGAAATTATGACCTGACCTCGGATTTTTTCTACCGGATGTTTGTTGCAGAACCAATACAGAGTTTGGTGCATCAAATGCAGTAGGGTTTGTGAACGGCAAGGGTCTCATGAGGCGATTTTTCAGTGTTGTGGTTATTCTTTGTGGAGTCGTGACATCCGCCGAGGCGTCGGGGTCTGGCCCCGCGAGTGAGCCCATCGCCGTGCAGCAGCGGTTCCAAACCACCATACTGCATGAAAACAGCCAGGCGCCTTATTACTGGAAGTCCCAGCCTGCTGGTGATAGTTCCGAATTACTAACGTTATTTTGCCGGACTTGCCAAGGTCCACTTGGTTCCGAAGGCGTGTTGGCGGGTGGGGTGCCCCTGGTCGCGGTGTTGCGTGACACGTTGGGTGGTTCCAGCGTTGAGAACGGCCGTATTACGTATGTCTGGCTGTTGACTTACACCAGGCCGAACTTAGCCCGGCGTATGCTTTCCGCTGTTCCTTTTTTCTATTGGCGCGTTGGCGGTGGTTCATCCGTAAAGGTAAACAATCTCCCAAAACCACTTTTGAATGTGTCCGCTCCGCGACATCCTGCCATTGTCGCGGTTAGCCGCCAAATCGTGCAATTCGTCGCCTTCGACCCCATTTCCATGCCCGTGCGCGCCAGCTCCCGCGCTTATGGCTCCAATGAAGTGGACAATGAACGGCTGCATTTGGAGGAGGCCGCGAATTATCTTCGCTCGGCGCCTGTTTCCGATGCAGCGGATGCCCTGACACAGACTCAGCTCGATACGCTGCTGGCCCGCCTTGAGCTTCGCAAAAAATTGCTGGGCGGCTTCGTTGCGGACCGCAATGCCGCGAATCTCGGCCAGGCCGCCGGTTTTGGACAGGAGCGTGTGCGGGCTCGCAATTGGGAGCTTCTCCGCCAATGCGCGGACAAAACCAATTTGTTGTTTGAACCGCTAGCGCTCGCCGATACTTCGCAGCAATACGCCATGCTTTGGTATCCAGTGCAGAATGCGCCGCAGCACAATGCCGAGGCGTTGGGTCCCATTTGGAAGTTGTTGAATGTTGAGGATCCCAATCGTCCCGGGGCCGTTATCAATAAGGAACTCTTGGTTCAGCGCGACTTGGATGCGGACGGCGCGCTGCTGCCGGCGGGCGAAACCGGCGTCAAAACCATTACGCTTCTACCCCTTGGCGTCTACAGCCTGAATTACCCCAGCCAGCCTTTGCTTCTGGTGGACTTTCGGAATAAAGGCCATCTGCGCCGCCATGAAATGACTCAGCGCTCCATTAATGAAATTGTGAGCGGCGTGATCGGTATCTCGCATTTTACGAATTGGTATTACTATGTGGGCGCTGACTTGTATGACTTCTATGCTTCCCGTCATGGCAGCGCTATGAACAAGGCCGCGCGTCTCGATTGTTACGCTCAATTCCGCGTTCAACTGGCGCTCGATCGCGGCCTGGACCCAGAGCTTCGTAAGCAAATGCAGCGTCGGGTCGATTCATTAGCGGTGAATCCTCTTGAGTCTGCTCCCGGCCGCGAGTTGCAAGCCGCGGCAGCCCGTTATGCGCTGCTACGGGAAGCGGCTGAAGAACAAGAGGATGGTCCCATCGCAACCCGGGTCGATAATCAACGCCGCGCGGAGCTTGCTTCGCTTCAATCCACGCCACGCCAGCGCTTCTTTGCGGACGTCCTGCATACCGTTACGTTCGGTGCATACACGAAACGCGCCAGCTCCAGCGAGGAGAATTTAGCGCTGCTCGATTCCTACCGCCGCGTGCAAAATGATATTGGTTTTCTGGATACTCTGATTGCGGCCGGCACGCCGCCTGAAATAGGACATCAGCCGGAACATGTGCAAAGCGTTGTGTCCGACTTACAAACGTTTTTACCGGAGATTGAATCCGCTCAAATTCACGCGCATGCCGAGCGCACTCTATTGAAAATGCAGCAGCTATCCCGCGATACCGCGTTACAGGCCGGTCTGTCATCTGCGCTGGCTTCAGTAAGAAAAAAACAAACGCCTGACGCTCGCCCGCAGGTAGCCATGGTCGCGGGAACGCCGTAACTTTGACGCGTTCTCTGTCCGCCTTAGCATTTTTATTTCTATTTTCTGGCCTTGCGCCTACCAGCGTAGCCGCGCCCCAACGCGTCGTCATCCTCAAAGTCGATGGCTTGAATGCGGACGTGCTGGATGCCGCCATGCGCCAGATCAATCCCGCCACCGGCAAATTGCAGCTTCCATGGCTCACGCACATTTTTTCTGAAAACGGGGCTATTTTCGATAACTTCTATACGCGCGGCATTAGCTTGTCCGCGCCGTCCTGGTCCATGCTCGATACCGGCCGCCACACCATTATTCGCGGCAATGTCGAATATGACCGCTATACCGGCGAAGTCTACGATTATCTCAATTTCTTCCCATTCTATTTGGGATATGCGCGCCTGAAGGCAGTTGATATGCCGGGAGCCGAAGTGCTTGACCGCGCCGGCATTCCCTTGGTCATTGACCGGTTTTCCTACCCGCAAGTTCTGCAAAGCTTCCAGCTTTTTCAACGCGGCGTGCGTTGGATGACCTTGAAAAATGCGCTGCAGCGCCGCTTCTCGGCCGAATCTATCGTTTCCATGCTTTCGAGCGGAGATGCGCCGTCTTACGACACCGTGCTTGCCAGGCAAATGGAAAGCGAAATATTGGAGAGCCTCGCCGGTTCCTCCGTTTTGTATCTCGATTTCTTCACTGGAAATTTTGATCACGATGCACACGCCACCAGCCAGCCCGCCGCGCTTCTGGGCGAGTTGAAGTCCATTGATGCACTTGCGGGCCGTCTGTGGACAGCGATTCAAAAGAGTCCGCTGGCGCAACAGACTGTCTTTGTGATGGTCTCTGATCATGGCATGAATAATGTGCCCGGCATCATCAGCCAAACTTTCAGCCTGCCTGATCTGCTGAATAGCCCCGAAGGCGGCTCGCATCATGTCGTCACCAACCGTCATCCGTTGAGCGACTATAAGCTCAAAGGGCTAGATCCCATGGTGCATCGAGTGGTCACGCCCAGCGCCACGTCTTTCTATCTGGAAGGTGAATCGGCGCGCTATCCCACTGCCTGGCTCGACATTGACGGCAACGAGCGCGCCGCCGTTTACTTCCGTAATAATGACTTCAATATGCTGCAGATCCTGCTGCAACAATTTGCGCGCAAAGACATTTCGGTGTCCACCCGGCAAGCAGCGGCCTCTGCTGTTCTGAAAATCGTTAACCGCAATCGTCCGGCTTGGGCGGCAACTCTCGGCGCCATGACTGAGGAAATGACGGCGCTGGAGCAGGCCATTGCCACTCGCGAAACCGTACTGGCGCCGCTGCCCAAGGGTGTCAAGCGCGAGCAGCGTGAATCGGGCGAAGACAAAGTGACGCTGCGCCTGCGCACCGAGCTCAGTAGTTGGCAAACCGAGCTTGCCGATTATCGCGGATACATGGACCATTTGCGGGCCCTGCTCGCGTTAGACTTCGGCGCGCAAAAGCCGCTCAAGCAGAGGGTGGAAGATCTGATTCCGCCCATGAGCCTCGGTGACAGCAACTCCGTGGCGGATCTCCAACATTATGTGGTCGGCCCTTCGCCCGCCGGGCTGATCCTGGATGCGAGCGGAAACTTGGACATGGAACGTTCGTTCCGCTTTGTTGATTACCCGGCGTTGTTTCTGCGCCAGCGCGCCCGCAACGTTCCGCAGAAAGAGCTTTCGCCGCTCCCTATAGATTTCGCCGCCATGCGGCTCCCCGGCCACGCTTACTGGCTCTATCGCAGTGCCGCGAGCCAACTTGTCATTTCCACGGATACGGAAGGCCGCATCACCGTTGCGCCAGTGCAACAGTTAGCCCAGGATGCCGACGGAAAAGTTACGTGGAAGCCGCAATCGTGGATACCCGGCCTTCCCCTGCAGCTTTTCGAAGATCCGGATTTGCATGTTCCCGCCGGCGTCACCCGGCAAGCCTGGCTCTCCGCTCCACATACCGAACGCGAGTGGTTCGAAGCTATCTACGCCTGCCGCTATTCGAACGGTGTCATCGGCGTCATTGAAGAGCTTTCTCCCATATCCGGCGATGTGCCCGGTCCGGCCGGCATGAGTCCCGTGCTGCTCCGTTATGAGCGCCGCCGCCGTGAGCTCGTGCAAGCCGATATGCATTTATTCGCCGCGGACCATTGGAACTTCAACACGCGCTTCCCCAATCCAGGAGGCAACCACGGCGGCTTTTTGCACATCTCCACCCATTCGGTCTGGATGATGGCCGGTCCCGGCATTCCCGCCGAACGCATCGAACAGCCCTACGACAGTCTCAACTTCGCCTCCACTTTGCTCCACTACCTAGGCCGCGAAGCACCCATGCCAGACCGTGTTGTCAGCGTCACCTCAAAGCCGCGCTAGAACCAGCTTTGCGATCGCTTCCGCGTCGGTTCTGCCCCGCAGTGGCTGTATCTTCACAAACAGCGAGTGATACGAAAGAAACAGCGTCCCATCCGCGTAGAAGCTGCGTGCTTCATAAAGGATGTGCGGATGTGCTTCATACTGCTGTGTGGCTCGCAGAAAAAGGAAGAAATCCGGCATCACCGTTATTCTCACGCCCCCGAAGCGGCAACTCGTTCCGTCCTTCACTGGCGCTGCAAACGGGCGCCTGTAGATCTCAGTCAGTTCCTCTTGAGTGACTAACGAACAGGGATCGAGATTAGCCGCCCGCGCCAGTCCACCCCCGCCCGCCGGTCTGGCCTCTTCAATCGCTTGTTTGGCCTGTTCGAATTTACGGTGAACCCCGCGCCCCACCACATACACGCAGCTCCCAATCCCGCCGATTAGCACCAGGATCAAAATTCCCACCACCCAAAGCGCAATCTTCATCGTGTTGCGCCCAGGCGGAGGCGGCGGTACTACTGGCCGAGGCGTCGCTACCGCCGGGGCCAGTGTGTATCCACATTGCGCGCAAAATTTCGCCCCCTCAACCACCGCCGCTCCACACTGTGGACAAAACGAGCTCATGTCAGTCTGTTATACAGAATTGCCTCACCACTCGCAAATCCCTCTCGTACTGGGAACTTTAGATAGCCCTCCAGCGGATACCGAACATCAGTTCAAAGCGCCCGTCGAAACGTCAAATTGAACCGGGCTCTCCCGGTTAGTGGATGTTCGCCGTCCGCCAGCGGCGCGACTCCGTGAAAAGCCAACCGCGCCGGGCCGCACCAAACCACCACATCGCCGCTTTCCAAGTACACTTTCTTGGGCCTATCGCTGCGTTCATTCCCGCCAAACAGAAAGACCGCCGGCAGTCCTAACGAAACGGAAACAATTGGCTGCCCGAAATCCCGCTCGTTCCTATCCTGATGCAACGACATCCGCGCGCCCGGTTCGTAACGGTTGATCAGGCATGCATCGGGTTCGAATTTCGAAAAACCACCCGCTTCCGCCGCACGCGTGGCAACACTGGAAAAAAGCTCCGGCATAGCGGGCCAGATTCTATCTGTATCCGGGTCAACGGAATCATAACGGTAGCCGCGCCGGTCTGTAATCCATCCTGCCTTTCCGCAGTTGGTCATGGCCACCGACATCGTGAAGCCACCGCGCGTCACCATGTGTCGAAATGGAGCCGCCGAGGCAACTAAGTCTATTGCTTGCATCATGTCCGGCGCTTCGTCGTGTGCGAAACCGCGCAGCAGCCAAGCCCCGGTCGCCAACTCTTCCCGCTCCTCTGCGCCAGGATTTGAAAAATCGAACCCAATGGTAGTTCGTTTCGTAATTTCGCCCTCTACGTTACGTCCGCGTCGAAAATCCCGGTTTCCACCGTCTCGCCATGCTTCATTTGGACGATGATCCGGTAATGCCCAGGCGACGGAAACCCATACGGGAAATTGACTTCGTTTGGTAATCCAGCCTTGTCCATCTCAGGCATATCCATTGGATTGCCCGTCATCATCACCGCCGCCATGGATGCCGAACCGTCCGGGTGGATGTGCGCGAACGCCGTCCCGTCTGTTTTCACAAACGCCGCGTGTCCTAGCATGCCCATGTAGAACGCCATGTCTTTTGGCGCACTGCCGTCCGGGGCCAACAACTGGAACCGAAACAGGCTTGCTTCTTTAGCATGGGGAATGGAATTCCCTTGCAGCCATTCCATGCGATACCCATCGGGCAAGGGAAAGGTGCTGGACTTGGCTGCGTCTGTCCAGGGCTTTGCAGACCCAGTGGCGTCGTCGCCGGTGAGCGGGCGGCCCGCAATCGCCGGTAATTCCACTGATGTCACCATAGTTTCGGCGAAACCGTTCGCATGCACAATATCGCCGTAAAGCTTGTAAGTGCCCGCCGGCATGTTCGGCAGCGCCAGCCGGAACAAGCCCGTCTCCACCTGGTCCGGATGCAAATGATACACCACATCCAATCCCGGCTCTCGCAGCGCGTAAAGATGCATCAGGTGGTTGTGGTCGGGAACCAGGTCATCCATTTTGCGGACAAACAAAATGCGCGTGAATTTGCCGGGGCGCGGTGCGCCCATCCAGCCCGGCTCTTTCATTTTCAAGGCCAGTATGCCGCCTGAATCGAGAGTCGCGCTCATCAAGAGCGGCTTATAGACGCGCGCGTCAAACGTGGCGGCTTCGCTGCTCCACCACGCATGACCGCCCCAAACCACGGCAGCCACTACAACTACGGCAATTACTGTGCCGATAGCTGCCCGCCGTTTGTCGTTAGCGCTGGCCTCCGCTCCCGGTTCCAGCCTCGCTTCGCGGATTCCGGATCTCGTCATAGCCACCAGGCCAAGAACCAGAAACAGACCCAATCCGCCCAGCAGCGCGCCCAGTCCAAGATCCATCTTCTTTACCGCATGCGCAATGGAAGGAAGCGGAACCGCCAGCGTTCCCGTTCCTTGTTTCCCATCCGCGCTGATGCGAATCTGCCAGGAGCCATGCGCCATTAGCCAAACCGAGCCCGTAAAGAACTGCGGATCTTGTGGTGAGACCGCAAGCTTATCCGCCACCGGAGCGAACCGGACACCAGCGCCGCTCAAGGGCAGCGGCACCACGCGAAGTTCCCGCACATCGGCCGTCCGGGAGCGCACTTCAATCTCCGCAATTCCGGGAATGACCGTGGGGGGACGCACCGCTACAAACAGCCGGTAAGGCCCCGCATTGCCCTCAAAATAGATATCCGGATTCCCGACATGCGCCTGAGCGGCCATGCTCAACAACACCAGCAGTAGCAGTCGCTTTGTCATCTAGCGCTTAATGCGGCCTAAAAACATTCCGCGCGAGATGCCCCAGCGAACCGCCAGCGTGCCAAAAACGATGGCGAACAGAATGCCTTCCCAAAACGAAGCCGCGCCCTGGAAAGGATAGAACAAACCACGCACCTGCAACGAAGACGGAGGCATCGCGTAATAGAAGTACATCGTGCCGAAAAAGCGATTCCGCGAGGCTGGAGACATCAGGAAATTCGCAAACGGCCACTGCACCGCCAAAAACGCCGCGACGTACAATACAGCACTCACCACCGCCGTTCTCCAGGCCGTCCAATCTTTCGTCCGCTGCCAAAGCAGATCCAGCACGAAGGCCGGCACAATCAGCAGCATCGGAAACTGCGGCGGGACAAAGTGTGTCACTTGCTGGTAGACCGGCCCCAGCTTCGGCTCCGCCGCAAACAACGGCAGCAGCAGGATCAGGCCGATGTTGAACAGCATGTAGAAAGCGGCGATGAACGTAGCCGCAAACCGGTATCCGGTCGCGCGAGACCCGAAGGTCATGATAATCGGCGGTAAAGCCGCCATCAAGATATACACCAGCGAACCGTGCAGCGCCGAACGCTCCGTGTATTCCATCAGAATGACCATCGTCATGGTCAGCATGATGCCGCAAACATATAGGAACAGCCGCCGCAGCGCTTCTTTATCTTTGCCGCCGGCACGGTTCATATGGCCGGCGATCAATACCAGCGTCCCGAAAGCCACGCCGTAAACGCCCAGGAACAGCAGCACGTGCGGCGGGCTGACGATTTTTACGTCCAATCCATACGCATCGTGCCACCAATTATCGAACGGCGCGGACGTAAGCATCGCAACGCCGCCCCAGGATGCGATGAATGCGCCCAAGGGTGCGCGAAAACCGAAAACGTGTACGGAAGCGTCAGCCAGCTTAGCGGTTCTGACAAACGTGGTGTACAAGATTAAATAGCCGAACGCGATTCCGGCCAACACGCCGCACAAATAAATGGCCATGTGCGCCGGTGTCCAGAAGGTGTCGCGGCCGATGGATTTATGCCACGAAATGTCCCAGTGCGCGCCAATGGTCACCGATGTCACCGCCAAAGTCGCGCACCAGATATACCAGGGAATCCTAGTCTCCGTTTGGCTGGCCATGCTTCATTATCAGATTTTACGTTTTGAGCAGCTTCTCCGCATTCAGCGCGCCGGCTGGCGTGTCTTCGTGCTTGAAGATCGCGAACGTGCGGTACTGATTAGCCAGATATTGCCGGATGCGCTGGTCCACAACGGCGAGTTCCGATTCTAAGTAGTCCGGCTTACGCAGCCGCAGATAAACGAAGTCGGCCGTCAATACCGGCGGAGTTTCCAAATTCTCGTTCTCGGCCAGGCACAAACCGGTATTGGTCTCGCGCAGCAAAGTGTAGATGCGCTCGTCGAACCACGTCGCATTGCGAAATTCGAACGCCGTCTCAATGCCTTTTGGCAGTAGCCGCAGGAAACTCGCCAGTCGCTCATAATCGGCTTTAAATGACGGCGGCAGTTGAAACAGAATCGGTCCCAACTTGCCGGCCGCTCGCAGAGGCTCTAGAGATTCCAGGAAATAGCGCGTGAACGCTTCCGTTTCCGGGTCATCCGCCAGCTTGAGCGTATGCGTAATTTTCATGTGCGCTTTGGGCAGGAAGAGAAACTCAGGGGGCGTGGCCGCAATCCATTTCTCAAACGTTGAGGCCGCCGCAATCCGCCGGTACGTGTAATTGATCTCCACGGCGTTCAGCCGGGTTGCGTAGAAATTCAGGAACTTGGCGCTGGCTAATTTCTCCGGATAGAAATTGGGCTTCCAACTGGGATACGCAAAACCGGAAGTGCCGCAATAGAACTTGGCTTCAGACAAATTTAAAGACCTGCAAACCAATCGTATCCGAAGTTGGCCCAATAATCTTCCGGCTTCTTGTCCGTGTAGCGAATCAATCCGATCCGTTTGATGTTCTTGATGCCATATTTCACTGGAATCACCAGGCGAAGCGGCGCGCCATGTTCCGGCAGCAACGGCTTGCCGTTCTGCTCATACGCCAGCAGCGTCTGCGGATGCAGGGCGCTCTTCATGTCAAGACCGACAAAATATTCTTCATCCGGTGTAGACATGTATACATATTGGGGCAACGCCCGCCCCGGCGGAAAATACTTCCGGGTGAAATCGGAAAAACGCGCGCCGCCCCAATGCGCCACGTTGTTCCAACCTTCAATGCAGCAGAAGTTGGTGACCATCTCCACCTTGGGCAGCGCTTGTACATCGGAAAGATGCAGCCCCACGGTTTGTCCCGCGCCCGCGTCCAGACGCAAGTTTTTGTCTGACTCGCTGACATCGTCGTCGAGTCCGTAAGCACCATTCGGTTTGAGATTTCCCACCGCGCTAAGCGGAAAAGTCGGCATCAAATGGTCGTCGCTCAAGTAGGCATGCGCCAGCTTGGCGTTGAAATCGAGCACATTGCGCTGCGGCCACGGCGTATGTCTGTCCTTAGCAGCTGACGTTACAAACTCATAGCCGCCGGCTGCCCCCAGCGCCGCCAATCCGCCGATCAGAAAACCACGGCGCGTCTTCGCGCTTAACAAGCGTTGCAGCTCTGCTTCGGGCAAAACGATCTCGGGACGCCGATTAGTCATTTTCTTTCACCAGCTCATACCCGATCACCATGCTGCGAAAATTATTCCAGCCCGCCAGAATCACCTGGCCCACATGCACCACAAAGAACAAAACATAACCCACCGTCAGTCCGAAATGAACGAAGCGAGCCCCGGCATAGCCGCCGAACAAAGCGGCAAGCCACGACAGTTGCACCGGTTTGTAGATGGCTAACCCAGTCAAAATCGATCCAGCGCCCATCACGATGATCGCCGTATACGTAATCTGCTGGGCGGCGTTGTACTTGTCCTGCGGAGGCGCGGTCTTCTTCAGGTGAAGATCATGTAAAACCACGTCCCAAGCGTCGCGGAACGCGGATAGCGACCGCGGGACCAGCAGCCGCCACTCGCCCGAAATCAGTGTGTAGCCCACGTACAGCAAGCCGTTGATGAGGAATAGCCACATGAAGAAGAAATGCAGCGCCATGCCTTCGCCCAGCCGTTGCGGCACATCCAGGAACGTGAAAACCCATTTCGGCACAATCGGAATAGGCCCCAGGCTATAAATCGGATAGGCCCAATAGATCAACAAGCCGCTCCAAATCATCGCGAATAAGAGCGGAAAGTTGATCCAGTGGAACCAGCGGATGGCGAGCAAATGCTTCAACTTGAGTTTTTGCATCTCATTTACCTCTTCGCGGCTGCGCGCCAAATAGTTATCAGGGTATAACGGCATTCCGAAGCAGCCCCGATGCGCCACGGTTTCCCACCCTTGCTTTATTGTGTCTCGCCGGCTACGCAAAAGGCCACCGTTATTTGGAACATTGGATCGCGCGAAAACCCGGATGACCAACAAAATCGGTAACGAAGATGTTAGGCTGAGGACGAATGAGCGTTTCAAGACTGACCGGCCTAGCCGCTGGGACCTTGATCGGCGGTATTTCAGCAGCGGCCGCCTATGGCAGTGTCTCCAGGACATCGCAGTTGTTCGGACCATCGGTCAATTGCGGGCCTGGGCGCAGGAAGTCTATTGCGCTGACCTTTGACGACGGACCGAGCGAAGGCACGCTGTATCTGCTGGATTATCTTGCGGAGGAAGGCATCAAGGCGACCTTCTTTCAATGCGGCATAAATGTCCAACGCCTTCCTCATGTTGCCGGTCGCGTAGCTGCGTCTGGCAATGAGATCGGCAACCACACCTATTCGCATCCCAGGCTGCCTTTCAAATCCCGCGAGTTTATCGACCGTGAATTCACTGAGGCTCAGAAGATCATTGAGTTCGAAACCGGCGTAGCACCCATGTTGTTGCGCGCCCCTTACGGCTTCCGCTGGATTGGCATGCGCGACGTGCAGTACAAGCTTTCGCTACTCGGAGTGATGTGGACCGTGATCGGCTTCGACTGGCGCTGGCCCGCGCAACAGATCACTGCGCACGTGCTGGGGCGCTCTTCCCCGGGCGGCATCATTTGCCTGCATGATGGACGGGGCGTGCAAGCCCGGCCCGATATTAGCGACACTCTTGCAGCGGTGAAACAAATTGTCCCTCGGCTGCGCGACCAAGGCTATCGGTTCGAAACAGTGAGCGCGGTATTGCGGCGGTGAGCAAGCTGTATTTAATCGGCGCGGGGCCGGGCGATCCGGAACTACTCACTATAAAAGCCGCGCGAGTGCTGCGCGAGTGCGACGTTATTCTGTATGACCGTCTGGTGAGCACGGAAGTACTGCGTCTCGCGCGGCCCGATGCGGAACTGTTTTACGTGGGCAAGCACGAAGGCGAGCAAGAACAGATACAGAGCTCGATTTTTGACCTCATTCTGCGGCACGCGCAAAACGGCAAAACCGTCGGCCGCTTGAAGGGCGGAGACCCGCTGGTATTTGGCCGCGGCGCGGAAGAATGGGCGCGGGCGCTGCAGCACGGCATCCCAGTGGAGCTAGTGCCGGGCGTCAGTTCGGCGATGGCGGTTCCCGGCTTGGCCGGTATTCCGCTCACTCATCGCGGCGTGTCACAAAGTTTTACGGTAGTGACGGCGCACTGTCAGGAAGGCCGCATGCAAGAGTGGGCGAAATACGCGCTGGTAGATACGATAGTTGTCTTGATGGGCGTGAAGAACCGCGCTTTCATTGCGCAATCGCTGTTGAACGCCGGACGCAAATTGGATGAGCCGGTAGCCTTCATTCAGCGTGGTACTTTGCCTGATGAACGCGTTGTAGAAAGCACTCTGGGCGCTGTTGCGGCCGGCAAGAGTCAGGTCAGCAGCCCCGCCGTTTTTGTGATTGGCGAAGTGGTCCGGCTGCGCGGGCAGTTGGTGCTCAGCGAGTCACTTCAAGCACTGCCAGAGCTTGCGGCGCAAGCACAATCGAATGATTGATCGGCTCTGTTTTCGCCGGCTGCAGGGCCGAAGCATCTACCAGCGCCTTGACCTGTTCAAGCGTCGGTAACGCCGGGCTCCCCATCTTTTTCCAAGCTTCGAGCGAAGAGCCGTTCCCCGGCGCCACCATTTGCATGCGGTATTTCTTCGCTCCCTTGATGTTCAGCGTGAATGTCTGGGGCGTTCCGCTTTCACCCGGTTCCGCGTAGTTCCAAAGCGCAATTACCAGATGGCCGTCCGCGCGTTTCGTGACTAGCGCATTCTCTGAATCTACTGCCAAGCGGCTATCTCCCAGTTTGTGCAATAGCTCAAAAGCGCGAAAGGCCGCTTTAGGAATACCGCGTTCCGCAATCAATCCATAGCCGCCGTAAAACGGAGTCTTCACCACACCCTGCTCTTCGAACACATCGGACAAGCACCAATACGACGTCATCGTAACCAGCCCGTCGGATTCGCGAATATGGTTCGCCAGCCATGGCCCCATAAACGCACTGTCCGTCACTTCCTGCTGGTTCATGTAAGTGGCGTTGTATTCCGACCAGATGATGGGCGTTCCAGGCGCGGCCGAAGCTTGTACCTGGTCATAGACTTTTTTTTCCGCCCGCGCCACCATGTCGCGGCGCGGAATGGGCGTGTTGTTGCCGAAAACATCTCTCGATGCATCGTTGCCGTAGACGTGCGTTGAAACGAAGTCGAACGGCACATGCTTCTCTTTGCAATGCGCGATAAAATCAGCTACCCACGCCGCTTGCGCCGTAGCTGGGCCGCCTATTCGGAGCTTGCTATCCACTTTCTTAACGGCCAGAGCGGTTGCGTCATACAAGTCAAAGTAAGTGGCTTGCTGCGGCTTGCCGTTCCAGAAATCGATATTGGGCTCGTTCCACACTTCGAAGTACCACGTTTCTACTTCGTCTTTTCCATAGCGCGCCACCAAATGATTGGTGAACGCTTCAATCAACGCGGCCCATTTCGCCGGGTCCTTCGGCGGGGATGGAAATGGTTTGTACCAAAACGCATGCGGCGCCAAGTTGAGCGCCAGCTTGCGCGGCATAAAACTCAATTCGATAAATGGCTTGACGTGGTTGGCCAGCAGCCCATCATAAATCTGATCGACATACGAAAAGTTGTAGATTGGTTTGCCCTGCGCATCTTCGTCGTAAACGCCAATCTCATCGTGGAAAATGGCATGAAAACGAATGTAAGTAAACCCAGTGATATCGCGCACCGATCGCAAATCGTTCCGGTAGCTCTCGCGCAAGCTCAACACGGCCCGCCCGGAACCGAACATTTGCTCCCAGAAGTGCGGAAATGGATGCGCCGCCGCTGTGGAGGGATCGACGGTAATGGTCTCGCCTTGCAAGGCAACGCAAAGCGTCAGAACGAACAACCAGCGTTTCATCATTGAACCCGTTCCGCGAATTTAAGCGCGGCCTCACGCACCAGAATGCCCATCTTGGGATGACTTGGCTCCAACGCCGGCGCAAGCCCGGAAGCTTGCAAGGATTCAGTGCACGTTGGTCCGATAGAGGCGATAAAAATCTGCTTCAAAGCCGCTACGGCCTCCGCGGCTTTTCCTTGCTCCGCTGCAAATGCAAGGAAGTGTTCAATCTGCACACCGGTAGTAAAAATGGCCGCTTGGAATTGACCCGCCAACAGATCTTGCAAGGCTTGCGCCAACGGCGCGGTATCGGGCGGCAGAGTCCACTGATACACCGGGACCCGCAGCGCCGTGCGGCCTTGCGCGGCTAACCCCTCTAACAATTCGGAATTGCTACGCCCATATTCCTGTACGGCCACCGATTTTTCAGGCCGGTCCGCAATGGCGGCTAGCAGATCGCGCCAGGTGTTCGGCTCGGGAACCGTCACCTGCACGGGCACCTGCCACTCGCGCAGCACCGCTATCGGCTTAGGTCCGCGAGCCACCACGGTCAGCCCGCGAAGCGCCTCCGTAAATCGCGTTTCCGGTTCGCGCGTGGCCAAAATGCGTTGCAACAATCTGGCGCCTACGCCCGTCAAAAAAATCATCATGTCGAAGTTGCCGCTATATAGACGATCCGCAAAGGTAAAGGCTTCCTGATTATGTTCCAGCGGAACCTCCACCAGCGCGGGCGCCAGAAAGGGTTCGCCCCCGTTAATGCGGATCAGTTCACCCATTTCTTTCGCGCGCCGGCTTTCAAATGCGAGCACTCGGGCATGATGGAAGGCCATGATCACGCATCGTAGCGCATTCAAAATTGATACGATACGAGGAGTCCTCCGGCATTTTGTCTAACGGTATGAAGTTCATCAAGCAGTTGTTTTTAGTGGTTGGCATTGCGGCAAGCTTTTCGCTGTTGGCGAACGCCCAGCAGAAGGCCGATCCTGATCCCGATCACAAGCCTGACGTGTTTCTGGACAACCACCGCTCACCGACCCAAAAGAAGGGTAAACCTCCGACAACGCGGACTGTTTCCGGCCATGTGGTGGATGATTCAGGCGCGCCGCTGGAAGGCGCTTTGGTCAACCTGACCGACGTCAAAACCAACGAGAAACGCACCTTTTTCACCAAGAAAGACGGGCGCTACACGTTCGAAGACCTAAGTTTCACGAAGGATTATCACATCCAGGCCCGCTGGAAAACATTAACCAGCGACCAGCGAAATCTAAGCCAGTATGACCCTTCCGCGACACCGGTGCGCACTCTGCAAGTAGTAACGCCCGAAGGCAACGCCGCCGCGCCGGCGAAAGGCACAAGTGCTGCCAACGCGGCTAAAGACGCTCCCAAACCTAAATAGTAAACTTATCGCTTGCACATCTGCGGGTATTGCTTCTTGAGTGCCGCAATCTTCGGAAGATCGTTGTAAACGATGTAGGGGTAGGTCGGATTGTTGACCAAAAAATGCTGGTGATAAGCTTCGGCGTCATAGAAGCCTTTCAGCGGCACCACCTGCGTCACGATCTTTTTCGAAAAAACGTGAGCTTCATTGAGTTGCCGTATGTAGGCTTCCGCCACCTTCTTCTGATCTTCATCCTGATAGAAAATTGCTGAACGATATTGCGTCCCCGTATCAGGACCCTGGCGATTCAACTCCGTAGGGTCATGCCCGACTGAGAAAAATATCTTCAGCAGTTGTCCGTATGTGACCTGCTTAGGGTCAAACGTCACCTTCACCGATTCCGCGTGTCCGGTGTTGCCTTCGCTCACCATTTCGTAGTGCGCGGTGTTTTTTTCGCCGCCCGCGAATCCGGAAACCGCGTCTTTCACGCCTTTGACGCGTTCGAACAAACCTTCAATTCCCCAAAAACAACCACCGGCTAGAACCGCTGTTTGCTTCCCGGTATCAGCGCTGGCGGGGACGTCTATAGCGGGATCAGGGAACGGTTGAGCCGCGGATGCCTGACCGGAAACAATCAATGTGGCAGCGGCCAAAAAGCCGACCAAACCCGAAAAACTGAGACGACTGCGCATAACACCTCTGCCTAATAATACGGTTCAATGGTTGAAAAAGTTATCACTTCCACTCAGGGTTCTTCCCCAGGCTGACTAAGTTGGCGAGCAAGCGGTAAGCGCCCGGCACACCGGAAGGCAATTGGCGGTACAGCGCGAACGCATCGTAGACATAGACGCCTTTCCCATAGTGCGCCACTAGCAAGCCGCCCGATTGCGAGTCCTGCCCTGGATCATGCGTTTCCACTAGCGCTTTATACTGCGGGTCCCACGACTCCATGAATCCATGCCCGCGCTCTTCGCTCCATCCTTTGAAATCATTCAAGTCGATCTTATTCGGCCAAGCGAAAGCGGCATTCGCGGGGTCTAACAACACGACTTTCGAGTCTTCGTCCACTACTTTTTGCGGGTCATTGCCGAGCTTGAATGGATAAGGTCCGTAATTGCGGTCGAAGTTCTGCAAATTATATTGAACAATCAACACGCCGCCATTTTTCACATAATCGAGCAGGCGATAGTTGGATGCGCGCAGGTCCGGCCGCACTGCATAAGCGCGAACGCCCAGCACGATGGCGTTGAACGACCTGAGATCTCCGGATTCAATATCGCTGCCGGAAAGTATTTGCAGATGCGTTCCCAAATCCTCCAACGCCCGTGGAACGTCATCGCCGGTGCCAGGCAGGAAGCCGACGCGCAGGTTAGGCGCGGTCTTCACATCCACTCCCACGGCCTCATAAGTAGACGCGCGGTAGGAAGGATACGGCCGAATCCCCGGATAACCTACCATGCGGTATCCCTCGTTATAGGTTTTACCCTGATATTCGGCTACCGCCTGTATCTCGTATTTCCGGGCCTCCACGGAGCGCGGTGTCACCTGAAACGTCAGCGTTTCACTGGCGTCATCGTGGGTAAATTGGAAATGCGCTTCAGCGGGCGAGGATGTCCAGCCGTCCGGCAAATGCAAGCGCACGGACCCGGCGGCGGGTCCTTTGACGTTGCTGTGCAGCGTGCAGGAAAAAGTGAACTCTTTAGCGCTGACGGGAACTGCGCCGGCCGATGGAGAAACCGAAACCGAAATTGCCGGCCCCATCAGCAATGGATTTTCAGTTAGCCCGATGCCTTCCACGCGTTGATTGGTCTGCACCGCCTTGCGAATCGTAAAATCGGCGCCGTGGTAGTTGACTACTAAATTCGCCGCCAGCGGATAAGGCGCCAAGGAAAGGTTGCGATAGCGCGGGTCATTGATATCGTAATAAGGCTGTTCAGTATTTGGCCGTGAAAAATACGCTTTAGTCGGCATCGCATCGGCCGGCGCGGTTACCGCGAATTTGAGTCTCGCCTGCTTACCCCCCGCAAGAGCCGGGTCAGGGTTCTTTTCTGGACGGACTGTCCACTGTTTTCCATCCGAAGGCGCTACATTGACGCTTTCGACGCTCACGTTCTCGCTGCCCGAGTTGGTTACGAATGCTTCCACCGTAAAGGATTGGCCAGGAATCGCGATAGTGAATGTCGGAGCCTGCGAGCCGCCGCCAAAGCGGCCGTCGGCCGCTTTTTCCGGAGTGACCGACGCGTTGAATGAAACTTCCAAAGCCAACGCGAGCGCCTTTTGAAACTGCTCTTCCTTGCGCTGTAGTTCAAAGACAACATCGCTCTTGCCCGGCTCGGCTAAAGAACTGCTGTCCACTTGCCGCAGCAGCGCGCGAGTGGCCTTTAGTCCTTCCGCCAAAGCGGGTGCGATGGCGCCGGGCTTGCGTGGCTTGTAATTGTCGTTGGCATCATCAGCAAACTTGGCTATTTGCGTCAGGCCGCTTTTCAGGAAGGCCGTATCGCCCGCGGCCAGCGTCGCAATTCCCAGCAGCGAGGTGTCGATCCCGTCGTAGAACGTACCCTCTTTATCCGTTGTATGAACGTGTGAGCCGTAGCGATGATAAGACACGCTAAACGGTGTCGGCTGCGGCGTCAGGTTGCCGCCATACTGGCTTTTTTGAAAACCCCAGCCGGTGCGTGCAATCTGCAGGAAGGTTAAGCCCATGGTCGGGTCGCCAACGCCTTCCTGCACTTCCACATTTGCGGCTGGCTGTTCCGTCATCCAGGTATTATTCACGTAATCGTGAAAACGCAGCGGCACATATTGACTGGTGGCGTAGTCATAGATGGTTTTATTTTTGGTACGCGCGAAATTGGGCACGCGCGCGTACACCTTTAATGGCTGCCACGGCCGTAAGCCCTCTTTGAACTGTTCTGGAAAGCGCTTCGGGTCGCCCGCCGCGAGAAACGCTTCTTGCGTCATCTGGCCGGATACCTGGTGGTTGCCGTGGCCATCCGTAGGCGCACCGATGAAGACGGATGTAAGAACCAACGGACGAGTCATGCGCACCACGCGCACCACGTCGGAGAGCACGCGATCATAACCCCATTTAGCGAGTGCTTCCTCGCGGGTCTTCGAAAACCCATAATCGACAACGCTGCCCCAATATTGATCGACGCCGTAAAAGCGCCCGGCTTGCAGCAATTCCTGCGTGCGCAACAAACCCATGTCGTCGTCCATGTCCATGGACATGGCATTTTGGCCGCCTTCGCCGCGATTGAGCGTCATCTGCGCGGTCCGCACCCCGCGCCCGCGCGTTTCTTCCGCCAGCATGCCGCCATCCTCGTCGTCCGGGTGAGCGACGATCATCAGCAGGCTGGCGCGCGTGCGTATGGCCGCCAACCAGCGTGAAAGTCCCGCCGTTCCTCGTTCGACATCCAGGGGCATTGCGTCCAGGACAACGCCCGAATTCGGTTGCGGTATGCTGCTTGCGGCGCCCGCCCAAACGCCCGCCGACAATACTGCTGCGCCGGCCACTGCCAGAATGCGTTTCGTCAAGATTTCCTCAAGATTTATTTATGTTACGCCAAAGGCCATTTCATAGCTAGTTGATCGAAATCGAGGAATCGTTCATTCTAAAAATTAGAAAAGCCACGATTGGGTACTAGCCTATAGGGGTTAACGCTCCTAAATGAGAATTAATTCTTATGGGTACGCCGGGTCGTATCTTTCATGGTTCTTGCCTCGTCTATAAGGCAGGCGTTCCTAATAGATGGAAGGCGGCACGCCGATAGGGAGAGTGGGAATCATGCGTACTAAACCGTTTCTTTTGAATTGGCTGCGAATTGCGCTTGTTGCGGGCGGAGCCGGAGCGCTTGCTCTAGGCCAACAGAATCCGCCGGATCAACAGCAGCCGCAGTATCCGCCGCCGCAGTATCCACAACAACAGTATCCGCCGCAACAACAGCAATACCCACAGCAACAAGCCCCGCAGGGTTACCCGCAGGCGCAATATCCGCCGCAAGGACAATATCCTCCTCCTCAGGGGCAATATCCGCAGGGACAATACCCTCCGCAGCAGGGTGCCTACGGCCAGCAACAGCCGCCGCTGGTTTCCCCGCAGCAACTGGACCAGATGGTCGGTTCCATCGCACTATACCCCGATGGTTTGCTTGCACAAGTATTGACTGCATCTACTTTTCCGGACCAGATTCCAGCGGCAGCCGGTTGGGCCAATCAACATTCTTTTCTAAAGGGTGAAGCTCTAGCGCAAGCCATCCGGCAGGACAATCTTCCTTGGGATGTGAGCGTCATGGCGCTGCTGCCATTCCCCCAAGTATTGAACACAATGGCGCAATACATGTCATGGACGCAGCAACTCGGTAACGCCGTTCTCGCGCAACGCCCGGACGTGATGGACGCGGTGCAGCGTCTGCGCCAACAAGCCAACCAATATGGCTATTTGCGTGACCCGCAATTCACGCAATATGAGCGCGTGCAGATCGCGGGGCCTGGAGACATCGAAATTCTGCCCCTGTCCGGCGATTATTATGTTCCCTATTACAACCCGGTAGTGGTCTTCGCACGGCCGCGCGGCGCCTTTGTGGGTGGCGCATTTCGCTTTGGCGGCGGCATTTCTTTGGGCGTCTCATTCGCGCCTTGGGGTTGGGGCAGCGGCGTTGGATTTGGGTGGCGCGAGCACAACATCCTGATCGATAACCGCCCTTGGGTTCGCACCTGGGGGAATCGCGGGTCCTATGTGCATCCTTACGCTGCGCCCTACCGGCGTGTGGAAGGCCCTCGCGCGGAACATCATGAAGTTCGCCGCGAAGAACATCATGAAGAACACCGCGACGGGCGCGACCATCACGATCATTAACGGTTTTTCGCGCCGCATCCGGTGGGCGGTATGTTAGAGAGCGATGAAGCTCTATCGAACGTCCACCGGATATCTGATTGAAGAAAATTCCCGCTTTTATCGCGGGGCAGCGGAGACATGGGATTCGCTGCTCTCCCGCGATGATCTTCATTCATACCTCCGAAACTCTCTAGCCAACTTGCATGCTGGCGCCGAACCGAAGCCGGGTGATCTCCTAGCCCCCATCGAAAACCAGGAAGTCTGGGCGGCGGGCGTCACGTATTACCGCAGCCGCGATGCCCGTATGGAAGAATCCAAATCTGCCGGTGGCGGCGATTTTTACGACCGCGTTTACTCGGCTGACCGCCCGGAACTTTTTTTCAAAGCAGTTGGGCATCGCGTAGTCGGACCGGCCGGCAAGGTTGCTATTCGCGAGGACGCCTCCTGGTCCGTTCCGGAGCCAGAACTGACCTTGGTGATTTCCGCGTCCGGCAAGATCATCGGCTATACCATCGGCAACGACATGAGTTCACGCGATATCGAAGGCGAGAACCCGCTCTATCTGCCGCAGGCCAAAGTCTATGACCGCAGTTGTGCGCTGGGGCCTTGCATTCTGGTTACCCCCGAGCCATTGCCGCGCGCCACTGAGATCCGCCTGGATATTCAGCGCGCGGGCCAAAGCGAATTCTCCGGTTCCACTACTCTTGAATCTTTAAAGCGCGAACCGCAAGTGCTGGTCGACTATTTGTATCGCGGCAACAGCTTCCCTTATGGTTCGTTCTTGCTAACCGGCACAGGGATTGTGCCTCCTGATTCATTCACGCTTGAGCCGGGTGATGAGATCCGAATTACAATTCCGCCTATCGGAACGCTAGCCAATCGAGTCGGCTAAGGCGCGAGCGCGCCCGGCTGAGTAGCGTCTAGTCCGCTGATCCGGTCAAACAGCGTCTCTAAAATATGGGGCAGCAATTCCTTGGAAATCGCGTCAGGGTCGGAAACTTGCGTTAAGGCCAGCCCCTGCGCAATTGCTAGAAGTCCGAATGCGATGATATCCGGCGAGCAAGGTGGTTCGACGCCGGCGGCCGAATAAACCGCCTGAATCTGTTGGACCACCTTCTCCTGGTCCTGCCGCATCATCTCATTCATCTTCGGCTGGATAGATGGATGACGCAGCGCGTAGAGCCGCACCGCCAAGGCGAACGTGCATCTCTGCGAATTGGCGCCTAAGTCGACATAATAAGTCCGTGCCTTTTGGATGATCTCCGCGGGTGAGGTGGCTTCGCCCATGAGGGTGCGCAGTTCCTGCTGCCATCCCTCCTTTTCACGCTCCAGCAGCGCGCAAAGCAACTCTTCTTTACTTTCGAAATTCGAATAAAACGCGCCCCGCGAAAAACCCGCCGCCTCGGCAATGTCCTCAATAGAGGCTTCTTCAATGCCGTTGCGCACCACAATTTCATAGGTGGCATCCAGCAGGCGATCCCGCGTTTGCGCGCGGCTCTCTTCCCTGGTAAGCCGTTTTCGGGTCAACGGCGCTTCTGTCATGACCTTTTCATGATAAGTGAAAACGAATCAAAATACATAAATGTATTTGAATATTGACTTGTATCTCTGGCATCGGATACGTTAGAGATTCAAAATACAACAATGTCTTTGAAGTCCAAACTGTCTTCCATATTGCTTTTGATGCTGTCCTTCGTTGGAATCAGTTCCGCCCAAGCTCCGCTTACGGTGGAGCAGGCAACTGAGCGCGCAGCCACCCAAAGCCGCGATGTCTTACAAGCAAAGGTGGGAGTGCAGGCGAAGGCGGAAGACGCCAGTGTGGCCCGGACACGGCGCTGGCCATCGCTCAGCACCTCTGCGCAAGTGGGACCTCTTTTGAACCGCGCCTCGGTGACTTTCGATCAAGGGGTCTTGGGCACCTTTGCTTCAACCGGACCGATACCCGCGAGGAATACAGATGTGACCATTCCCCGTCGAATCGCGGGTTATGACTTGACGCAAGTGAGCTTGCCTTTATCGCAGCAGCCAAGACTGGGACTGGCGGTCGCGTCGGCTAATCGCGAAACGGACATTGCCCGGCAGCAGGAGGAAAGCGTTCGGCTGAATCAGGTTTCGCAAACCCGGAATTTGTATTTCCAGATTGTGGCGCTGGAAGAAGCGCGGCGCGCGGCCAACGCCCAAGTGGACGCGGCAACCGAAACTCTGCGCCTGGCTCGCGAGGCAGTGGAGAAGGGAACGGGCCTGCCGCTGGAGCGGGCTGAATCAGAGGCGAGACTGGCACAAGCGAAAGCGGATGCGGCCGGGTTAGAGACGGATATCCGCAATGGCCGTGAGCAGCTAAACCTGCTAATAGGTGAACCCTTGGACACCCAGTTTGTTCTTACCAGCACTACGCCGCGGGCCAATCTCATGACGCTGGAAGAAGCGCGGAAGCGCGCGCTCGAAGCCAAGCCGGAAGTGAAAGAAGCGCGGCTGCGCTTGGACCAGAGCGGGCTCTCGCTGCGTTCGAAGCGTTTGGAGTACATTCCGGACGTCAATCTCCAATTTACTTATCTGTCCTTTCTCAATTCCAGTAATGCGCTGCCGAATCAAATCGCGTTGGCTGGATTCTCGCTGACGTGGGAGCCCTGGGATTGGGGCAGAAAACGGCATGAAGCTGCCGGGTTGCGCGACAAGCAAGAGCAGGCGCGGCTCACCGTGGCGCAGACCGAACAGCAAGTGCAGTGGGAAGCAGGGCGCGCTTGGCGTGAGCTGGATCGCGCGCAACGGAATTTAGATGCGGCGCGGCTTGCCTCCAAGAGCGCGGAAGAAAATCTGCGGGTGGTTCGCGAACGGCATGCCAAACAATCCGCCCTGGAGCGGGAGCTACTGGTGGCGCAGACCAATTGGGAATCCGCTGGACAGCAGCAAGCGCGAGCGGCTGCGGCGGTGGGTGTAGCGTGGGCAAATTTTCAGGCAGCAATAGGAGCGGAACAATGAATCGGCAATGGTTGATATTGGCGGCGATGCCGCTGCTTTTCTGGAGCAGCGGATGCGGCACGAAGGAGGTGGCGGCGTCGACGCGCGAACCTCTCTCGGTGCGTGCCTACAAGGTAGATTGGCACGAGTTTTCAGAAGAGCGGCGCTACGCCGCCGTCACAGAGCCTGCAGCGCAATTGGATTTGGCGTTTCGGACAGCCGGTGTAGTGACCGCTCTGTATCAAACCGGTGGGCGAGGCCTGGAGCCCGGCGATCGCGTGCCAGCCGGAGCCGTGCTGGCGCAGTTGCGCGTGACGGAGTATCAGGCTCGGACTCAGGCTGCCGAAGCGCAGTTGGCGGATGTGCAGGCGGGCAAAGCGGCATCAGAAGCGAGCGTGCATGAAGCGGAAGCCGCAGCCACCCAAGCGAATCAGGATTTCGAGCGGGCGCAAGCCCTATTCGCCGTGCAAGCCCTGACACGGGCCGACTTGGACGCCGTACGCGCCCGCCGTGATGCCGCCGATGCGAGGCTCGATGCGGCGCGGCGCGGCGTAAACAGCTATTCCTCGCGGATCGAATCGGCTATTGCCTCGCACGAAGAAAGCAAGGTGCCGTTGAGCGATACCACCATCCGTGCTCCGTTCGATGGTGTTGTCGTCTCACGCGCCATTGAGCGTGGTTCTTCCGTTGCAGCGGGCGCGGTGGCTTATACGCTGGTGGATTTGCGGACGATCAAACTTGGGTTCGGCATTACCGACACTACACTTTCTCAATTTGCCCCGGGTTCCAAAGTTCGGGTCACGGTCGACGCGCTGCCGGGCCAAAGCTTCAATGGACAAATTCTGGCAGTTTCGCCCGAGGCTGACCGGGTAAACCGGCTATTCCGCGCCACTGCCGCGGTGGCCAATGGCCAGGGGCTCTTGAAGGCCGGCATGGTGGCTTCCGTTACGCGCAGTCTTCCCGAAAAGACGCAGGCGCTCGCTATTCCTCTGCGAGCGGTGCGCCGCTTGAGTGACCGGAGTGATGATTTTGCCGCCTTGGTCATCGCCAACGGCACGCTGCAAATTCGAAAAGTAACGTTGGGGTCATCGCTGGGCGACATGATCGCGGTGCGCTCGGGCTTACAGGTGGGCGACCTGGTGGCTGAGGACGCGGGCATGCGCATCACGCCCGGCGATCCCATTCGCGTGATTCGTTAAGGGGACAAAACCAGCATGAACAACTTGGACAATCAGCACAATACATCGCGATACTTCGTCGAAAAACGCCAAGTGGCTTGGGCCGTGCTGTTCGGCGTACTGGCCTGGGGGCTTTTCGGTTATTTGAGCATGCCCCAACGCAAAGATCCGGAAATTCCGGTGCGTGATACGGTAGCCATTGCCCGCTGGCCGGGCATCCCTGCTCAACGCATAGAACAACTCCTGACCAAACCGGTGGAGCAGGCCATGGCGAGAAACACCAAGGTGACTGAGATTCGCTCCATTACGCGTGACGGCGTTGCTTACGTATACGCGAAGCTGGATGAAGCGGTGGACGACACGGCCAAAGAACTGGATGATCTGCGGCTTAAGCTGGATGCCCTGCAACTTCCCGCGGGTGCTCAACCAGTCGAACTGGTCAAAGACTTCGGCGACACAGCGACGTTGATGCTCACGGTGGCCAGCCCGCGCGTAGATGACGCCGACTTGGCTTTGCGCGCGCAAGAAATGGGCCGAGTCATGCAATCGGGCCGAATCGCCATTTTCTTTCCACATGCCCGTTCGTTCGAAGCAACGGCGCTGGCGCGGCTGACGGGGCGGCTGGGGGACTGGCTAAATGGAGAGAAACTTCTGGCCGATCCACACGCCTTGCAAGGCCCGGGCTTTATCGGGTTTGACGCCGTCAGCACGCACTCGCCCGCTGAAATCAGCGCGGCCTTGACGCGTATAGTTTCAGAGCGCCTGCGCGCCCCTGAATTACAACCGGACGTCTGGCAGCCCATTGTGGTGCGCATGCCGGCGGAGTTACCCGCCGCATTAAGTGCTGTCGCGGGTGCGAAGTATAGCTATCGCGAGCTCGATCGCTTCACGGAGCAAATAGAGAAGACGCTAAAAACACTCGGCGTGGTGGGCCGGGTTACGCGCTCGGGACTCATGCCCGAACAGGTGGAATTGACTTACTCGCAAGATCGGGTGGGCGGTGTCCAACTGAGCCCTGCCACCGTCCGCGACGCGCTAACTGCACGTTCTTCGCTCTCCACGGCTGGAGGCGTAGACACGGGCGCCCGCGCAGTCACGCTAGTCTCCGGCGATGATTTTCAAGACGCCCGGCAGATCGGCGACGTGCTGATTCCCTCTTCCACACGAGGGGCGCCTTCCGCCAGACTTTCCGATCTGGTGGATGTGGAGCGCGGCTACCAGAGCCCCGCTCAGTTCATGAACTTTCATCAGTGGCGCGATGCACAAGGACATTGGCAGCGGGCGCGCGCCATCACTCTCGATATTCAAATGCGCAGCGGGGAACAGATCGGGCATTTTTCAAAAGAGGTGGATCGTGAATTGAATGCGTTGCTCACGCGGCTGCCGGCGGATCTCATTGTCCATCGCACTTCCGATCAACCTTTGCAGGTTGCCGACAACATTCATTTATTCATGGGCAGTCTTTGGGAAGCGATTGCCTTAGTGGTCCTGGTGTCGTGGATTGGCTTTTGGGAGTGGCGTCCCGCATTGGTGATGGCGTTGGCGATTCCGATTACGCTGGCGATGACGTTCGGCATGATGGCGCTGCTCGGGCTTGATTTGCAGCAGATTTCTATCGCGTCTTTGATTATTGCGCTTGGGTTGTTAGTGGATGATCCGGTGGTGGCCGGAGACGCCATTAAACGCGAACTGGCGGCGGGGCGTCCGCGTTTGTTCGCCGCGTGGCAAGGGCCCACCCGATTGGCGCATGCCATTCTTTTCGCCACCGTGACCAATATCGTTTCTTATCTCCCGTTCCTGCTGCTGAAAGGCGATAACCGGCGCTTCTTATTTACGCTGCCGGTGGTCATGACCTGCGCGCTGATCGCCTCGCGCCTGGTTTCCATGACCTTTATCCCATTCCTCGGTTATTACCTGCTGAGAGAACATCGGGAACCATCGCTCGCGGAACGCCGCAAGAGCGGTTTCGGCGCGTTTTACTACCGTCTCGGAGGCTGGGCAATTGAGCATCGCTGGCGTGTTTTGGGAGGGGCGGGCGTATTATTAGCCCTCTCGTTCGCGGCCGCCGGAACTTTGAAACAGCAGTTCTTCCCTTATGAGCGCCAGTACCTTTCTTTTGTGGACGTCTGGCTTCCACAGGACGCGCCCGTGAGCGCCACTTCGGCAGCCACCGCCCAAGCGGAGGCCGTGATACGGGATGTAGCGGACCAATATGGGCGTGAAAATCATCGCGGCGCTCCGGTATTGAAATCGTTGACATCCTTTGTAGGCGGCGGCGGGCCGCGCTATTGGCTGTCCAGTAACCCTGAGCCGCAATTGCCGAATTATGGGCACATTTTGACCCAGGTAGCCGACAAAGAAGATACAGGCGTTTTGCTTCCGCGCTGGCAAGCCGCGCTAAATGCAAAGATTTCCGGCGCGACGGTGGATGTGCGCCGCTTGGAAACGAGCGCTCCTATCGGCGTGCCGGTAGCCATTCGCCTATCTGGAAACGATCTGACAGATCTGCGCGAGCAGGCCGCTGTGCTCAAACGCATTTTGAACAATACGGGTTTGGCTGCGCGTGTTCGCGACGACTGGGGCGAAGATGCGCTAGCGGCTCATATCGAGGTGGACAGTGATAAAGCTTCGCTAGCGGGTTTGTCTGAGCGCGACGTGAGCAACACAGCCGCGGCCGCGCTGGAGGGCTTGAACGTTGGCTCTATGCATGACCTGGATCATACAATTCCCATCGTGATGCGGTTGCGCATGGACGAGCGCGCCAACTTAAGCGATCTTTCAAACCTATACGTGTACTCAGCGGATGGCGCAACCCGCATTCCACTTTCCCAAGTGGCGCATCTGGACTATCGCTTGCAACCCGCTCGAATCGCCCGCTACCAGCAATTCCGCACTATTACGGTTTCCAGCTTCCCGGTGTCCGGGCGGTTGCCGTCGGAACTGCTCATGGCTGCCATGCCGCAAATCAAAGACCTGCAAGCGCACTTGCCTTCCGGAGTCCATCTGGAGATCGCCGGCGAATACAAAGAACAGATGAAAGGCTTCGGCCAGTTGGCCGTGGTGATGCTGATCTCGGTTCTGAGTATTTTCTTTGCGCTGGTCGTGCAGTTCCGCAGCGCCGTCAAGCCGCTCATCGTATTCGCGGCCATTCCTTTTGGTATCGGCGGTGCGTTAACCGGGCTCGCCATTATGGGACAGCCGTTCGGATTTATGGCATTTCTCGGAATCGCCAGCTTGATCGGTGTAATCGTCAGTCACATCATCGTGCTGTTTGATTTTATTGAAGAGAAACATGCCGAAGGCGAGCCATTGCAGCAGGCTCTGCTTGATGCCGGCATTCTGCGTTTGCGCCCGGTTTTGATCACCGTAGCCGCAACCGTGATGGCGTTTGTTCCTCTAGCCGCGCATGGCGGTCCGTTGTGGGAACCGCTGTGCTATGCCCAGGTCGCGGGATTACTTGTCTCCACGACCATCACCTTGTTATTAGTCCCGGTAGTCTACGCGGTCTTCGTCATGGATTTGAAATGGGTGCGTTGGGAGCAGGCGCCGGCCGCGCACCAGCCGGTGGAAGAAGATTACGCTGAGCTTGTTTCCAGCGGGTCACTTATGAAATCCTAACGTTGCGCTACTATAACGTGGCGTTTGTTAGGTGACCTATGCCCTGTGATCCGGAAGTATTGAAAACCGTCCCGCTATTTGCATTGTTGGACGATGACGAAGCCGCTATCCTGGCGGCGCAAGTGGAAGTGCGAACCTTCGCCATGCGCCAGCGGATCTATAAAATCGGCGATGCCGGAGGCCAGGCTTACATTCTTGTTTCAGGTTTCGTCCGTCTTACCACCGTGGATGAAGAGCAGCAGGAAGTGGTGGTGGATGAGCCGGGGCGTGGTGAATTCTTCGGCTTTGCTTCGATGCTCGATCAAACTCCGCACCAGACGGAGGCGATGGCCCTCGAAGAAACCGTCTGTATCGAAGTCGATCGCAATGACATTACGATCTTGCTACAGCGCAAGCCGCATTCGGGGATGGATATGTTGACCGTGCTGGGCCGCCAGTTCCACGCCGCTCAGCAACTGGTGCGCTTGCGCTCCATGCACAATCCGAACGAAGTGATCGAAGAGGAAGCGACCTTTGGCGAACGCATCGCCGATGAAGTTGCGCGCTTTGGCGGCTCGTGGAAATTTATCATTTCTTTCGCGGTTGTGCTGATCGTCTACAGCGGAATCAATATTCTGTTGCGCCAACAGGCTTGGGACCCATATCCATTCATCTTGCTGAATCTGTTTCTCTCCATGCTCGCGGCCATACAGGCTCCGGTAATCATGATGAGCCAGAACCGGCAGGATACGAAAGACAGGCTGCGCGGCGAGCTCGATTTTGACGTGAACCGGCGCGCCGAGAGCGAGATTCAAAGCCTGTCGCGGAAACTGAATCTGCTCGGAGAAAAGATGGGCGATATTGAAGAACTGGTCCGCGAAAAACTACCTGGCGAAGCTACAAAAGGTGAAACTCGATCTCCAGCGTCACTTTGACATAGACGGGCTTGCCGCTCTTGGTTCCCGGATCAAAGCGCCACTGCCCGGCGGCCTTCAGGGCGGTGCGGTCCTCTTCGGCATTCAGGCCGTGAACCACTACTAGTTCCGTGGGTAAGCCGTCCGTCGTGACCACCGTGGAGATCTTCACCACGCCTTCCACATAAGCTTCTTTAGACGAGGGGGAGAATTCCGGTTCAACATAGTGCGTCAATTTCGGTGCTTTCACATCGCCGCCGGGTGTATAAACGGGCGGCGGCGGTGTTTTGGGAGCTTCTTTTTTCTCTTTGGAATCGGAACTTTGGGCAGCGCGGCAAGCCGTTGCCACCGCGACCAGCAAACAAAAATTCCTTCTGTTTAAATCGAAACACACCACGCCCTCCTGAAGGCAAACAATGTGAGGACAGACGGCGCGCTTACTCTACAGGTTTCGTCCGGAAGACCCCAATTGGTAAGATTGCGATGCGGGCCCTTAGCTCAATGGTTAGAGCAGTGGACTCATAATCCATTGGTTGTAGGTTCAAATCCTACAGGGCCCACCACCGGCTTCAAACCTTTTCAAGTACAAACAGAAAGGCATTATTCATGAAATACATCACGTTGGGATTCGCCGCGGCAACCGTTTTGCTGGGCGCCTCGAGCCAGGTCGATATCTATTCCCCGAAAGACTTGCAGGCGACCAAGGCGAAGCTCGCGGAAACGCATCCTTCGTTCAAGTCGGAGAGCTTCAAGAACTACGGGAATCACTACACGATGCTGGCGTACCGGGAAGCTACCGGGTCGGCGGAGCTGCATGAGCATGAGGCTGACATTCTGGTGTTCCAGGACGGCGAGGGAACGATTATTACCGGTGGAAAGTTAGTGGACGCGCACACCGAAAAGCCCGGCGAGATTCGCGCAAAGTCGATAGCGGGCGGCGAAAAACACGCCTTCGGACCTGGCTACGTGATTCACGTTCCTGCCGGCGTTCCTCACCAAGTAGTTTTAGGAAAAGGCGAGAAGGTATCGTATTTTGTGGTGAAAGTAACCGGCCAGTAGGGCGGTTCAACCCGAAACAACCGGGTGCTGTTTATGAAAATCGGTCCGCTGTTGAAACTCCTTGCCCAAGGCGAGAACACGGTTTTCGTGGAAGGGCCGTCCCACGATTTGTAATCCAACCGGCAGCCCGTCCACATAGCCGCAGGGAATGGTAAGCGCGGGCAGCCCGCAGAGATTGCTGGCGCGCACTAAGTCCGCCGCCACGCCCTTCTGGTCCGGACGTTTCGGCTCAGTCTCATCGAACGGACGGTCCGCGCGATCCGGTGGACTCAAGTGCGTCGGCGCAACCAAAAGATCGACATTCGCAAAGAGATTGCCGAAAGCCGCTTGGATCTGGCTGCGGACGCGCATAGCCTTCAGATAATCCACCGCCGAATAATTGAGCGCCGCTTTGAGTCCCTCTATCTGTTCTTGATCGGCAAGCAAGCCAATATCACTACTTCGAATCAGCGGCTCGAAAATCGACGCTGCTTCGGAATCAATGATGCAGCTAATAATGGGTCCGTACGGAAAATCGGGCAGCTTCGTGTCCACCATTTTCGCCCCGGTGGATTTAATGGTAGCGAGCGCCGCCGCAAAGACCGGCCGGAGCGAGGGGTCGGGCCAGTCGGAAAAATCAATCTCCGAATAGCCGATTTTCATCTCTTTCAACTCGCCGTAATATTGCGGGCCGTAATAATAACTTTTACCGGCTGAGGCCGCGTCCTCGCTGTCGCCGCCGGAGATTACCTGCAAAACCAATCCGCAATCCTCGGCCGAACGCGCCAGCACACCGATTTTATCGAGCGTCCAGGATAACGCCATCGCGCCATGCCGGCTGACCAGGCCATAAGTCGGGCGCAGGCCGCAGATGCCGCAATAGGAGGCAGGCGTAACGATCGAACCCGAGGTTTCCGACCCCAGCGCATAAGGCACGAGCCCAGCAGCCACCGCCGCTCCCGGCCCGCTGGACGAACCCCCGGCCCAATAAAGCTTATTCCAAGGGTTAAGCGCGGGACCGTGCAGGGACGCGGAAGCCGAGCTGTAACCGCCGCCACCAGCAAGCTGGATCATGGCCAATTTGCCGATTAAGATGCCGCCGCGTCCATTAAGGCGGTCCACCACCGTGGCGTTGTAATCAAATACTTGGTTGGCGTACGGCTTTGCGCCCCAGGTGGTGGGATAACCGGCTACGGAAAGCAGATCTTTTACAGCATAGGGAACGCCTTGCAGTGGTCCCCGCAGGCGGTCGCGCTTCAGATCGCCGTCAACCTCCTTCGCGGCTTTGTGGCCCATCTTGACCAGCGAACAGGCCAGGGCGTTGTAGGTTGGGCCTAGCGTTTCCAGCCGCTGGCCGAAAAATTTGGTTAATTCGACGCAGGAGATCTCACGGTTGCGCAACGCGGCGTTAATCTCGCCGATGCTAGCAAACGGCAGCGTACGTTCGTCGAGTGTTGTTTTCGGTTTAGGCATCCCCAGGTCTTTGTTCTTAAGATCTTAGGGAACAAATCGAAAGCAAGGTTCAATGTTCATCGGTACTTGCAATTCCGCCAGCTTCTGTTTGGTCTGTTGCACGTCGGCAATGGCTTTGGCGGCCACCTCCGCCGGTGCAGTGGGAGCCGGAACTTGCACCGTTGTTTGCGCGGCTAGTGGTACGGCAGCAGCAGCAATGAGACCGCCCCACTCCCGGCGTGTCAAACCGGACAAGATTTCGCGACGGGAGGCCATGGGCACATTATAGTCACCCCTGCCCCTCCAGCGCGTTCCGCATCACTAATCGTGGTGCATTTTCGCCCGTCCAAATCTCAAACTGATGCGCGGCCTGCTCTAGCAGCATCTCAATTCCGGGAATCACCGTCCGCCCTTGTTCTTTCGCGCGCCTCAGCAGCACGGTTTCCCGAGGGTTATACACCATGTCCAGCACCACGTCCGCGGGAATGACGCCGTCAAAGAGGCAGCCATCCACGGCCGGATGCATGCCGAGCGGAGTGGCATGCACCAGCGCATCATAGTGTGACGCCGACGCCTCCTGCAGCGATACCGCTTCACCCTTGACGGCCCGCGCTAGCGTTTGGGCGGCCTTCATATCGCGGCCTGTGATGGTGACGTTCGCCGAAGCGTCGGATAGGGCGATGGCGGCGGCGCGCGCGGCCCCCCCGTAACCCGCAATTAAGATCGAAGCATGCGCCAAGCGTAACTGGCGTCCGAGCGGCTTCAAAACTCCTTCGGTGTCCGTGTTCGTGCCGCGCCACTTGCCGCCTTTGCGCCAGACCGTATTGACCGCGCCGATCCGCCGCGCTTGCGAATCCACGACATCGAGATAACGCAGGATGCGCTGCTTGTGCGGGATCGTCACGCTGAAACCCGAGACGGGCAGCGCCGCGGCAAACTTCATCCAATCGGCCAGTTGCCCAGGCGCAACAAGAAACGGTAAATAAACTGCGTCCACGCGGCGCGATTGAAACGCCCGGTTGTGGATGAGCGGCGACTTGGAATGCGCCACCGGACTCGCGATTACTCCGTAAACGCGGCTCTGTTTGGCGAGCTTCTCGCAGCGGTAAAGCGTGCGCATCACGGCCGCCGGTATCTGTCCCGGAGCCGTGCCCTCTTCACCGCTGGGAGCGGCATATGTATAAGCGCAGCCCATTGAAGGCGTTAAAACGCGCGTGACCAAGCCCGTTTCCGACATCGCCAGCGCTATCAATGGTTCACTGCGTTTGGCCCGCGCAAACTCGATCAAGCGCAAATTGTCAGAATATTTACGCGCCGTAGCAGCGATTTTGTAGGCGTCCGCGGGCACTCGCTGCAAGCGGCGCACGATTACGGGGAACGCCGGCGTGCTTTGAAAATTGTGATACGAAACACACAGCGGCGTCACCGCGCGCAGACCGGGCAGCGCGGCTTTGGCTTGCTCCGCGGATTCGATTTCCAAATCGACGAACGCTGCGCCCGCCTGTGCGGCACTCTTCAGAATCGCCAGCTGTTGGCCAATCTCTCCGCCGTAGTGGCCGGACGCTTGTTTATGTCGGCAAGTGGCAAGTACGTACGCATCGGGATAGCTCTTGCGGATTTTGCGGATGACCTCAATACCAGCCGCCGGGTCAGGCAGATAATCCAACCGGAATTCGAGAAAAGCGCTGCCGTTTTTGTATTCGCTTTCGGCGGCGCGCGCCAGTTGCGAGGCCGTGGGAAGGCCTAGCGCGACGCAAATGCGGGGGAGCGATCGGGGAAGAGCAGGCATGCAGTGGGCGTGCTGGTTAGAATAGCAACTACTCACTATCATTTCACGTATGCTGCGATGAGGAGCCTTTTTGCATCGCCGGTTGTTCATATCGTTTGCCTTTCTAGCGAGTCTCATGTTGCGGGGCGCCCAGCCCTCCGCGCACGATAGCGCGAGCTACGATCAGCTCTATCGCCCACAATTTCATTTCTCGCCGCAAAAGCACTGGACCAACGATCCAAACGGCTTGGTCTTTTTCGAAGGCGAATATCATTTGTTCTTCCAATACAATCCATTCGGCGATCAATGGGGGCACATGAGCTGGGGGCATGCCGTCAGCCGCGATCTGCTGCATTGGAAAGAATTGCCGGTTGCACTGCCGGAAGAGCACGGCGTGATGATTTTTACCGGTAGCACGGTAATAGACGAGCGCAATACCAGTGGTTTTTGCAAGGGGGGAAAACCCTGCATGGTGGCGATTTACACCGGTCACACGCCCGCTAAAGGCGCGAAACGGGCGCTAGAGACGCAGAACGTCGCCTATAGCAACGATCGTGGACGAACCTGGACAAAGTACCGCCAGAATCCGATTTTGGACCTACACCTTTCGGACTTCCGCGATCCGAAAGTTTTCTGGTCGCAGCAAAAGAAACGTTGGACCATGGTTGTCGCATTGCCCAATCAGCATAAAGTCCGCCTGTATGCCTCACCCAATTTGAAGCGTTGGACAGCGATTAGTGAGTTCGGTCCGGCCGGCGCGGTGGGCGGCCAATGGGAATGCCCGGAGTTGTTTGAACTGCCGTTGCGCGGCAGCACGGATACTCGTTGGGTGTTGAAGGTGGGCTTGAATCCCGGCGGCGTCGCGGGCGGATCAGGGGAGCAATACTTCGTGGGCCGCTTCGACGGGCAGCATTTCAAGAATGACAACCCGTCGTCACTGACGTTATGGACCGACTACGGCAAAGATTGCTACTGCGCGCTTACATTCAACGGGCTTACGAAAAACCGAAGCCCGGTCATGATCGGCTGGATGGATAACTGGCAATACGCCTCCAAACTGCCAACAGCCCCGTGGCGCGGCCAGATGACGCTGCCCCGCAAGCTCTCGTTGCGCCGCACCTCCGACGGCATCCGGCTCATCCAAAATCCTCTGGATGCCCTCGCCAGTCTCAGATCTGAGCGGGTGGACCTCAACCTCAATGCTTCACTTGCCCTGCCTGAGCGCGCTTTTCAACTGAGCGTGACGCACGACGTGAAACACCTGCGGGAGATTGGCTGGAAATTATTGGTGAAGGACGATGCGTACGCTACGGTTGGCTACGACCGGAGTAAAGGTGTCGTGTTTGTGGACCGGGCGCGCTCCGGCCAGACCGGATTCAGTCCAGCCTTCCCCCAGCGCATGGAAGCGCCGTTGCATCTGGCAGGCTCGGTCTTGAGTTTAGATATCGTGGTGGATCGCTCGTCGTTAGAAGTATTTGCCGATGGAGGCAGGATCACCATGACCAACTTAGTCTTTCCCGCTGAAGGAGCCTACGGATTGCAATTTTATTCCATCAGCGACGATGGAAATTTAGTGACAGGCCCTCCGCCGCCCGCCAGCTTGTGGCGTCTGCGATCGGCGCATTAGCCTGTTACTACCGCTTGCCGGCGGTAGAACTCGCGGAAACACCCAATGCACGGAGTTGCTGCAGCGCCTTGCGTGCATTTTCCGTACGCGGGTAATTTGTCACTAAAACGCGGAATTCCTGCACGGCCCGGCTGCGCTGATTGGATTTAAGCAGCGCCTGCGCTTTCATTAGATGCGCATCGGCCGTTTTCGGGTTCTCCGGGTAGCGCTCCAGCACCGCATCGAAACTCTTCACGGCGTTGCTGTATTCGCCGCGATTGTAATCGATCTCGCCCAAATAATATTGCGCCCTGGCGGCGAGCTCGGTATTTGGATAATAAGTCAGAAATTGCTGGAACTCGGTATAAGCCAGGTCGGTCTTCCCGGTTTGGAGATCGCGCATTGCCGCCGTATAGCTGGTCTCCGCGCTCATGCCGCGGGGTGGAAGGACTTGTCCGGATGTGCCCGCGGGAGCTTGGCCCTGCGGCTGCCCAGCTTGCGGAGCCGAGCCCGGAGGCGCTACCGCGTTAGCATCACCCGGCGGCGGCGCAGCGGGCGGGCTTTGAATGATCTGTAACTGATTCTTCATGTCCGTCAACTTGGCGTCCATGCGTTCCAGGCGCGTGTTGAGTTCCGCCAGGGAATCCTTGAGAGAGCGAACTTCATCGCCCATTGAATCCATCCGCCCACCAAGGCCGGCGACGGGTGTCAGCGATTTGGCAACGCTGTTGGCCACTGAATCCTGGAGCGTGGCGACCTGCTCGGCTGTGCGCCGCGTGTCGCTTTGCATCGCGCTAAGGGTGCCGGTCAGAACGTCCAGCTTGCTATTGAGTCCAGCCTGCATCGCATCGATCTTGGCCTCCAGATCGCGCTGCATCTGAATGAGATCTTTATTGACGGCAAACGAAAAAGACGAACAGGTGAGCAGCAGTGCTGCCAGGCGGACAAATTTCATAGAATGCACTCCTCGAAATAAGGGGACGGCTGTAGGCCATCCCCGTTTCACGACTTGATTTCAGTGTAAGCGCAAAGGGCGTGCCGCCCGTCTTGCGCGTTCCACAAAAGCGCAAACTGCGCAGCGCCCGTTCTACTGGGTCGCCGAGAAGTGGGCGCGCCGGTTGCGTCCGTAGCAATCTTCCGAGGCATCGGTGCAAACCGGACGTTCCTTGCCGTAACTAATGGTCTTTAGCTTGTCGCCGGGGACGCCAAGCGCCACCAGCGCATCTTTCGCGGCCGACGCGCGCCGGTCACCCAACGCCAAATTATATTCGGCTGAGCCACGCTCGTCGCAGTGTCCTTCCACCGTTACGATGAAGTTCGAGTCCAATTGGAAAATGCTCTTTAAAGCCGCGGCATCGCCCTGCAAAATGGATTGATCTTCGGCCCGGATATCGCTCTTGTCGTACTCGAAGTGAAGGTCCTGCACCTGTTTCGAAAGAATGTCCTGAATCGTCGGCGCGGGAGCGTTCCGTACCGGCTCCGGCGCGGGAGGCGTGCTGACAGTAACAGTAGCGTCGCCATCCACCGTGCCGCCCGGACCTGTGGCCGTCAGGTGATAAGTGGTAGTCGCCGTCGGATAAACACCGCGGCGTCCATTCGGACTTACCTGGCCAATCTGATTGTCTATTGTCACGCTGGTTGCATCGGTCACCGACCAACGCAAGGAAGACGGCTGACCAGAAGTAACAGTGGTCGGCTCGGCCGTGAAATAATTCAATACCGGCTTAGCGGCCGGTGGTGCCGCCTGGGGCGTGGGCGGTGGCGGCGGTGGTGGTGGCACTTTCTTGTGGCACGCCGCCGATAACACTAACAGACAGGTTGCTGATAGCGTCAACGATACTCTGCGATTAATCATGATGTTTTTCATCCCGTCCTGACAGTAACCTAATTCTTCCTATTTCTCCGCGTTCACCCACACGGGCTTTTCATTATTGCCGGTTTGAGTAAGTGGGTGTTTGCCGGTGCCGTCCGCATTCATGACCCAAATTTGCGATTGGCGGCCGTGCTTAGAAGCATATACGATGTGTGCTCCGTCGGGCGCCCAGCTTGGGTTTTCGTTGCGTCCTTCGTTGGAGGTGAGTTGCGTCGTCTCATGCGAAACCACGTCCATGACGAAGATGTTGTAATTGCCGGGCTCAAAGCCTTTGGTCCAGGCGAAGGCGATGTGCGCGCCGTCGGGGCTCCACGCCGGATTGGTCGCCTCGCCTGTGCCGGCGGAGAGGCGTTGCACGTCGGCCCCGTCCATGTTCATTTTATAGATTTGCGGCATGCCGGAGCGGCCCGACACGGCCACTAAATCGGCGCCGGTCTTGGGATTGATCTTGGCTTCCACTTCAATGCTGTTCGAGTGCGTCAAGCGGCGTAGTCCGGTGCCGTCCCCATTGGCCATATAGAGTTGAGCCGGGCCGCCGGCTGCCGTCGAAGAAAATACCACGTGCTTGGAATCTGGTGTAAAGGAAACGAAGGCATTCATGGAAGCGCGTTGATTATAAAACTGTAGCTTGCGGCCGGTATCGAGCGAGTATAACTGAATAGCTGGATAGCCGCCGGCATAAGTCGTGAAGGCCGCTACCCGGCCATCCGGCGAAGCCGAAGGGAAGGTGCTGATGGAGCCGTATTTGGTCAGCGGCCGCTGGTCGGTGCCGTCGAAATTCATTGTCCAAATCTCTTTCGCGCCGGAACGGTCTGACACAAATAGGATGCGCGTGCCCACTAGGCTCTGACCACCAAACTGCGCCAGAATATCCGCTGCGTAATGATGCGCGGCGTCAATCGCGCCATTCTGGTCGAGCGACGCGGTATAGACTTTGCCAAATACCTGAGCCTGCTGCAGACTCGGCATGTTGGGCGAGGCCGTATAGAACCAGCCAAACGCAACAAACAGGTTTCGATCTTCCGCGCCGTAGCCCATAGCCAAATAGTTAGCGGCTACCGGGGGCAGATTCCAATCGGTAAGCCGGTTTCCCTGCGGTGCGGGCAAGGCGCCGCCCCGGGGAGGAACGGCGGGCGTCGCGGCATCGAAGATCAGGTCTTTTGGAGTTTGCGGAATTTGCAGCGGATATAGCGTCTTGGGGACGAAATTGATCAGCGGTGAACTTTGCAGGTCGCTGGCAACGGTGCTGTTAAAGGTGGCGATCAGCGCGGCGGCCCCGCCACTGGCCCGGAAATCCGGCACGGCGATACGTGGTTTACCTGGATTCTTATCGATTGTGCCCACCACCTGCTGGGCGGGGAGGCTGCCCGCGCCAACCAACAGCAACACAGAAGCGTAAAGAGCGCGGCGGCTGTTTTGCGCGAGGACTTTTTTCGCTAGGTTCTGAAAAACCGTAAATATTCGCATCAGCATAGAGTGAACTCAGCGTAAGTTGAAAGTAAATTGAGCCGAGATAGAGCTTTCGGTGATTTGCGGCGGCAGCGGCGGCAGCGGACTGGCATCATACACCGCGCGCAATGCCGTGTTGTCGATAGTCGGGTTGCCGCTGGATTGAACAATTTTGGGGCTGCGGACGCCGCCGTCCCGCGAGATATCGAAGCTAACGACGGCCGGTGAACTTTGAGAATGCGCATCTAAGCCGCTGGTCTGCCACTTTTCCGCAATTCTTTGGCGGATGAGCTCGGCATAAGCGCCCAAACGGTAGCCAAGCGGTGAATTCGGACCAATGCCTACTTGCCCGGCGCCGGACTGGGCGCCATACATCGGATTGGATAAAGCTTGCGGCGAGCGGCTATAAACCTGGTTTTGCGGCGCGGGCTGCGTATACTTGCGCTGTTGCTGCGGCCGCTCGGCTTCCCGCTTGATCTTTTCAGGCAATTCAAACGCATCTTTTTGCGGTGGTGGCGGCGTCTTTTCCACTTCCTGTTTCGCGGGCGCCACGGGCACGCTCGATTGCGTGTCATTAGCCACCGGATTCGCTGGAGCCTCGCGCTTCGGGATAGGAATGTTATGAACCGGCGAAACGGAATAAGCAGGACCGCCGGCCGGATGCGGATCGCCGAGCATCTCCTTCGGACGGTTCGCCCAAAACCAACCGAAGAACAGCAGCGCAACGGCACACCCGTGGATCGCCAGCGCTCCAGCGAAGGAGCGAGCCAGCGGATCGCGTTCATCGAGAATGTCGAGCGGCTGCGGCATGTAATCAGCGGCGCTGGCGCGCGGCGGCGTCGATGGGTGCGGTCACCATCTTGACCTCAAATTTTGCTTCTCCCAGTTCGGCCACCACTTGCGCAATGGGGTCCCACGGCGTTTCCTTATCGGCGCGCACATAAACTGCGGTGGCATTGTGAAAACGGTCATGCACGGCGCGCGGCAGCAGATTGATATTCACAGGGCGCTCATTCAGAAACGATTCACCTGTCTTGCTGATGCTGACCACCGGCAAATCTTGCGCGGTATTCTCCACGCGGCGAACCTGCGGCACATGGATATCCAGCCCGAAATCCATCACGTTGGCGGTAATCATAAAGATGATCAGCAGCACCAGCACTACGTCCACAAGCGGCACCACGTTGATTTCAGACATCGCTTGCGGTCCGCCGAACCGGCGTCCGCGTCTGCCGCCGCCACCGTTGCTGTATGAGAAGGCCATCCTAGCCGCCGAAATCCCTCTCGGCGAAATTCTGAAACTCGATGGCGAAATCTTCCATGCGCGTTCCTATCTCTTTAATCCGGCTGCCGAAAATGTTGTAAAAGACCGCGGCGGGAATAGCGGCGGCCAACCCGACCGCAGTCGTCACCAGCGCTTCCGCGATGCCCGGCGCAACTGCCCGCAAACTCGCGCTGCCGGCATTTCCCAGGCCCACGAATGCGTCGAGGATGCCCCACACCGTGCCGAACAAACCGATAAACGGCGAGACGGAAGCGACCGTCGCCAGCCAGTTCATGTTCATTTCCAGCTTGGTCACTTCCTCGCTGATGCCTAGTTGCAGGCTCCGTTCAATGGCCGGTTTATTGACCAGGGAGCCACGTTGTTTGATCTGGCGCTCAATCTCGCCATACCCGAAATCAAAAACGGCTACCAGCGGAGCGGCGCCGAACTGTTCACTTGCCACAGCTACCGCAGCCAGGTTGTTGGCTTTGCGGAAAGCCCTCAGAAAATTCTTATTGGCGCCCCGGGCACGCTTGAATACGCCGCTCTTGGAGAACACAATCGTCCAGGAGAGCAGCGAAAACAGCACCAAAATAACAATGATTGCTAACGGAACAGGGCGGAGACTCTGAATCATCTCCCACATGCCAAGGTCTGCGGAAGGCGCCACGAATGACAATACTGTTGTCCTTTCATTTCTCTCTTCATTATAGGGAGCGCAAATGTTATTTCCTCTCACTAATCCCGTTATAATTCGTTCACATGCTGCTGGAACTGATTGTGGAAAACTATGCAGTGATCGAGCAAGCCCGCATTCGTTTCGGCGAAGGGCTGAACATTTTGACCGGTGAGACGGGCAGCGGTAAATCAATTGTTGTGGATTCGCTGAGCCTGCTGCTCGGCGGCCGCGCCTCCGCTGAAATGGTGCGCACCGGGCAGCCCAAGGCCCGCGTTTCAGCCATATTCTCGTTGGATGGCAAGCCGGAGATCGCCACGCTCTTGAGCGAAGCCGGAATCGAGTTCGAAGATGCGGAGCTAATCGTTGAGCGCGAAATTGCGGCCAACGGCAAGTCGCGTGCCTTCGTGGCGAACCGCCTGGTGACCACCGCCATGCTGCGGCAACTGGCGCCGGCGCTCGGTGATATTCATGGCCAGAATGAGCAGCAGCTCCTATTCACCGCGCTGGCTCAGCGCCAATTGCTGGATGAATATGCGCATGCGGAGGAGCTGCGCGGCCAAGCCGGCTCGGCCTATGGAACCTGGCGCGAATTGGGCGAAAAGCTGGAAGAGTTAGGCCGCAATGAACAGGAGAAACTGCGCTTACTCGACTTGTGGACGTTTCAGCATAAAGAGATTGACGCGGTGCAGCCGCACGCGGGTGAAGATGCGGAGCTTGAAGCCGAGCGCAAGATTTTGCAGAACGTGACCAAGCTGCAAGAGAGCGCCGCCGCCGCGTTCGCGTTGCTCTATGAAGATCCACAGAGCGCCACCACGCAGGTGCGGCAAGCGCTGAAAAAATTGGATGAGTTGATTCGCATAGACCCCACGCTGGCGGAAACGGCGGCAAATTTGAAGCTCGCGTCGGTGCAGGTGGATGAAGCTGGTTATGCCTTGCGCGATTACCTGGGGCATCTGGAAGGCGACCCCGCGCGGCTCGATGTTGTCGAAAGCCGGCTGGCGGCATTGGACCGTCTGAAACGAAAATACGGTGGAACTCTCGAAGAAGTATTGGAGTTCGGCGCTGACGTGGCGCGCCGCGTGGATGAAGTGGAAAATGCCAGCGCGCATCGCGCGGAACTGGAAAAGGAGCGTGACGCCGCCGCCAAACTATATACCCAGCGCGCGGACGAATTGAGCGCAAAGCGCACCGTCGCTGCGGCCAAGCTCGGCAGGCAAGTGGAAAGTGAACTGAAGAGCCTCATGATGGGCGGAACGCAGTTTCAAATCGCCGTAAAGCGCGGGGCATGGTCCGCATCGGGCTTGGATGAAATAGCGTTCTTAGTCTCGCCGAACCGCGGCGAAGAATTGAAGCCGCTGGAAAAGATAGCCTCGGGCGGCGAATTATCGCGCATCGCGCTGGCCTTGAAGACGGCCGCCGGTGATGAAGGCAAGCATCGCGGCATCTCCACGCTGGTTTTTGACGAGGTAGATGCGGGCGTGGGTGGCGCGGCCGCGGCGGCTGTAGGCAAACGCTTGAAGACTCTCTCGCGCCACAACCAAGTCATTTGCGTCACCCACCTGGCGCAGATTGCCGGTTTTGCCGATCACCACTTTTCCGTCGCCAAGCGCGAGAGAAAAGGCCGCGTCGCCACCGATGTCGAAGAACTAGGCCGCCCCGAGCGAGCCCGCGAAATCGGCCGCATGCTCTCTGGTGAAGAGATCACTGAAGAAGCCCTCAAGCAAGCGGAACAGTTGATGCAAGCCGGCTCAATCAGTTCTTAGGCATGTAACTGCCGAGCCACTAATAGATAATTCCTTTCTCCTTTTAGGCAATATATCCACCGAGCATATCCAGAAATAGGTTAGAGTGTAGCGCCTTCAGCAAAATAAGTGATAGTACTAAAATTTCACAATATTAGCGCGCTCACACCTGGCGGATTGTTATTCTGATTGTCAACATCGGAGTTTAGAAAAGGTCATCTTTGAACTCGTTCAATTGTGCGGCGCTAGCGGAAACAAGTCAGCCGGCCTGCACGCTTCACTTAGTACAACGCCAAGCGTCTGTTCGACCGGATGCAATATCAGTTCGCACAAAAAGCAAGCAGCTTACCTATAGTGAACTGAATAGATATGCAAATAAGTTTGCAATCGCATTGCTCCAGGCTGGCGTGCAGCCGGGAACTTTGGTCGGCGTCTTCATGGACCGTTCTCCAGCGTCCTTGGCCGCGCTACTAGGCAGCTGGAAAGTAGGTGCGGCCTACCTGGCCCTTGACCCTATCTCTCCACCGGAGCGGCTGGCCTTTGTATTGCGAGACGCGGGAGTTTCGCTCGTTATCGCGGAAAGGAAGCTTGCTTCACTTCTTCCGGCTCATCTGTCGCGTGTGCTTTACGCGGATGATCTATTGTCTGAGCAATTCCCAGATAGCGGGGATCCGGAAGTCATCACTTCTCCTGGTGATTTAGCTTACGTACTTTACACATCTGGTAGCACGGGAACGCCGAAGGGAGTAGAGGTTTCCCACTATAGCCTTGCAAACGTGATTACTGCGATTGCCGAGGAACTGCGGCTGCAAGCGGGAGAAGTTTTGCTCGCTCACACATCCTTGGGGTTCGATATCTCAAATTTAGAAATGTATCTCCCACTAGTCTCGGGAGGTTCGTTATACATTGCCGAGCCTGGGCGTGTCGGGGATGGAGCAAGATTGATTCATGCGCTTAGAGACTCCGGAGCGACAACCATGCTGGGGACTTCTACTCTCTGGCGGCTGCTCCTCGATGCTGGATGGGAAGGGAAGCCCGATCTCCGGGCCGTATCCGGCGGTGAGGTCCTTTCCTTGGAACTGGCGAAAGCCTTATCCAAGCGGACTGCGGTGGTTTGGAATCATTACGGCCCAACCGAGGCTACCATCAGCGCAACGACAGCCCGGATTGATGCGACCACGGACAAGGTAACAATTGGGCGTCCGATTTCGAATGTTACCGTGTACGTTCTCGATCCGAATGGGCGGCCTGTTGCGGGGGAAACCACAGGTGAGCTTTACATCGGCGGCGTGGGAGTGGCGCGCGCTTACCGTAACCGTCCTGATCTCACGGCGGCCAGTTTTCTGCCGGATCCCTTCAGTCCCGAACCGGGCGCACGCCTCTATAAGACGGGTGATTTAGCTCGAAAACTCCAGGATGGGCGCTTGGAATTCTTAGGGCGCATTGACCAGCAGGTCAAGATACATGGTTATCGGATTGAACTCGAAGAGATTGAAGAGCAGATACGTCAGTTCCCGGGAGTGAGCGATGCCGCTGTAGCGGCTATCGGCCGTGGCCAGAACGATCAGCGGATTGTCGCATGGCTCGAATCGAAGCGAATCATCCCCGCCTCACAGATCAGAGAGTTTTTGAGGAGGCGCTTACCTGCTTACATGGTGCCCTCCGAATTCCGGCACGTGGATTCGATTCCGCTGAACGAAAGCGGTAAAATTGATCGCAAGTCACTGGCCGCCAATCTTTCCGGAACGATCGCCGAGACCTTTACCGGACCGGAAACTGATACGGAATCGCGGCTCCGATCGATATGGGAGGATCTTCTCCAGATCGGGCCCATTGCCCTCACCGATAGTTTCTTCGATTTAGGCGGCGACTCCCTACTGGCGGCCCTGCTCGTCACGCAAATTAAAAAACACTTCGATCAAAACATTACTCCTGACACGTTAATCGAATGTCCGGCCATTAAAAGCCTGGCCGCTCGAATCAAGACAAAAGAAGAAAATCCGGCTTGGCGTGTTCTAGTGCCTTTGCGTGCGGAAGGGTCCAGTTCGCCTTTGTTCATCGTGCATGGGCTGGGCGGTAGCGCTTTGCTTTTCCGGTCACTAGCGGCGCACATGAGTCAGGATCAGCCTGTCTACGGTGTCACGCTTCCCTCGGGAGTAGTTCACGATGGAAACGAGATGAAGGTCAAGGCGCTTGCCTCAAAGTGTTTGGAAGAAATTCGCCTGATCTGTCCCACTGGACCGTACTACCTGAGCGGTCATTCTTTCGGTGCATTGATTGCTCTTGAAATGGCGGCGCAGTTGGCCCGGTCAGGAGAACAAATTGGGCTGTTGGCTTTCATTGACAGTGACCGGAATTTAGCCCGGCACTTTGAAGGAGCATATGATGACGCGGCTACGCCCGCTCTGGTGCTGCGGCGCTATCAAGCAAAGCTCAAATCTCTAACGGAAAAAGGTGTCTTGGAGGTTTTCCGCCGCAGGGTCGAATACATCAAGTTGCGCAAGCGGATGAAGCTTGCGCAAAAGGCGGCTGAGCATGAAGTCTCTTCCGGTGGGTTTGAGGCCAAAGAGCTGATGGCTCTCGCCGCAAGGGATTACAGTCCGGCCCTCTACCCCGGCAGCGCCGTACTCTTTCGCGCGAAGGACGAGGTCCGGAGCAAAGCGGATCGCGACCTCGGTTGGGCTGAGCTGATTAGCGAAGGACTACAGATCGTTGACATTCCCGGAGGCCATTTAACTCTCTTTGACGAACCCAATGTCGAGGTTCTGGCGGCGGCCTTTACGGAGCGGCTAAGTCCCGTCCTCAGCAAAGTTTGAATACAGCTTGCGCTAAAGTCCGTTTACCCCTTCAGCAAATCCCCGCGCCGCTCCGTCGCCTTCGGCCACCACCCGCCGGGAGTAAAGAAATTCTTCCAATCCAGCTTGCATTCTTCCACTACCTGCAAGCCATACTCACATCGCGTCAATTCCGATTCACTCTGGTTGGCCGTGCCGAATCCGAACTTGCAGCCCGCCGCCTTCGCTTGCTCCACGAACGCTGCTCCCGGCAATTGATCCAGCGTATTCAACTCCACCGCCACCTTGTTCTTCACAAGGGCATCAATCAGCTTTCCCATCCGGGCCTCGGTCCAGAGCTTATCCGCGTCCGCCTTCATGGCCGCCGGAAGATATGTGGCATGTGAGTAAATATCAATCGGTTCGGTATTCAAGCGTTCCACTGCTTGCGCCACCAAGCTGTCCATGAACGCCTCACGGTTCGTAATCGACGCCCCTTCTTTCTGTATCCACAACCGCACGGCGTTGCCTTGTTCATTGGTCCAAGTACGGTTATCCGCCAGAATGTAGTCGAATTTTTGCGCAGCCTTCAACGGAACACTCTGCAGCCAACCTTTATCCGTTGCGTACAGAGCAAAGAAAACCGGCTTCCCGGCGTAGGGGCGTATCCATTTCTCGGCGTCCGCTTCCGTCCGCACGCTCGTGCTAAGTGCAGTGAGCCCATATTGGATTCCATCTTGCCGCGATTTGCGCAGCGCCTGCTCCAGCGTCATGCCATTGCGCAGGAACACGTGATAGTCCACAATCGGCACATTATGCCGTCCGATATTAATGATCTGGCGATAAACATCATCCGCCAGCAGCGGCTTCTCCACGGCGGATGGCGAATTGTCCTTTAACGGACGCACGCGCACTTTCTGATACCTGACCTTCGATCCATCGTTATGGCACTGCAGCGCAAACGTGCCGCGATCGAGGAAGCGCTCCTTCTCGCCGCCTTCGGGAATTACCGGCGGGGTCGGCTCAATATAATCCACTACCAGTTCGCCGTTTAAGCGAATTTGCACATTCTTCCCGCGCACCGCAACATGCACCTGAAACGGCTTTTCATCGGGAACCAGTTGCTTGTACATGTTCCGCAACCCATATAAGGACGCGGTTTTTTTCCGTTCCAGATATCCGCCGTCGCCATGCGCCGTGTTGTTGATCTGGATCTCGAAACCCTTTTCCGGAAAACCCGATTCCTGATATTTCGTGTGGAAATAAATACCCGAATTACATTCCGGTTGCGTGGTCAGCTCTACTTCCAATTCGAAATTTTGAAAATCCGCGTCCCGGACAGGTCCGTTGTAAAACAGGTGGGAACGCGCCCCATTAGCGGATAGTGTTCCATCCACCACCTTCCAGGAATCCTTATGTTCGCTCGGCCTCCAGCCGGTCAAACTCTGACCGTCGAACAAATCAATCCAGCCGCCGGCTGCCTCCGCCTGCACAAACGGAATAATTGCCAGCGAACCCATAACGGTGCAGCCAAACGCCCGCCGGCTTATATCTTGATGCGCCAATTCTTTCCCTCGCGCGGCCCCTCTTGACAACCTCGATCGGTACCGCTTCTCTCTATACTGGCAAACCATACTGGCAAACTGTCTGACGGCTGGTGCGCGAGCAGAGTTACAAATAGCAGGGAACCATGCGCCGCCAATAGCGGGCTTTGTGTGCCTCGCCCTCCCAAAGAGCATAAGAGTGGCCAACGCCCTTGTTTGACAATTGCCGGCTCAATTCCTCCGTGCTCGGTTTAAAAGGGTCCTGTTCTCCCACCGCCAAAACGATCTCCATGTTCTGAATGGCCCTCAGCATGCGGGAGTCGGACAGCTGCGGAAGAAAATGATTGGGCGTGTGGAAGTAGATGTCTTCGTCGTAATAGCCATCGAAGAGATCCGGAAAAGGCCCGTACCAGCGGGTTAAATCGTAGCGGCCGCTTAACGCCACCACTTTCCCGAATAAGTTCGGATGCCGCAGCGCAAGCGTGACCGCATGATAGGCGCCGATACTGCAACCATGCGCGATCAGAAACGGATTCTCCGCTTTCGAGAGCATCAAAGGAACAACTTCGTTGAGTAAGTAACGCTCATACTGCTTATGGCGGTTGATTCGCGCCGACGGAGCGATGCCATGGCCGTAAAAACTTTCACCATCCACGCTGTCCACGCAAAATAACTGCAATAGACCGCGCTCAATCGGTTCGGCCAGTGCGCCCACCAGCCCCCAATTCTCATAGTCGAAAAAGCGCCCGGCCCGCGTTGGAAACACCAGCGCTTTTGCACCGGCGTGTCCGAAAACTAGTAACTCCATGTTGCGGTTCAGGTTTGGACTGAACCAACGATGATACTCGCGATTCACTTGTCTGTCAGAATAAGCGGCCAGTCTTAACAACAGAACAACTAAGTGTGAATATCTTATGAAGATGCCGCTGAACAGTTAAGCGTGAAGATGCGCGGCCGGTAAACCGAAAGTAACCGTGTCCACAGTTGATATCCCGCGTGGCTCATGTGCAGCCCGTCTTCGTTAAACAATTTCGACTGCGGCTGGCCGTCCGGGCCCAGCATCGCATCAAAGACGTCTATGAAATAGCCCTGCCCGCGAGTAGCCATTTCTTCTCGAATCAGTTGGTTGGCCGTTCGTATGCGGTCAATGATGTGGAATCGCGCCGGACTGGGTTTAACCGAAATGAACGCAAATTCCACGCCATTCAGTTCACGCTGCACTTTATCCGCGAGCGCTCGGAAATATACCAGCACATCCTGCGGGCTGCGGCCGTCGCCCAAGTCGTTATCCCCTGCGTAGACCACCAGCGAACACGGGTCCACCGGCGGCACCAAGCGTTCAAAAAAATAAGCGCAAGCTTCCAACGTGGAACCTCCGAAGCCTAGGTTTATAGCGCGACGATTCTCCAGATCCTCGGCCAATGCACTCCAAAGCCGGACCGTCGAGCTCCCATAGAACACTACCGGGTTTTTGGGTAGCTCCTGCCGGGTTCTTGCTGCTTCCAATTCGCGGACATCCGCCTCATACCAATCGAACATGAATCGACCAATGTAACAGTGTTTACCTTTTTTGCGATGCTACCCTAGTAGATAGCAGCTAACGAGTGAGCCAGCGAACCAATAAACAGAAAGTCCATCCGCTCGCAATTTGCCCAATGGACAGTTGTTCATGCTCTCGCAGCCAAGTTGTGGACTGGCAAAGTTGGCGGATCTGCTCAGTCTACCCAAATTCCGCTGCGCGAGCCTGCGCTTTTGCCCATTCAGGTAACCTTCCTCATTGCAATTTCCGCCCCGTACTGTGCATTGGGTGACGCGTCCGCCGTTCGCACTCTCTTGCATTGGCGCAGCCACGGCAATTTTTTGGAAATCAGCTTCACTCCCTTCCGCGAAGCTTTTTTTGCCGTCCTCCCGTAAACGCCTAGTTCCTCTCGTTCGTTCTAAATTTTTAATTTCTGTTTCTAGGCAGGTGTCTAATCGTGCGTAAACGATTTCTTTCCGGTACATTAGGAACTCTCTTTTTGACGCTGTTCTTAACGTCCTCGGGATGCAGCCGTAAAGGTTCCGCAAACGAAGGCGAGCCGGCTGCCGTGCCTTCCGCTGTCGTGACGCCTGTTATTCGTGAAAATCTCGCGAGTACGCTCACGGTCGCGGGTCAATTTGAGCCCTTCCAGGACGTGGACCTGCACGCGAAGGTCTCGGGTTACATCCGCCGCATTAACGTCGATATAGGTGACCGCGTGCGAGCGGGCGCCGTGATCGCCACCTTGGAGGTTCCCGAGCTCGATGCGCAAGTCGCCGGCGCTCAGGCTCAGGTTCGGCATAGCCAATCTGAAATCGCCCGCGCTCAAAGCGAAGTCACGCGTGCTCAAGCGAATCACGTCGCGCTGCATGAAGCCTATACACGGCTTGACCAGGCATCCAAACAGCGGCCTGGTTTAGTGGCTCAGCAGGAATTAGATGATGCCTTTGCCAAGGACCAGAACTCCGAAGCCCAGATCGACGTGGCGAAGGCGGCGCTGGAGGCGGCCCGGCAGCAGCTCGGAATCTCTCAAGCGGACGATCAGCGCGTTCACGCTCTTTCGAGTTATTCCGTTGTAACCGCGCCGTTTGACGGAGTCGTTAGCAAGCGTTACGCCGACACGGGATCGCTCATCCAGGCGGGAACTGCCTCCAATACGCAAGCTATGCCGGTGGTGCGGTTGGCCCAGAGCGGTCTGCTGCGCTTGCGCATGCCCGTGCCGGAGGTCGACGTGCCGTTTATTCAAAAGGGCGGGGAAGTGCAGGTTAAGGTGCAAGCCACCGGCAAAACATTTACCGGAAAAATCATTCGCTTCACTCGTGCGCTGGATACTTCTACCCGGACCATGCTCGTGGAGGTGGATGTTCCGAACCCCAAACTAACTCTGAGTCCGGGCATGTACGCCGAGACGGTCATTTCCTTGCAACAGCGGAATCATGTCCTGACCGTTCCGTCGCAAGCGGTCATGCGCGGCGATGGTGATTCCTACGTTCTCGCTTTAGACCAAGCGAACAAGGTGCAAAAGAAACTTGTCACCCTAGGCATTCAAGGCGCGGATAGGACCGAAATCGTCAGCGGGCTCTCGGCCGGGGAACAGGTCATCGTTTCGGGTCAGGTGAATTATCAATCCGGCGAAACAGTGCGCCCGCGCCCGCTCTCCATTACGATGCCGCACCAGGGCGGGAGTCTCTAATGGCTACCTTCTGCATCAAATACCCTTCTTTATCTTGATGGCCCGTCTGATCCTTATTGTGGTCGGCGTCCGCACCGTCGCGCGCATGCCCGTGGATCTGTTCCCCGAAGTCAACATTCGTGCAAGGCTTTTATGAACTTCATAACCGCCGCACCAGAACTACCGTGAAATCGTCCGCGAAAGCGGTGTTACCCCGCCACTTGCGCATATGCTCCACCAATTGGTTCACAATCTCTTCGCAAGGCACTGACGGGCGCGCGGCGAGAAATTCGGCAAGGCCGTCTTCGCCGAACTCCTTTCCATTGCTTGTCGAAGCTTCGGTAACGCCATCGCTATATAAAACCAGCATCTCCCCGGGTTCCAATTGCGTCTCGCGCACCTCATAACGTACCGTGGCGAACAAGCCCATCACTAGGCCATTGCCCTTTAGCCGCTCCACGCTGCCATCCTTGCGCAGCACAAGCGGATAGTTATGCCCGGCATTGGTGTATTTGACCGTTCCCGTGGCCCCGTCAAGCAGCCCGTAAAAAAATGTGATGAATTTACCCAGCGGACAGCGCTCCGTCAGGCTGCGGTTCAGCGTGGTGACGGCAAATCCCGGCTCGGGGCTCGTTTCGCGGAACATTTGCACGCGTGCCTGCAGGCTTGACATCAAGAGCGCGGCCGGCAGGCCCTTGCCCGAAACATCTCCTACCATGACCGCCAGCCGGCCATCCTCGTAAGGCAGAAAATCGTAGTAGTCGCCCCCCACCGTCCGGCAAGCCAGGTTCAGGCCTGCCACATCATATCCATGGTATCTGGGCGATTCGGTGGGCAGCAGCATCTTCTGAATCTCGCTGGCCTGCGAGAGTTCCAGGTCCATGATCTTTTCCGTGTGCTCAATCTCCGCCAGGCGGGCGTTTTCAATGCGAATAGCGGCCACGTTCGCCATGACGGTGAGCAAATCAAGATCTTCGCGCGTGAACGGGCGGATCACGGCGCCGTTGTCCACGTAGATGAGGCCGATCACGCCATCGCTGGTTTGCAGCGGTGCGGCCATCATGCTGCGCACTTGGTGCAGCACAATGCTTTGCTGCTGGCGCAGGGCGTCGTCGCTTTGCGCATCGCTGATCACCAGCGAGCATTTCTCGCTGATCACGCGGTCGCGCACGGCCGTGCTGATGGTAAAGCCGTCTCCTTTGCTGGCCTTAACCAGCAGTTCACCTTCTTCGAGCGTCAGGATCACTCCGCGCTTGGCTTCCACCGCCGAAAGCGACAGATCGAGAATCACCTCGAACAACTCCGTTAAAGTTTGATTCTTGACCAGTTCCTGCCCGGCGCGGACAAGCGCGCCAATCACGCGCGCCGTATTGAAGGGAGCTGCCCGTTCCGGACGCCGCTGATAAGTGGCCTTGCCTAAGACCTGATCGAGACTGGTTTCCAGCGTCGCTTCGCGCGTGATCTTCCCGCCATTGCCCGCGACAAACGAAATCACGGGCCGCTGCGCCGGAATTTCCGATTCCCGTACTTCAATTGTCAGATGACCCGCATAAATCCGGTCTCCCGCTTTAATCCGGCGCGATTCTTTCAGGTTTGCGGAATTGAGAACGGTCCCGTTGCGGCTCGCGCAATCTTTAATCCACCAGTTCCTTTCGTGCAACTCGAAACGAAGGTGCGAGCGCGATAGCCACGGGTCGTCCGGATAGGCCAGATCGTTATCTACCGAGCGTCCTAACGTGAGGGCATGCTTTCGCAATTCTACTCGCGTGGGAGCGCCTTCGGGTCCGGAAATGAGCAGTTCCATGCCGCGAATTCTAAACTAACACTTACTCGCCCAGATTTTCCAGCGACTCCGGCCGGTCGATTGCTTTAGCCGGCAGAGTGCCGGTGATCAGACGGGCTCCCCGGTTGGAGGTCAGATACAGAAATCCCCACTGCACGAACACGAGCACCCGGCTTTGGAATTCCACGATGTACATTAAGTGGATAAATAGCCAGACTAACCACGCCGGAAGGCCTGATAAATGCAAGCCGAAAACGTTGGCGACAGCAGCGCCGCGGCCAATCACGGCCAAATCGCCTTTATCGAAATAGTGAAACGGCTTTTGCGGTCCAGCCTCGCCTTTTACGCGCTTGGTGATGGCCTTGGCCGTATACGAACCGCCTTGCATAGCTACTTGCGCCACACCCGGCAATGGTTTTCCATCGGCTCTTTCCACCAGGGCTAAATCGCCCACCACGTAGATGTCGGGAAAATTCGGAACGCTCAAATCCGGCGCCACTTTGATATGTCCGGCCCGATCGGTCGGGGCTGAAGTGCGCGTGGCCAGCTGCCGCGCAAAGTCAGTGACCGCTACGCCCGCCGCCCAAATGACCGTGCGGGACGCAATGTGATCTGTACCGGTTTTTGTTTTGAGCGACACGCCCGTCTCATCGATGCAGGTGACCATTACGCCCGTGCGCACTCGTACGCAAAGCTTACCGAGTTGCTGCTCTGCTTTCTTAGAGAGATCTTCTGGATAATTCCCCAGAACTCGCGCTCCGCCGTCTACTACTAAAATTCGCGCATCCGCGGGATGAATGGAGCGAAAATCGTGCCTTAGCGTTTCGTTGGCGATTTCACCCAATGCGCCTGCTAGTTCCACGCCGGTTGCTCCCCCGCCCACAATCACGAACGTGAGCCAAGCCTGTCTCTCGTCGGGATCTGTAATTCGCTCGGCAGCTTCAAAGGCGAGCAATAGCTTATGCCGGATGGCCGTGGCGTCGTCAATGTTCTTTAAATTGGGCGCCCACTTGCTCCACTCGTCATGTCCAAAATAACTGCCCTGCGAGCCCGTCGCGACGATTAGGAAATCATACGGGATGTTCGCTCCGTCTCTTAGTTGCACCGTTTTCCCGGCTGGATCTATATCCAAAGCCTCGCCCAATAACACGTTCGTATTTTTTTGCCTGCTCAGAACCCCGCGAATGGGCGCCGCGATTTCACCCGGTGAAAGCGAACCGGTGGCCACCTGGTATAAGAGCGGTTGAAATAAATGATAGTTGCGCCGGTCGATCACGGTTACATCCACCGGTGCATGCTTTAAAGCCTGCGCGGCATACAGGCCCCCAAACCCGCCGCCTAAAATAACAACTCTCGGTTTCTCTGGCATCCTGCTTAAAGTTTGACAGTAGTGAGGAACTCCGGTTTCCGCCGAATCTTTGACGCTTGCTCAAATGCATAGGCCAGAGCGATTAATTTCGGTTCGCTCCAGGCCGCGCCAAAAAAGGAAAGGCCCAGCGGCAGGCCAAAGTAGTGTCCCGCCGGTACCGTGATGTGCGGATAACCGGCCACCGCGGCGGGCGAGGAACAGCCGCTGTCCGGACGGTCGCCGTCCACCAGGTCAGTCAGCCAGGCTGGTCCCGCGGTTGGCCCGGCAATCGCATCCAGCTTATGTTTGGCTAGGATGGCATCAATCCCCTCCGTGCGGGCCAGGCGTTGATTGGCGGCCAAAGCGTCGGTATAAGCCTTTTCAGTCAGCGGGCCTTTTGCCTGCGCCTGCTCCATTAGCTCCTGTTCGAAATAGAACATCTCTTCCGTTCTGTGCGCCCGGTTGAACGCAATGCAATCCGCCAATGATTTCACCGCCGCGCCGCGGCCGGCCAGGTACTGATTGAGGTCAGCCTTGAATTCGTACAGCAGCACTTGCTGCTCGCTATCGCGCCATCCCTCGAAGCTGGTGAATTCAACCGGGTCCACGATCTCAGCCCCGGCGCGGCGCATGAGATCGATGGCGTGTTCCATTGCGGCCGTGACCCCGGCGCCCATATTGAAGTACTGCCGGGCAATACCGATGCGTGCGCCGCGTAATCCATTGATGTTGCAGAAGCGCGCGTAGTCCGGAAACGACTTTCCATCGCTCGCTTGCGTGGCTGGGTCGCGCGGGTCTATGCCTGTCAACGCGCCTAAAAGCAGCGCCGCATCCCGCACACTGCGCGCCATCGGCCCGGCCGTGTCTTGGCTGTGTGCAATGGGAATAATGCCCGCCCGGCTGATTAAGCTCAACGTCGGTTTGATGCCTACCAGGCCGCACATGGAGGAAGGACAAACCACTGACCCGTCGGTTTCAGAACCCACGCCAATGGCGGCCAGATTCGCCGAGATAGCCACGCCCGTGCCTGAACTCGATCCGCATGGATTTCTATCGAGCGCGTATGGATTCTTCGTCAACCCACCCCGGCCGCTCCATCCACTGGTGGAATGCGTGGAGCGGAAATTGGCCCATTCGCTGAGATTTGTTTTGCCCAGAATAATGGCCCCGGCAGCGCGCAGGCGCTCCGCCACCCAGGAATCGCGCGCCGCCGGTTGGCCCACCAAAGCCAGCGAGCCGGCCGTGGTTTGCATTTTGTCGCCAGTCTCAATATTGTCTTTGATCAGCACGGGAATGCCGTGCAGCGGCCCGCGTGGACCCTTTGATTTGTACTCAGCGTCGAGAGCGCGCGCAATGAAAGGCGCGTCCGCGTTGACTTCAATGACCGAGCGTAAGACTGGCCCCTTGCGATCGATATCTTCGATGCGCGCCAGATAGAGGGCGGTGAGTTGCTCGGAGGTGAACGCCTCCTGCCTCATTCTGCGTTGTAGCTCCCCCACCGTTACTTCGTCGAGATTGGTGGACGTGACGGGCTTTGGCGCGGCTGCGCGGGATACGGCTGCTCCGGCTAAGGCCGTTGCGGAGACAAATTGGCGGCGGTTCATGAGGCGTGTATTTAATCTATACTCGCAACAGGACCGCCGCCGCTTGCAAAACAGCAAACTGGTAAAAAACTATGCCGAGAGACCGGAAGCCTTCCGCTGATACATCGCTAATCCGATTCCCAGCAACGCCAAGGCGCCTCCCGATAACGAAAATGAGCCTGGCTCCGGACTAACCTGTACCTGTGAAGAAAAAACCGACTCCGTTACCGAACCATCCAAGTTGACCGTTGCCGTCATGGCAATTCCATTTGGATCGGAAGTGAGCACCGGTGTAATCCCGGCGGCATCGGAGAAGGTTGAGAAAGCGAAGATGCTGGTGGAGGTTGACATGCCATCTGGCGCGTTAACGGCTCCTCCTCCAAAATCGAGTGTGAACGAGAGCGCGTTCCCGAATTGGAAGCCTTGAAAATAGTCGTTAAAACCACCGCTGTTCGCGATGGTTACGGCGGTGGGCAGCGGTCCGCCGGTCACAGACGGACTCGTTGTTGACGCCGAGCCCACGAAACTGCCGCCGGTGAAATTTGAGATCGTCACGGTTGCCTCCTGAGTGACCAGCGCGCCCGGATTGAATTGAAAATCGAGCGAGCCAACGGTCCCGTTGATGCTGCTGGTGTTTTCTGAGATTGTAATTAACGTGTCGGCGTGCGCTGCGATGGCTAAACAAAGAAAAAGAGAAACAAAAAGTTGGGATTTAGACATATTAGGATTCCGGTACGACTTCAGGCGTGAAATTGATCGGCGCATTAGAGGGGTTGCTGAATACCACTGTGGCAACGGCGGATTGGCCGGGCGCCAAGATTTGGGAGCCTAGCGAAATAGCAGGCGAGCCGTTGACCGTCAGCGCGCTGTTCGTGAGCGTCACGCCAGGCGTCAAGTTAGCCAGAATTACCATAAGCGGGCCGCTCACGGCGGCTGAGGTGTTGTTAGTTACGGTGACTGTTCCAGTGAACGTTTGTGTTCTGCGGTTATACAGGAGACCGCTTGCGGTAACAGGCAAAGATAGCGGTACGTTTAAGTTCGTTCCTGGAGTAAAACAAACGCCGCGAAGAACCTCTTTGTAACCAGCGGCTTTAAGCGTCGTGAACGTCTCGCTTGCGGCCCCGGCAGCGGTAGTATTGGCAAGTACGTCTTTGATCGTGACCAATTTGTTGGGATCGGCTCCCTGGTCGCCATTCGCACTTACAGTTGAAGTAACCGCGTAGATACTCACAGTTCCGTCTCCGTTGACTTTGCCGGAGATGTTACGTAGGCCGTCCGTGGCGGGATTAAGCGATGTGGGGTAGTTAGCAACACCGTAAGGTACCCCCAGATTTAGGCCATTTTGCAAGACGTAGTCCAGTTTCCACGTGCCGTTGATGAGGCTCCATTTTTGCAAGCCGGCGGTTGTGCTGGTGGCAGCGTCGGCCGCATTGCCGTCGCCTTCATCGCCAACATAAAGAGTATTTGCATTGGCAAACCAAATGCCGAAAGGATAGATAAAAGTGGCATCGGCATTCTTTGCTAGAGCAGTGGGAAAACCGGGAAGGATGGTGATGGGTGTGTTCGCCGCCGTAGCTAGAGTTGGCAGAATGCCGATGTTTCCAACTTGATAGACCGTATTGATGCCGTTGCTTCCGCTGCCCTTGGTGACATAAAGAGTGTTGCCGAAGACGGCCAGACCCCGGAAATTATTATCTTTACCGGCTTTGTCCGCCTTGTAGCCATACTGAGTAACGGAGAAGTCACCGATTTGAGCCGGTTCGGTAGAGGGCGACCGTCCCGGAGACGCAATCTCGACGCCAGTGGAATTAACGAGATTTGCGGGAGTTCCGCTGCCATTATTCGTGTTGCCGGTCAGATAGTAAAAGCCATCGGCCAGAATGGCGGCGCGGCCATTGTTACCGCCGTAGGCATTCGTATCGGTTACCTGGAAATTACCAAGGTTATCTAGTTGTACAACCTCGCGATAAAAGGCCGTACTCACTGGATTGGTCGGATCATTCACCAGGGGCGTATTGGAATTCGACGCGTCCAGCGTATTCGGGGGAGCCGAATAACCCATAAACGTAATGAACTTGCCGTCCGCTGACAGGTTCAGCGCGAGTTCGGATTTTGAACTGAAACTCGTGACCACAAGAGATGTTGGAACTGATAACGTGCTGACAGGAGTGCCAGACGTCGTGATTTGATCAAGAAAGATAGGCGTCGTGACGCCAAAGCTTGCATCTACGTTGTCGTTGTTCCAAACGTTGTTTGTATTGGTGAGAGACGGGAAGGCGCCATTGTCGGTCGCGGCGTCTTTAGGACATTTTGCGGTTGCCGGACAATTCGGTGGCAGTTTCTCGCCAATGGTAACGGTGGACGCATCACCCGTGTAGACGCTTCTGGAAACTAGCAGATTACCCGGTGTCAAGGCGGCGGAATCAGCGTAAGTGGGGATGGCGGCAATTCCCAATGCGGCGAAAGCTAGCCACTTTCTTGTTATTTTATAAGTCATTCCTACTATTGCTCCCATGTCATGCCATTCGGCGGTAGCGTGCATATTCAGGCGTACTTAGGCGGCGTACGACGAATACGTTAGCACCGAATTGTTACAACTTGGCGACAGTTTTGATAGTAGGTTGTACTTATTTAATTTCCATCTATCTTTAGTTTTTGGGAATTTAGTATTTAATTAAATAAGAATGATACATACGTCTTACTCTTAGCGGCCGAGCTTGCCGCCGGTCAGCACATCCAGGAACCACAGTTTCTCCACTCGGGCTAAGTCAATTTCTTCGGGGTATCTTAAAATAAATCGCCGAACCGATGAGACCGTAATCCACCAGGTGTCTCCACCTTGTTCCTTGCTTCGCTCCGTTTGCCGCGGCTGCGCTCCAAGCAAGCCGCGCTTGATCCAAAGACACACCTTGTGCACGTCCACTCCCAGGGCTGTGGCCAGCGCGCAAGCGGAGTAGCCGTCCAAATTCTGTTTAATGCGAAGCCTGGTTAGCTTCAGTTGAATGGCGGCGCAAGAGCGCTGAAATCCGGCGCGCGCCAGACGGTGTTGAATCGCCGCTGCGGTCAGGTGGCCGAATTTTTCTAGAATTTGTTCTTCCGCGCCAGACCAGTGGTATTCCTTTGCCCTAGTCAGGCACAGCGCTGCGCCGCGCCGTGTAACGGCTGATTTTGACCAGCCGATATCATGCGTAACCGCAGTCAGCGCGCGGCGGTCCCCCCGCCTCTGTCTCAAATAGGCATCTCGAATTTTTTCATCTAAAACTGGTGTGGGAGTGTAGCGGGCAGCCATGAGCACTATGAAAAACTCATTCCAGCATGTCTTTCTGAATAATTGCTGAAATGCAGAAGCCCTGTTTCGGCAAACCTTCAGCAAGCTTCGCTAGCATAATAATCAGAAGCAATGCGGATTCTAGTGGTGGAAGATGAGGCGCGCATGGCCACCTTGCTCCAGCAAGGCTTGGCCGAGGAAGGCCATTTTGTGCATGTGGCCAATGACGGGCGGGAAGGCTTGGAGACCGCGCTTTCAACGGCCTTCGACGTCATCGTGCTCGACGTACTTCTTCCGCGGATGGACGGCTTTAGCGTGGTGAAGCGCCTCCGTCAAGCTTCAAACAACACGCCTATCCTGATGCTGACTGCGCGTGACCGCATGGCCGATGTAGTAACGGGGCTCGACGCGGGTGCGGACGATTACCTCACCAAGCCGTTTGCCTTTGAAATTCTTTTAGCCCGCTTAAGAGCCATGGGCCGGCGCGGACCCATTCCGCAATCCGTCTTCCTCAAATGCGCCGATCTTTGTATGGATACCACCACTCGCAGGGTCACGCGCAACGGCCAGTCAGTCAATCTGACGCCAACCGAGTACAGCCTGCTGGAAGTGTTGCTTCGCAATGCCGGCCGCCCGGTCAGCCGAAGCGTCATGTTACAGAGCGTCTGGGGCTTCGATACGGAAGTGGAAGACAATACTGTGGAGGCATTCGTGCGGCTCTTGCGGAACAAAGTTGACGTGCCATTCGATTCCAAGCTGATTCACACGGTGCGGGGATTCGGTTACTGCCTGCAGATAGCCGATCGCGAATAATTTCTTCGGTGATACAAAAATCTATTCGGTTCCGCCTCACCGCGTGGTATGCGCTTGCGCTCGCCGCCGCGCTCGGATTGTTTGCGCTCGCCATTTGGATTTCTTTTACAGGCACGTTAGCGAAAGAGACCGATGCCGCGCTCATCCGGGAAATTCATAGCATGGGGTCGTATTTAAACGAAGAACTGCAAGACATGAAAGTTCATCTTGTGGAGGAACTGGGCGAATATTCGGAAGGGCTACCGGCCAATATGTCTTTCAGCGCCGTGGAAGAGGGAACCGGACGCGCGTTTACGTCTGACCCAAGCTTTCCCAGGCGCTCCGTGTCATTTGATTCGCCAGGTTATCACGACCTCCGTTTTCGCGATCATAATTACCGCCTGCTGGAGCGGAATATGGTCGTGGCGGGGCATCCCTGGAAAGTGTCATTCGCGGTTCAGTTGGATGAGTCTGAGCATTTAGTCGCCAAGCTCAGGCTGTTGATCATCGGCCTGATCCCAGCCGTTGTCGCCATCGCGTCGGCGGGCGGCTATTGGCTCAGCGGGCGTGCTCTCAAGCCCGTGGACGATATCACCGTGGCCGCGCGCTCTATTGGCATCCGGAATCTGTCGCAGCGGTTGGTGATTCCGCAAACAGGCGATGAGCTTCAGCGGTTGTCGGAGACTTGGAATTCGATGCTGGCCCGTCTGGAAGATGCGGTAAGCCGGTTGACCCGTTTCACCGCTGACGCCTCACATGAGCTGCGAACCCCGCTGGCCATTATTCGCACCACCGCCGAAATTACGAGGCGCTTGCCTCGGTCCACTGAAAGCTACCGCGCCGCGCTAGGTCAGATTGTTTCCGAATCCGAAAGCATGACCAAATTAGTGGAAGACCTGCTGTTTCTGGCCCGCTGCGATGCGGATAATCTGGACATTCCCATGTCGCCGGTTAACCTCGAACAGGTGATAAACTACGTTCGCACGGGCATGCAAAGCGTGGCCGAATCCAAATCCATCCGCGTGCACTTTCCACTTCCGGAGAAAGTAATTTCCGTTTTCGGTAATGAGGCCGCTATCCGGCGTCTACTTCTGATTCTGGTGGATAATGCTGTCAAATACTCGCAACCGGGAGGATCCGTCGAGTTGAACGCGCGCCAATCCGGACGCGAGGTTCTACTGAGTGTTGAGGACCACGGCGCTGGAATCTTGCCGGCTGAATTGCCGCATATTTTTGAGCGTTTTTACCGGGCTGCCAGCGCCCGCGAACTTCCCCGGGAAGGATCTGGATTAGGTCTTTCGCTGGCAGCTGGTATCGCCCGGCATCACGGCGCCCACATACAGGTCAGCAGTAAGCCCGGTAAAGGTTCAACTTTTACCGTGTCGTTTCCAGCACCAGAACCTTAAAGGTGCCGGGTACCGCTGCGGGCCGGCGGGGAGCTTCGCCGCTCGCGGATTTCGGTGCCGCTACAAAATCGGCGCTTGGCAGGTAGAGCTTATGCGTGGCCGGATCAATCGTCATGGTCCGGGATCTATCTTTTGTCGGCAGCGTCTGCACGACGGAAAATTGATTCTTGCTCGATTCATGAATCACCGTGAGCGTGCCGTTTTCGCCATTCGAGGAGAAGATCAGTTTGGAAGCGGGATCGAAGGCGGCCGCGTCCGGGCCCTCGCCGATGGCCGGCGTCGCCAGCACTTTTCCTGTGTCGGCATCCACTATCGCCATCATCTTGTTGTCGCAAACCGCAAACAGCCGCCGGCTCTCTCGGTCAATCGCTAAACCGGAGGGCGATTCGCACGGCGCCAGCGGCCAGTGCGCTTTCACCGTAAGCGTTTTAGCGTCAATCCGTACAATCTCGCTCTTGTCTTCAATGTTGTCGTAGACGGATCCGTGGCCATCGGCCACCGGAAATTCCGGCTTCCCGCCCAATGCGATAGTTCCGGCCGTCTGTCCGCTGGATGCGTCAATGACAGTGGCGTCTTTGGTTCCTCCGTTGAACGCGAATACGCGGTGCGACACTTCGTCATACACAATTCCATCCGGATTGGTGCCCGCTTTAACCTTCTTCGTCACCGCCAGCGTCTTCAAATCGAAAACAGCTACTTCATTGCTGCCGCCGTCGCTGATGAATCCTTGGTTTTTTGCTTTGTCTAAAGCGATGCCGTGGATGCGTTTCATGCCGGTGATTTTGCCCGTCACTTTGTTAGATGCCGTATCGATCACTGCGACCTCGGCTCCGTGTGAGAGATAGAGCAGGTGTCCTTCGGAATCGGCCGTCAGGTAGTCCCACGCGCCGGCTCCTCCAACGGGAATGGTCCCGGTTATTTTGTAGCTTTGCGCGCTGAGTAAGCCCGTGCTAAAGATCAGGACAACTGCGCCTAACAAATATCGGCGTGATGAAAGGATGGAATATTGCGGCAAGTGAAAGCTCCGAGGTTATAGTAGCCCTGTAGTCTTAAAAAATGCTGAAATCAAGGAGTGTGAGTGTTTAATTTAGCTGGCCAGACGGCCATTGTCACCGGAGGCGCTACTGGCATTGGCGAAGGTATCGCGCGCCGCTTGGCGGCGGCCGGCGCCATCGTGGCGGTTTGCGATTTGAATGTAGACTTGGCGCGCGACGTAGCGTCGTCACTGCCAGGGGCGAGCTTTGCGGTGGCCTGCGATGTGGCCGCGCAGGACTCCATCAAAGCAGCCGTGGATACGGTGATCACACGCACCGGCCAAATCGATATCCTGGTGAACAATGCGGGCATCGCCGGCGTGGCCGCACCGCTTTGGGAACAGACTGACGCGGATTGGCAGCGCATTCTGGCCGTCAATGTGACCAGCGTATTTCAATTTTGCCGGACGGTCGTGCCGGGCATGCGCGCCCGCAAATATGGACGCATTGTGAATATCGCGTCCATCGCGGGCAAGGAGGGCAATCCCAATATGTCTCCCTATTCCGCCACCAAAGCGGCTGTGATTGCGCTCACAAAATCGCTTGGCAAAGAGCTGGCGCAAGAAGGCATCTGCGTCAATTGCGTCGCGCCGGCGGTCATTCGCACCAAAATTCTAGAGCAGCTCACGCCTCAGCAAGTGTCGTATATGACGGAACGCATTCCCATGCGCCGCACCGGCACCGTCAATGAAGTTGCCGCCGTCGTGCATTTTCTAGCGAGCCCCGATTCGTCCTTCGTGACCGCGCAATGTTATGACGTCAGCGGCGGAAGGGCCACTTATTAACGCTCTAAATCAATCACGGCAAACATCGGCAAATCAGCCAGCGTAAATTCCGTCGCGCCTGAGCCTGTTTTGTAATCCAGCAGCTTCGCTCCTGGCGACTGAAATTGCGCCAAATGCTGCTGCTGGAAATTGCCTAAGACGCGAACTCGAATTCCTTCCACGTCATTCTTAGCCGATCCGTAGTTCAATAGAAACAGCCGCGTGTGCGCCGCCGATCCCACCAACCTTCCAATCACTACCGCGCTTCCGTATATACGCAACAGCCGCTTTTCATCGGTGACATGCGCGCGCACCTTCTCCGCCAATAATTTCGGATTGCCTGCTTCGGACTTCGGATAGTCTGCCGACCCGAGTTGAACCGTCATGCCGCCGTTCGCATCCGGCGTTTTCACAACCTTGAAGAGCAGATTGGTTCTCACCAGCAGGTTCATGAATTCGCCCGCGGCCGGTGATCCATCATCCACATATTCAAAATTGAAGAGCGCGGGCATCGCGCCATTCTGCTCCAGCGATTGCAAAAAGCGCGTCATCTCCGCAAGCGGTTTCTGGCCGGCCGCGTCGGTTTGTACATCCGCTTTCACGCCGTATGCGTAAGCCTCAGCCGCGGCTAAAGCGGCCGCCTTGCCGGGCGCATTGTAAGAGAAATGGCCGCCGGGCTCGCGGAGGAAACGCCATCCGTTTGAATCCACCCAGGGCTCGCGCGTGGCCGACGCATTTGAAGCACGAAAACTCACCGCAGGCGTCACCGCGCGAATGGGCGGACTGTCGGGTTCCTTCAGCCAAAATAAAATGGGCAGCAATAGGGCAGCTGAGAAGAAGGTCACAGTTGAACGATTTTCTCCTTAATGTCCGCCCGGTTGAAAATGCCGAGGCCGAGGTGCCCCGCATATTCCACGTGCCCCGGCTCACGGATGAAGCTATTGAAGTTTTTGTCGAGCTCCGGGCCTCTCTTGAGGTGCGCGGGTGACCGGTCAAAGAGCGAAGGTGCGCCTTCCTCCTTCCGCTTGGCTTCAATCATTTCGATCAGCAAATGATCCATGGCCACCGGGTCCGTGCCCAACACGATCCGCTTCGGAAAAAAAAGAAACTGCGGACTCTGCAGAAATGGACCGCCATGCCACAAACTGCGCAGGCCGTCCATCACGTTGAGCACCGTTCTGGAGCGCAGTGGTTCCACCAGGTTGAGCGTCCCGATGAACGAATAGGTATTGCTGATTTCGCGCTGATGCGATCGTGCCACGTTTGAGAAGCTGCCGTAAGCCAAATTTTTCAAGCACCCGGTGACGCCCGCTGCGCGATGCTCTTTCATGGTCGGCACGTTGATGATCTTCGTGAACTTCTCGGGCACCAACCGGAACAGGTTTGACCGCGTGTCGTCTTCACCGAAGAAATCAACTTCTACATACGTAAGGGGATCGTACCCCAGTATGGAGCCGCGCGAATGTTCCGCCGTAGCGATTTGCACACCCTTCGCCACGCACTCGGAATACTTCACAATCTGCATCTGGTTCTCAAAGCGATCGTAGATGTAGATGTTCCCGGGTTTGGCGCCGGCGGACAGCAGGCCTTCGACAATGGCCAGGATCAGCTCGGGACTCGAATTGATCTCCGGAGCGCCGGAGCAGTTTACCTTAATGCCCACCACATCGTGCGGCGAGATGAAGCTGGCCCAGGCATCGCGATCATGAGATGCACCAGTCAGATCGCACATGCCCTTGGCCAGCATGGTACGCACGGTTGGCGTATCGATGGTGTTGGCGGCGGTGTTCACCGCGCGGTCCGATTGAACGCGCACCGCCTGGCCCGGATACCGGCGCGGGGGCGAAGGATCTTTCGGCAGCGAATCGCGTGTCTGGATTCGATACTTAGGTATCGATCGCGATTCGGGAATGCCGCTTAGTAGCGGAGATGCCGCGGCGAGATGAAGAAAAGCGCGTCTGTCCATGTGAAGCCCCCAAGCGAGCACTGACTCCTAGTTAGCAGTTTACTAGTGTCGTTACGGAAGCCAGGCGCAAGCCGCTCCTGGTTGATCTAAACACATCAGTACGCGGAAGCCGGTCGGCTTATGGAGCCGAGTCCAGTCGTGTCCCAAAATGAAATACGGCTTGGCCCAGATTTCGCTATCGAGCGTACGCGAAGAGAGCACGGACACCGCCAACATGCCCTGTGCCGGATACCCGCTCCTTGGATCCATGATGTGGCTGTAAACCTTTCCGTCGGCCCAGAAGAACTTTTCATAGCTGCCGGAGGTGGATAGCGACTTATCTTTCAAATAAACGTCAGCGGCCGTTTTCTTTTCATCGCGCGGGTCGTTGATATGAATCGGCCAACCTCTCGATTCCGTTGGAGGTGTTCCCAGGCCGAAGATACTGCTGCCTCCGCCGGAAATCAAAGCCGAATGGACGCCTTCCTGGCGAAGAACTGCCGCCATGCGATCCACAGCGTACCCTTTGCCTACGCCGCCGGGATCGAGTTCGACGCCGGCCTGTTTGAAATGCACGCTCCTGTTCGCGCGATCCAGCTCGATATTTTGATAACCCACTTTGCGGAGACCATCTTTCACTGCCTTAGCACTGGGCAAGTGGCCCGAGTCTTTGAAGAAGCCCCAGACTTTCATGAGCGGTCCGACTGTGATATCGAATGTCCCTTCGCTCTCGCGGCTGACTGCAATGCAGGTGGAGAGCAGGTCGAACAATTCCTGGCTGACTTTTACCGGAGCCCGTGCCGCATCGCGATTGACGCGGCTCAATTCGCTATCGGGCAGATAGTTCGATAGCAAATGATCGATCCGGCTCGCCTCGTCCAGCGCCCGGTCTCCGGCCCGCGCTAACTGCGTGGGGTCCGGACCATACATCTCCACCGTAAAAGAAGTGCCCATCACGGACCGCTCTCTAACGGTTGCGGCTTGGGTGAGCGCTACGAAAAATAGAAAGAAGCAGAGCGGGAGCCTAGATCCGCCCAAACTTCTTCACCGCTTCGCCAATGGACTTATACTTCTCAATAAATGGCAGCATGGTGTGTTCGGAATTATCCAAGTCCTGTGATTTTTTCAAGATCTCAGCGGCTTTGGCTTTCGGGACCACCACCACGCCATCCAGGTCCGCCGACACAATGTCGCCAGGGTTCACGGCCACGCCTGCGCAGTGAATAGGCACATTCATGCCGGCAAACCGGTAATGGTTCACGGTGGTGGAGGGAACCACGCCCCGGCTGAACACCGGGAACTGGAGCTTCTGAATTTGCGGCGTGTCGCGAACGCCGCCGTCTACAATCGCGCCCGCCAGCCCGCGGGCCTTCATCGCAGTCGTCATCAATCCGCCGATACCCGCGAAATCCACGCCATCCTGCAATTCCATCACGTAAACCGAACCAGCCGGAGCTTGATCAATTGCATCCAGCACGCCTTTAATGCCATTGGCGCCGTCCGTGTTTTCCTCGCGTTTCATCAGGACCGTAACGGCCGGCCCGGCAAACTTTGTGGGGCTAAGCGGCCGCATTTCATGCGACATATACGCGCGCTGCCCATAGAGCTGCTCAATCGCATCGGCGACGGAAGCCACTTCCACCATGCGAAAGCTTTCAGAGAGATTGGTATTCACGTCCGCCGCGCGCGAACGAGAGAGAAAACCCACACCCAACGCGACAAGGAAAAGGATGGCAATACCGCCGATTTTCTTGGACATAAACTGGTGGCCCGAGGGAGGGTCGAACTCCCACACCCTTGCGAATACAGGAACCTAAATCCTGCGCGTCTGCCAATTCCGCCATCGGGCCGTCTGCTTGATTATACGAAGTAACTAATCGCCCGCGTTCGCTGCAACTTTCGTTCCACCGGCCTTCGTCGATAAGAAACTCAAAAACTCTTGCGGATTGCGCGTCAACTGCGGGAACGTGGCCACCACATTCTGTTTCGGGTCCACAATCGCGTAAAACGGAATAGAAGCCGTGCCGAATTTCTGGTCTTCCAACTTCTGGTTTTTGTCAGACTCAGCGTCCGTGCCGTCGGTAAACAGATCCACCACGATCAGGTCTTTCACCACGGCCGCAATTTCGGGCCGAGTAAACATGTTCGCCTTCATCCAGTGACAGTTTGTGCAGGCATAGCCGGTGAAATTAATCAGAACCAGTTTGTTCTGTTGACCGGCCGCCGCAAGCGCTCCAGCCAAATCATTTTTAAAATTGGGCGTGGCCGCAGCGGCGGAGGTCGTGGCTCCGCCAAATGCCGAACCCGATCCTTCCGGCACGAACGCATCCAGATCGCCCAAACGCGCGCCGAATAGCCCTGGAATCAAGCTGATGGAGAAAATTAGAAACAGCGCGGCAATCAGAGTCCGCGAAACCCCAAGCTGTGCATCGCGCTTAATGCCTTCCATCGGAATCAAGCCGAGCAGATACAAACCCGGTAGCGCGAAAAGAATAACCCAGGCTGCCAAAAAGCGCTCGCGCGTCAACCAGTGCAACTGCAATACCTGGTCTACGTTGCTGAGATATTTCAGCATCACGGCCAACACGATAAAGCCGAGCACAATCTTCACGCGCGACATCCATCCACCGCTGCGAGGCAGTTTCTTCAGGTAGGAAGGGAATAGCGCCAGCAGGAAAAAGGGAGCAGCTAAGCCGGTGGCGAAGGCCAGCATGCCTACCACAGGTTGAGCGCCTTTGTTTTGCACCGAAGCGATCAACAGCGGTCCCACAATGGGTCCGATACATGCGAACGAAGTGAGCGAAAAGGTCAGTCCCATCAACAGCGTGCCCACATATCCGCCGGTTTGCGATGCGTTATTTAGTCTGTTCAATATCCCCGAGGGCAGCGTCAATTCAAACGCTCCCAACAGGCTCAGGCCAAAAACAAAAAACACCAACGCGATGAAGCTGTTTACCCACGGGCTGGAGCCTAACTGCACAACTCCAAAAGGTCCGGCTGCCAAGGTCACGAAAAATCCAAGCGCGGTAAACAGAACAACAATTCCCAGGCAAAAGACCATCGCCTGTTTCCAAGCGCCTTCCTGTTTTGTTTCAGCCGCTCCGCCTTGGTTCAAGAAGAACGAAACCGTGATGGGAATCATGGGAAAGACGCACGGCGTGAAAAGCGCGGCCAAACCGAAGCCAAACGCGGTGAGCAAAAACGGAACCCAGGGTTGTTGTGAAGCGGAAGCCGGAATGGAGGAGACCGGAGCGGAAGAGCTTGCCGCGGACGAGGCAGCCGTGCCGCCAACGGGGGCCGATGCCGCCGCTGTAGCAGCCGCGCCCACCACCACGTACCCTGGCGGAATCGCCATGTTCTGCGCCGGGCTGCCATCCACAAAAGACACCGGGCTGCTGACGGTCTTCTTTACCGGCGGCAGGCACTTTACATCGGAACAGGCCTGATAGCGGACCATCGCCTCGACGTTTGATTCCCCATGCGCGGCTTTATCCGTGGCCACCTCCACCAGGAATGTAGCCGTGCCCGTATAGGTTTCGGTATCTATCTGGAAATTCGGGTCCAATTTCCGGACCGGCTGCGGACGATAAATGGCGAAACTCGCAATGGCCGGGTTTGGATTAACCTGAATCTTGGTGATGATGGGGCCGCCCGCGGGCGTAGTCGGCGAGTATAAATGCCAACCGGATTCAACCGTCGCCTTCAGCTCAAAATACGCCTTGCCGCCGGGACCCACCTTACTATTGCCGCCCGCGGCATTCAGCGTCCATTGCACTGGATCCTCCTTTGCCGTCAAAAGTAGAGGAAGAGCAAGTGCGCTGAGAGCCACGCAGAGGAGCCGCCGCCCGCGTTTATCCATGAATTTAATACCGCCTGTTAAGCTGATGTCCGGCCATCCAGATCCGTTGCGATCCGTTCATTTATCTTACCTTCGGCGAATTCCTTAGCCACCCGGATGGCGTTCTTAATCGCCTTCGTGTTGGAGCGGCCATGGCAAATGACGCAGATTCCATTGACGCCCAAAAGCGGCGCTCCGCCGAATTCGGAATAATCGACGCGCTTCCTGAAATCGTTGAATGCGCCGCGCGCCAAATAGGCGCCCACCTGCCGCGTGATGGTGGCCTTCAAAGACTGTTTTAACATCTGGCGGAACACCTCCACCAGTCCTTCGCTCACCTTCAGCGCCACGTTCCCGACAAAGCCGTCGCATACGATCACGTCCACGTTGCCCATGTACACGTCGCGGCCTTCCACGTTGCCAATGAAGTTGAGGTTTTTCAATTCCCGCAGCAGCGGTAGCGCGTCATGTGTCAGAGCGTTGCCCTTGTGATCTTCTTCGCCGATCGACAACAGGCCGATGCGCGGCGCTGGCTTTTTGTGAATCACGCGAGCGTAAGCATCGCCCATAACGGCAAACTGCGCCAGCATCTTAGGCGAGCTGTCCACATTCGCGCCCACATCCAGCATCACCGCCGGACTACCGCTCAGGGTAGGGAATTCCGCGCCCAAGGCGGGGCGGTCCACTCCCGGCAGCATGCCCAGCACCATCTTGGCGGTCGCCATGACGGCTCCGGTATTGCCTGCGGACACCACACACTGCGCTGTTCCATCGCGCACCAGCCGTGCGGCGATGCGGATAGAACTGTCTTTTTTGGCGCGAACCGCTTTGCCCGCGCTCTCTTCCATTGTGATTTGTTGGGTAGCGTTGCGGATTTCAAGCGGCAACTGCCGCCAGCCTGGGTGACGATCCAGTTCCTTGCGGATTGCGTCCTCGCGCCCCACCAGAATGACTCTGACGTCGAACGCTCTTGCCGCCTGTATCGCGCCCTCTACTTCCGGCTTCGGAAAATGGTCGCCGCCCATCGCGTCGAGGGCTATGGTCACCATGAAATTAGAACTGATGTACTCCCGTTAGGTAGCAACCGGGGTTGCTAGGCTTCCACGACTTCAATCACTTCGCGGCCCTTGTACTTGCCGCAGCGCGGGCAGGCACGGTGTGCGCGGATCTTTTCGTGGCAATTCGGACATTCCGCCAACTGCGGAATGGTCAAGTGGTCATGCGCGCGGCGCGTAGAAGTCCGGCGCTGCGAATGACGGCGTTTGGGATTAGGCATGGCTTTCTTACTTTCTCAATTCTGCTACAAAAGCTTAAAATTCGTTTTCCGTTTTAGCGGCGCGGGCTCGTCTCCACCCGGATATTCTTCAACTGATTCCAACGGTCGTCCGCCGCCGTCGTATGGCAGCTACACACGCGCTGGTTGCGGTTCTGTCCGCAAACCGGACAAATCCCCTTACATTCCTCGCTACAAACCAGCCGCATCGGCAATGCAAGCAATATTACTTCTCGCAGCACGTCGTCTAATAGGATGCCGCCACCTTCGTAGTAGCCTACTTCGACTTCCGCTGCATCAATCTTCTCTTCACCGCCTGCCGCCGCTTCGCTTGCCGGTACGTAGACCAGGTCGAACTGGTTCTTTACCGGAAACGTCACCGCTTCCAGGCAGCGGTCGCAAGGCGCTTCCACCCGCACATCCAAGTTACCGTGAACCCGGATCTCGCCAATGGAATGGCCCAGCAATTCGGCCGCGCCCTCCGCATGTAGGACGCCCGTCTGCGTCACCTTACCGTCATAGTCAATTTGGGCGGCGGGGACGTCCACACTGAAGGGAACGCTATGTAATTCAAGTTGCTGGAGGGTAATGAACACGAGAGTCCTCCGGTGGCCGCCGCTCGGCCATTGTTCACCGGCTGATACGCAGATTTTTATTGTAGCAGGGGGCGCACTTGATGCTTGTAGCCAGTCCTGGTAGCTCTAAAAGCAATCTCAAGCCGTTTGCCCCGGCGTGGATTGTAGACCAGCGCTGGGCGGAAGCAAACAATACAACGAAAGCCTTTGCGGCGAACACTGTGATAGACAAGCCCGTTGGATTGCGCCATCAACAACCGGCGCGCCATCTGCTGGGACGCCGCATAGCATTGCGGTACCGGCTCTGGCTGCAAGCATTCGGAGAAGTCCCCGGCAGGTTCTAATACATGAAACTGGGATCGGAAATCCGCAAGCCAATCATCAAAGGTAGAGATTTCTTCGTCCGGCCGATCACCGGGTAGCCCTGGAACAACAATCTCCGCCAGTCGCCTTGCCTTGTGATAGGTCACCTCCGCCAATGATGTTTCCAATTCCTCGGCGGCATACCAGGCGCCGCGCGTGTGGTCGTTAAACCGCGAACCCGCTTCGTTCGTATGTGTAAACGCAGCATTGACGATGTGCGCGTTTGGGATGCCATAGACCAATTCGTAGGTGCTAATCCCGATCAGCCCTTGTTGCTCGCCCTGAATCCGGTCATTGGTCGCGCCGTCCAGCAAAATGATATCTTTCAGCATTTCCTCGCCGTCGGCGATGTCCGCCAGAACGGTTCCGGCTTCGCTGTACCGGGAGGGGATGAGGCGGTGAAACCCATCCAAAGTGAAAGGGAGAACCGAAGGTTTCAACGGCCACCGCGCCAAGTATCCAGCATGCGGCGGAGTTGGATCATTCCCGGTTGGCCTTGCCGGAGCATGTAGTCGATGGGAGCCTGACCGGCAAACATCGGGCCGCGATTTGCCAGCGTCACCCAACGATCCGCCCAGGGCTTGCCAAAATAGATGTTTAAAGCCTTATAGATGCCGATGACTAACGAGATCCTCATCAGGGTATCTTGATCCAGCTTTTTACCGCGAGGTTCCGTTTTCCACGCATGGAACGTGGAAGAGGCGATGCCGCCGAGCAACCCCCGCGCCTGCACCTCGCCCAGCCCCCATTTTCCGGCGATCTGAACGAAAGCCTTAATCGCGCTCGAACTGAGCCGCTCGCGCTCGGCCGCGTTTGCCAGGTTCGGGGCTTGGTCGAAGGAGTAACCAGCGATGGTTGGCGCACTCAGCAGCGTCGACATTATCAGATCTCGATTCCGAGATCTATTGTCCTCGATTTCGAAAACAACTGCAAGTACTACTTGGCGTTTGAGAGTGGCAACCCAGGCGTCCCTGGATAGAAAACGATGAGCACGACGGGATTCGGACCCGTTATGCCGCGATGGACGCTATCGACAGTCTCAGTAAGGGCGTCTCCGGCTTTGAAATGTCTCTTGACGCCGTCTTTTCTCTCAATTGTGAGTTCGCCCGACAGAATATAGCCGGCGTTCGGCAGCGGGTGAGTGTGCCACTTCATCGTGGTGTTTGGGGCAATCGAGAATTTGAGGACAGTGATCTGCGGCTGGCCTGCAGGGTAAGCCTTGTAGGGCGTACCGTCCCAGGACGACGTGCTCTGAATAAGGGTCTCGACCTGAATCTGTTGAGTGCTTGCCGCGTGTGCAAAGCGGGAAAAAGATGACACGAGCAATAATGCGGTAAATAATTTCAACTGATTTCTCCTGTGTTGGCCTAACCCGCGTCGGCTCCAATCTATTCCCTCGCGCCGGAGAGTGCAACCTACATCAAAAAAAACCGGCCCCACCCAGTAAGGGAGGAGCCGGCCCGGTAAACCAACGAACGTACCGTATTAGAAATACAACTTCAGCGCCAACTGCACCTGCCGCGGTGAATTAGCTTGCGCCGTCACAATGCCAAACGCCGAAGCGCCCACTGTCAAATTAGGCGGCGCGAACTGCGGGTGGTTCAAAGCGTTAAACGCTTCCGCGCGAAACTCCAGGAACGAACCCTCCCGCAGGAAATCCAAGTGGAATTGCTTG
>DASXGT010000144.1:0-4907 GCA_036488895.1 Bryobacteraceae bacterium | reverse complement strand
AGCACCTTCGACGCACGCTGGTTCGCGCCGGATTCCACAAAATAAATGCCCATCCGTCCAGGTCCGCGCACAATTTGCGTGGTGTCCACTCCGAAACGGCGCACTTCGCCGATGAACGCGTCCGCCACGGCATTCGCCGGGGGCAGCACTGTAATATACCGGCTCGGCGTGTTGAACAGAGCTAGTGAAACGGCAACGTTAGCCTCACCGCCGCCGAATGTAGCTTGTAACAGCGGCGATTGCAGCAAGCGCTCAAAACCTGGCGGCGTCAGCCGCAGCATCACTTCTCCAAAGGTTGCAATCAAAGGTGTCATCCCTCGGAATTGTAACGCTTAGTCGGGAAGGGTCACTGGGTTCTGCACATTTGGCGCTAAGACGGCCTCAATGCCGGAAGAGGCATCGATGGCCGGCAACCCCTCCACGGTCTGCACCGTGAAGGTGCTTTGCGGGTAAGACGTGGTTTTGCTGACAGCCGAACCGGCCGAGGCGCTGAGGGAAAAAGCATTGACTTGCACCGGCGCTTGCAGTGCCGCTTGGCCCAATTGGGCGGACGAGGCCGCGCGCTGCAGCCGCAAAAATGCTTCATGTGCATCGTCCAAGAAGCTGCCGAAGGTCAATTGCATGCCCGTGAAGATCAGCTGTGGCGAACGGACCAGCGTTACGCGGGAGGCGCTGAGCCAGGTAACCTGACTTTGCGCCGTGGATGTAGGGGCTAACCGTCCCACCGCTTGGCACATGCTGGCGTCACTGAGCGGATCACGAAGCGCCTGCACCACATCGATCAGCGCGTTGGGGAAAAGACTTTGTATGCTGGCGCGCGTGGCGTCATAGTTTTCCATGCGCGAGGTAAAACACGTGGTGGATAAAACGTCGCCGGCGGCCATCTTAGCCGCGCTGGCGCTGTGCTGCAGCTTTGCCAAAGCCTCCGGCAGAGACTTTCCGATTTGCCCAGCCACAAACGCCAACCCGCCGGGGTTCTCCGCGCGGTGCGTGGCCACTACTGCCTCTATCACGACTTTTGCCGGTTCGTACCCCAAAGCGCCCACTTGAATGATGCTCAATACCGGCAGTGGCAGTTTGTGGTCGGTAAAAATCTCTGTGGTTTCCGCCTGCACGCGACGCGCGTCGCCCGCTCCAGCCACAAACGCCCGCAGCTTGATAATCGTTTCACCGTGGGTGTCGTGCAGCAAGTCGCTCAAGCTTTGCCGGATTTGCGTTTCCAGGCCGCCGGTCTTCAGCAGCGGGGAAACATGGAAGTCTAGGCTAGCGGTATCCGCCGCAAGCGCCATCGGCAATTCGCGCGGAAGCGGCATCACCTGCGACTTCGGCTCCTCGTATTTCTTTTTCTGCGCGCCCGCCTGCTGAATGCCCAACGACAGAAGCGCTGCCACGCCTAAGCCCACAGCCAGAGTCCGTCCCCACATGCAGTTCAAAGCTCTAGCGTACTTTAGAAGGTGATTGGCTGAGCAATGGATGCATTTGTCAGTCCAATTCGGACTGGCAAATTTGATATTCTAAATTTTGGCTGATTTATCCCAGATCGACTTAGACCCTCAGTCGGATGTTCCGCTATATAAGCAGTTAGCTGAATCGGTGCGTACTCTGGTAAACTGCGGAACGATTGAGCCGGGGGAACGCTTGCCCGCCACCCGTGAATTGGCTGGCCTGCTTGGACTGAACCGGACCACGGTTTCCGCCGCTTACGCCATGCTCGAACAAACCGGCCTGCTGGAAGGGTACGTGGGCCGCGGCAGTTTTATTGCGAAATCCGAGCGGCCGATAGCGCCGGTATCGCGTACCGCCAAAGCCGTCGATTGGGACCAATTACTGCCGCCGCTGGAATCGCAATCCGGGCCGAAGCGCAAGATCTCCATCAGCTTCGCCAGTTCGTGCCCGGCAGTAGAAGCGTTTCCGTTGGAGCCGTTTCGCCGCTTGTCCAAGGAAGTGATTGATAGTCCGCAAGCGGCTCAAATTCTACAACTCGGCTCGCCGCACGGCTATCCGCCGTTGCGCCGCTACCTGCTCGAAAATGCGTATGAGTCCGGCATGGCGCGCCCCGGAGACGACCTCATCGTCACCAACGGCTGCCAGCAAGCGCTCGACCTGATTGCCCGGCTATTCGTCACTGGCGGTAACCGCACTGTGGCGGTGGAGGACCCGGTGTATCACGGCGTCATTCGCGTTTTTGCGCGCGCCGGAGCCAACGTTCTCTCCGTTCCACTGGATGAGGCGGGAATCGACTTGAGCGAGTTGCAGGAAATCATTCAACAGCATCATCCGCGCCTGCTGGTGGTAACGCCCAGTTTTCAAAATCCGACGGGCGTAACGCTCCCGCTGGAACGCCGCAAGCGTCTGGTGGAACTGGCGCAGCGTCACGGCCTGGTACTGGTGGAAAACGATATCTACAGCGAATTGCGCTATCAGGGCAAGCCGCTGCCTACGCTAAAGCAGCTTGATGAATCCGGAAGCACCATTTTGCTGCGCAGTTATTCCAAGGTTTCTTTCCCGGGTTTGCGCGTGGGCTGGACCATTGCGCCGCGGCCGGTCATCGCGCGCCTGGCGGAAGCCAAACAAACTAGCGATCTGCACTCCGATCAACTGGCCCAGGCCGTTCTGTTGCGCTTTGCCGAATCCGGAGAACTCGCGCGCCATTTGGAACTGACCCGACAGGCCGGCGCTGAACGCCTGCGCGTTACTTTGCGTTGCTGCGCGCGCTATCTCCCCACAGGTTCGCGCTTCACGCGCCCGGAAGGCGGCATGAGCTTGTGGATAGAATTGCCCGCGCCCTTCACTGCCGAGGCCTTACTCAGCCGCGTGGAGCCGCGGGGTGTGGATTTTCTCCCCGGCAGCTTTTTCTCCGCGCAGCGCAGCCATCCGCGCGCGCTGCGCCTGAGCTTTGGTGGTCTTTCGCCGGATCAAATTATACGCGGCCTGCAAATTCTGGGTGAAGCCGCAGCCGCCGAACCCACCGCGGCGCTAGAGCCCGTCACCGCTTCTGTTTGAATGAAATTAAGGACAAACGAGTAAAAGGATAACCGATATGAACTTCCTCACCGATCAATTCCGTCTGAAAGTCGGCCTAGCAGAAATGCTGAAAGGCGGCGTCATCATGGATGTTGTCAACGCCGAACAGGCCGTTATCGCCGAGCGCGCCGGCGCCTGCGCCGTTATGGCGCTCGAACGCGTTCCCTCCGATATCCGCAAAGACGGCGGCGTGGCCCGTATGTCGCAGATCAAAATCATTCGCGACATCATGGCCGCGGTCACCATTCCAGTCATGGCGAAAGTGCGCATTGGCCATTTCACCGAAGCCCGCATCTTGGAAGTGCTGGGCGTAGATTATATCGATGAGAGCGAAGTGTTGACTCCCGCAGACGAAGAGCACCACGTGGATAAGCTCGGCTTCAAAGTGCCGTTTGTATGCGGCGCGCGTAATTTAGGCGAGGCCTTGCGCCGTGTGGCCGAAGGCGCCGCCATGATCCGCACCAAGGGCGAAGCCGGCTCGGGCAACATCGTTGAAGCCGTTCGCCACATTCGCACCATTGTGCGAGAAATGAAGCAGCTCACCGTGCTGGGCAAGGAAGAACTGTTTCACGCCGCGAAGAATCTGCAAGCGCCTCTGGAACTGGTGCAGTATGTGGCCGAACACGGTAAGCTGCCAGTGCCGAATTTTTCGGCGGGCGGTATTGCCACTCCGGCTGACGCGGCGCTGGTGATGCAACTCGGCGCGGAGGCAGTGTTCGTCGGCTCCGGCATCTTCAAATCTTCCGATCCGGAAGCACGCGCCAAAGCCATTGTCAAGGCAGCAACTTACTATCAGGATCCTGTGAAGCTGCTCGAAGCCAGCGAAGAGTTGGGCGAAGCCATGATTGGTCTTGAAATTTCGAAGCTTCCGGAATCAGAGTTAATGCAGACGCGCGGCTGGTAATGGCTGCTATGCAAAAAAAGGTTGGCGTTCTGGCTCTGCAAGGCGATTTCGAAGCGCACCGCAAAGCGTTGACGCGCGCCGGAGCCGCCGCGAGTGAAGTACGCACTGCCGCCGATTTGGCCGCCGTGGATGGCTTAATCATCCCCGGCGGCGAAAGCACCACTATGTTGAAATTGCTCGACATGGAGGGACTGTTTGAGCCGTTAATCGAATTCGGAAAGACCAAGCCGATCTTCGGAACTTGCGCGGGCGTGATTTTGCTGGCAACGGAAGTGCTGAACCCGGCGCAGCATTCGCTTGGTCTTTTAGATCTGACGGTGGAGCGCAACGCCTACGGGCGCCAGATCGATAGCCGCATTGCGCGCATTGACCTAGGCGGAGAAAGCGCTGAAGCTGTTTTCATTCGCGCGCCCATTATACGGCGTGCCGGTCCGCAAATCAAGGTGTTGGCGGAGTACGCCGGGACGCCCGTGCTAGTGGAGCAGGGAAGGCATTTGGCCGCGACATTTCATCCGGAACTGGGCTCCAGTGACCGCGTGCATCGGTACTTTTTGGATAAGCTGAGCTAGCGGGGCGACGGGAAAGCGTGCTTTCATACGAAAGCTACGCGGGCTTAGAACTTCACGATGCTTGAAGAACGCTGTGGTCGGCTTGATGCGCCGCATACTCGATAGCCGCGTAGAGATCTTCCTTTTCAAGAAAGGAATAATCGGCAAGAATCTCGTCAAACGATGCACCGTTGGCAATAAACTCAAGGATGTCCGTGACTCGAATCCGCTGACCGCGAATACAGGGCCGACCGCCGCATTTGCCGTTATCCACAGTGATTCTGTTGAGTCTGCCGGTGTTTATATCAATCTTTCCGGCTTTATGGTGGGCGCTACAGGACTCGAACCTGTGGCCTTCTGCGTGTGAAGCAGACGCTCTAACCAACTGAGCTAAGCGCCCTTACCCGGATACCCTTCTCATTCTAAACTAC
>DASXGT010000137.1:0-15211 GCA_036488895.1 Bryobacteraceae bacterium | reverse complement strand
CACGACGCTCTGCTTCGACAAGCCCAAGAAATCGACCTCAAAGGACTTCGCAGAACGCACGCGCAGCGCCCTGGAAAACGAAGGCGTCTCTCCCACGGACGATGATGTCTTGGTCATTCAGGCGCTGACGAAAGTGGCGCGCAAGCCCGGGTCCGCGGCGGACGAATTTAGGGAGTTCTTCGAGAGGCGCGCCGAGCAGTTGGAAACGGACGTCAGCCTCTTCGTGGAATGGGAGGAGTTCGTCCATGGCAGGCGGGTAGAATGCACAGACCTTTCCCAGGGAATATTCAAGTGCCTGCATCGATCCGTGCGCGGGCTCTCGCCCCACGAACCTGCCTATGTTGTGCTTGAAGGGAAGCAGCAATCGAAGCCCAACAGTTTTATCGAGATGAGCCAGCGGGCCTGCGAATACTTCGAGCGAGCGTACGGCGCCCTTGAAGCGAAAACCAAGAAGAAGATTCAGTTCAGCCGGACCCTGATATGCAATTACTCGTCGGACGTCCTTCCGAAGATCAAAGACAAGCCGAAATTCAAAGGTTCGAGCAAAACTGGCCGCGCCACAACGCTCAATTTCCTCGTTTTAGGGCGTCACTTGCCCATTGAGTGGATTTGTCGGCGTGGCATGCGTTGCAAGCGTTCGGAACTTTTAATGAGGCTGTTTCAGTCGGCGGGACAAACCGGAAGGTGTGGCTGCGAACGTTCACGTCGGCAATCTCCTGTTCGATTTTAGGCATGTGACAGCTTACGCACTCGTTACCCGCGCTTCCCGCCCGGTGGTGGGTGTGCGCCTCAATGATGGCTCCGCGCGGACCGTTCGGTGAATTCGGCCCGTGGCATTCCAAGCACGTTACATTGGCCGGTTTCAACAAAGCCGCGTTGTTGTCCGTTCCGTGGACATCGTGACAGCTATTGCAGCTGACGCCATGCGTGTACATGGCGCTTTGAATGAAATCGTTGCCCTGCATCCGTTCGTAGCTTGTATGGTGTCAAGCCGCGCGGGGTTAATGATGTTGGTCGGCGAAGGCTTCTGAACGTGCGCGGAGCCGGGGCCGTGATATTTCTCGCAGCCCACGTTCCATTCTGTCACCGTCTTAGTCTGAATGTTGTAATTGACGGAGTGGCAGCCATCACAAAGCGGACCGGTGAGACGCTGCATGTTGGTCTGCGGGATAGAATAACGGCGCACGAGATTGAGCCTGCCTGGCAATGGATCAGAACTAGAGTGATTGCCCGAGCCGCTTCTCCAGCAGGGCGCGATAGGTTCTGCTCACGCGCGACCGTGCGCCGTGCTTCAAAATCACTTCGAATTCTCCATGAGAGATCGGCTCAAGATGCACGATGCTATCGATGTTTACTATTGCCGAGCGGTGGACGCGCACGAACTGAAGCGGATCTAGACCTTCGGCCAGTTCGTTCAGCGCCGCGCGATACAGCAATTCCTTCCCCGCCACATGAAGGTTGACGTAAACGCCGGCACCTTCGATCCAGTCAATATCCGCTACTAGAACGAACCGGGTTGTTCCTCCCGCTTTAACAACCAGGCGGTCCAGGCGGCGATCTGTCGACGGCTGGCCGGACAACATCCGCAGGACGCCGTGCGAGAACGCTCGAACACTGCGTTCGTCGAGGCGGACCTTGGCGCGCGCCATGGTGGCCTCCAACCTCTCGTCGCTGAATGGCTTCAGCAGATAGTCGAGCGCATTGGCCTCGAATGCGCGAATGGCGTGCTGATCGTATGCTGTTACAAAAACAGTAAGCGGCATCCGCGTGGCTCCCACTGTTTCAATCACCGCTAATCCATCCAGCTCGGGCATCTGCACGTCAAGAAAAATCAGGTCTGGTTGCGCGCTCTGGATCATCTCCAGCGCGGTTCGGCCGTCACGCGCTTCGAGCACAACTTTCACCTGTGAGTCCTGCCGAAGCAAATCAATCAGACGCTGCCGCGCCGGGGCTTCATCGTCGACAACCAGAACGCGTATGCCTTCAGACAGAGACGCGATCATCGGCTGCCGCCTCCGTCAAGTGAAATGGTAAAGAAATCGCCACCTCAGTTCCACCCCCTTTGCGCCGATGGACGGCAAATCGGCTTGCTCCGTTGGGATGAAGCCTGGCGATTTGCTCGCGGGTGATTGATAGCCCCAATCCAGTGGATGTCTCCAACGTCCAACCCACCGGCAAACCGACACCGTCGTCGGTCACGCGGATCTCGACAAAATTATCGACGCGCTCCGCCGCGACAATGACCGTCCCCCCGGAGGATCGTCTTGAAATGCCATGACGAATTGCATTCTCCACCAAGGGCTGAACGAAAAGCCGTGGAACCGATACGTATTTCACCTCAGCCGAGATGTTGGTCTCAATGCAGAGGCTATCTCCAAAGCGGATTTTTTGGATGGCCAGGTAGTGATCGAGAAACGCCATCTCCTCGGCCAAGGGGACTTCATTCTTGTCTTTCGATTCCAGCGAAAGCCGCAGAAGATCGCCCAAGTGTCCAATCATGCCGCGCGCCATCTTCGGATCACGCTCAACTTGTGACGAAATTGTATTCAAGGCATTAAACAGGAAATGGGGATCCAACTGCATACGCAACGCGTTCAGGCGAGCCTCGGAAAAGCTTCTCTCCAGACGTTCCAGCTGCAACTCGCTCGAAAGATAATGTTCGTAATAGCGATGGATCTGCCGCACGCCGAAGATAAGCCAGTAGACCAGCAAACTCCACAGGAACATGCCCTTTAGCGCACTGGCAAGAATGCGCGTATTCAGCAGTGCGCTCCACGGACCCAAGCCCAACAAGGCAAGCACGGCGGCAAAGACGTAAATGTACACCATGGTCAAAAGCACGCTGGGCAGTACATGCGCCAGCATGCGCCGGACCAGTTGTTTGCCGGAGAAGGGTAGCCGCCGGTCTATCCAAAAAATTAGCGGAGTCACCAAGCCCCATGACCACCACTGCGCCAGGTATCCAACCAACATGTGACGCCAGTTGCCGCTGGAGAGAGCGGGCAACGAGAACAACCAGCCAATAGCGCTCCATGCCAACGCCGATAGCAAACCACGTCCCCACCAAGTTTGCATCAAACGCCCGGTAGGCGCAGATTGCTCATTCACCGTGGAGACCATATGGGTTGCATCTTGTTATTTAGCGAGCGCGGCAAGCGGAAGATTATCATGTCCCAATAAATGAAGGCCCTTCAGATGGTCGAAATGCATCATCAAGCCCCATCCGTAAAAGTTATTGGCGATCGCCACAGCCACTTCATTATCTCCGGCCTTTAGAGGCATCAAAAAAGAACCATTTTGTAGCGAGAGCCGCCCATCGGGCTCCTTTCTCGCCTCTTTTGGCATGTACAGATTTTTATTGGCGAACACTTGCTGCCCATTCACGAAGACCCATATTTCGCGCGCCCAGCCTATGGAAACATGTTTTTGCTGCTGATTGCTGGAACGAATCTTCGTTTTCATCCAAACGACACCGCGTTCCGGGCGAGGAAAGGGCAAGCCGTATATCCGGCTCGCGTTCAGCAATCCGTTGCGTTCGGCTTCCAAATGCATCCACGCCGCGCCGGACGCAGGTAGATTCGCTGCGCTTGGAATCTGATCAACCGCAAGCTTTGAGAAAGGAGAAATTTGCCAGTCCCGAATATAGCGGCGGTCGGACGCCGTTGCATCTTTCTCCGGATTGCCTGGGAGGTTTTCCCGCGCGTCCGGAGTAACCGTTAGATTACTGAAAATTCCGGGACCTTGCAGCATCAACCCACCTTCTTCGTTATCACCTTCTAGACGCCCGACCTTCAAGGTTGGCTTTTGGGCGCCATTGATGAAGATATTCATGCGCCGGGATGAGATCACCAGCTTCACATGATTCCATTCACCTTGCCGCAAAGGCGCTGGCGACTGATATTGTGGAAACAGATCCCACATCAATACTCCGTGGCTTTGCGGCGTGTATTGGATGCAGCCCGGAGCCTGATCGCACTTAGGTTGGGGCCTTAAATACACCTCCTCGTAATTGTCGTTGTTGCTTCGCCTGAAGGCGAACCCAGCGCCCATCCCGGCGGCAGCGTCCACGTCGTACTCAATTGTTCCAGTGCGAAAGGTCAGACCCTTTAGCACCGCTTGTCCGGATGCGATGTGCTGGGCAAAATTTCCAGGTTTCAACTCGATGGACGGATTCCCCATGTGTTCGAGGAATTCTACGTTGCCCGCAACGGTAGTCCAGCGGTCGTTAGTCATTGAAACTTTGACCTGCTTCGCGGGCGGAGCCGCTTGAATCGTCATTAACAGGCAGAGTCCAACCGCGCTCCGGTAGAAAGAATGCCTGAAAGCCATCTTGCACCCAACGCAAAGCCGATTTGTGGAAGAGAACGCGACTAAAGGTTTCATGGTTTCCATCCTGAATGGAATCCGGCACCTAGGTCACGGTAAATGATGCGGGCTGGACCGGGATGTTATGGGACGGCTGTTTTGCATCTGCCAGCCAAAAGGCCGGCGAGGGGAGACAGGGGAGGACTCTTCGGATCACGGCGGTTAAGTCGAGACTTAATTGGCCATCCGCCAAGGCGATAGGTTTGACCAGGTTTTCAGGGCGTCACTTGCCCATTGAGTGGATTTGTCGGCGTGGCACGCATTGCAAGCGTTCGGAACTTTTAACGAGGCTGTTTCACTCGGCGGGACGAACCGGAAGGTGTGGCTGCGCACGTTGACGTCGGCAATCTCCTGTTCGATTTTGGGCATGTGACAACTTACGCACTCGTTGCCGGCGCTTCCCGCCTGGTGGTGGGTGTGCGCCTCAATGGTAGCTCCGCGCGGACCGTTCGGTGAATTCGGCCCGTGGCATTCCAAGCACATCACGTTTGCCGGTTTTAGCAAAGCCGCGTTGTTGTCCGTTCCGTGGACATCGTGACAGCTATTGCAGCTGACGCCATGCGTGTACATGGCGCTTTGAACGAAGTCATTGCCCTGCATCCGGTTTTTGTGGGCGGTGCCGTCTGCAAAATGCGTGAAGGTCTGCTCTCCGAGCTTGTGTTCTTCCAGCTTCCAGTAGTTCTTTAAATCCAGTCCCACCTGAAAACCAACCGGCCAATCGTAGTATTTTCCGCTAATGGGATTGCTCAACGGCTGGCCTTGCGAGTGGCATTGAATGCAGACGTTCGTAGCCTGTATAGTGTCGAGCCGCGCGGGGTTAATGATATTTGTCCGCGAAGGCCTCTGAACGTGCGCGGAGCCGGGGCCGTGACATTTCTCGCAGCCCACGTTCCATTCCGTCACCGTCTTGGTCTGAATGTTGTAATTGACGGAGTGGCAGCCGTCGCAAAGCGGACCGGTGGGACGCTGCATGTTGTCAGCGGGATAGAAAGGAACCCACCAGTCGGTGTTGGGCGCCACCATGTAAGGCCGCCAGATCTGATGCGTAATGTCCCATTGCGCCCCGAGCGGGTAATAGTCGTCACCCTTCTTGGTGAAATAACGCTGCTTCCATTTGCTGCCGTACACGAAGGCTATATCGTCTTTCGTGAATTTCACCAGCGGGTTGGGCTTTGAAAGGTCGGGAAGAATGGCGTCGGGGTGCACCTTGGGGTCGCGGACGACGTTGGCCATGGGTGTTTTGCTCCAGCGTTCGTAGACTGCGGGATGGCACGTCTTACACGCTGTGGAGCCGACATATTGCGCGGTCTGGGCAGATAGACTTCCGGAAATCAAAAACAACAGCGGCAAGATGGCTCGCATCACGATTCTAGGATACGTATTTTTCCTGAAACTCCGCTGAAATGCCGTTTCACTCGGCGGCAGGCTTCTTCCGGTTGAAGGCACCGCAGTCCACCATCTGAAACGATCCCGGCACGGCCTTATCAATCGCGGTGATAATCAGTAGTAGATCGTTCTTGAGGATGTGCCATTCGACGGAAGACAACACCACAATGGCAAGATTACGCCCTTTAAGGTTCTGCTCAAACAGAAGCGTTTGATCGCCGGTTAGAAAGACATCAATGCCGTTTTCTTCGGCTCTCCGCAATAGTTCGCCGTTCTTGAGGCCGGCCCAGCCTCTATAACTGACGGTGGACACCTCATGCAAGCCGAGGTTCCTTCGCAGCCGGTGTGCAAGATTTTCATCGAGCAACACCTTCACGGGTTGGGCTGGCCACGACGTGCGTGGGCAAACTCAATCAAGCGCTTAATCTGAGCGACGGAGAGTGAAGGCCAATCTTCGCGTATCTCCTCAATGCTCTCACCCATGTCGTAGCTATTTACAATGCCGTCGGGCATAATGCGCGTACCGCGCACGATGGGCCGTCCCGACACCTTGCCGGGGATTTTTTCGATCAATTCGCAGGCCATCCAATCGATGTCTGAATCTGTGTTTAGACTAGCCATGTTCTTACCGTCCTTTCATCGTAGCCTTTTACTACGGTTCGTTGGCGGCTTTCAATCGACGAGACCTTGTTTCATGGCGAAGCGGACTAGTTCTCCGGTGCTGTGCAGGTTGAGTTTTTCCATGACTTTGCCGCGATGGGAATCCACCGTGTAGACGCTGAGGTTCAAGCGGGTGGCGATTTCTTTGTTGGTCTTGCCTTCGGCGATGAGTTGGAGGACCTCGCGTTCGCGCGGGGAAAGGAGATCGATGGGGTTGGCCGCGTTGCCGCGAAAATCGTTCAGCAGGGCGCCGGATACGGCCGGGCTGATGTAGCCGTCGCCGCGCGCGACGGAACGAATGGCGGTGAGCAATTCGGTATCAATGGCGTCTTTCAAGATGTAGCCGCGGGCTCCGGCGCGGAGAATTTCGCGGACGTATACCGATTCTTTGTGCATGCTGAGAACGAGGATGCGGATACGCGTGTTGGCGGCGACCATTTGGCGGGTGGCTTCGATGCCGTTCACTTCCGGCATGGCCACATCCATGAGTACGATGTCGGGATGAAGTTTGGCGGCGAGATCGACGGCTTCGCGACCGTTTGCGGCTTCGGCCAGCACTTGCATGTCAGCGTGCGCCGAAAGAATGAGCTTCAAGCCCTGGCGGACGATGGTGTGATCGTCGGCCAGTAGAATTTTTATAATCCCGCCGGGCACTTTACCTCGATCGCCAGGCCTTTACTTAGGGCAGTTTCCATTTTTAAGGTTCCTCCACAGGCTTGCGCACGCGTTTGCATGCCGGCCAAACCTAATCCGCTGGCGCGCGCGGAAAGATCAAACCCTTTCCCATTGTCGCGAATCGCGAGGATTACTTCCTGGCCGTGCGTTTTTAAATCCATGGAGACCGAAGTCGCTTGCGCATGGCGAGCTATGTTTGTGAGCGACTCCTGGGCGATGCGGAAAAGATTGGTCTCCACTTGATCGCCTAGACGAACACCGTCTAAGCCACTGCGATAGGCCACGGCAATTCCAGTGCGCTGTGAAAAGCTTTCGGTCAGGGAGCACAAGGCGGCGTCCAGGCCGAAATCGTCCAAAATGGTGGGGCGCAGAAGCTGAGACATTTCGCGCACGTCGTGAATGGCTTGATCGACCAGGTGCATGCAATCGTTTACTCTGGGCGCTTCCTCCGGACCACAGCCCAAGGCGGAGAGGTTGGCTTTGACGGCGGTGAGCACTTGGCCCAGTTCGTCGTGCAATTCATGCGAAAAGCGGCGGGCGGCATTTTCCTGCGACTCTAAAAACTGGTATTGCAGTTGGGTCAGGTCGGCGGCCTGCTGTTCCAAACGAAGAAATAAGGCCGTGGACGCGCGCACGACGAGTAGCGCGCAGGCAAGCGATAGGGCCACGCAGGCGGCGAAAATCCAGACCGTCCAACGCAACAAGCCATGGCCTTCCTGATAGATGCTTTGGCGCAGCAGCTCCGCTTGTTCATAGGCGCTTTCCAAGGATGCGCTCATCTGTTGGCGGTTTTGCGCCAGTTGATCCAGAATCTCCTCACGCCGCACGGTATCTTTTTTCCGGGCGAGTTGGAGCCAGCGGTTATTTAAATCGGCTTGCTGCTGTTCGATGTCATCGATGGACGCTTTGGCGGTTGTTTCACGCGCGGCGAAATCCTGCGTGTGGCTGTTGATGTGATAAACGGTGCGCCAAGCCACCAGCAGGGCAGACAACAGCAGGATGCCGGAGAGGCAGAGGCCGAGCAGGAGAAGGCTCCGCCAGCGCGCTTTCACGATAAAAAGATTTGCCGGCTGCTGCATCATGACGATTCTTTCATTAAGATTTTCGAGCGGGCATCCCGAGGATACGGGATGCAAATTCACGTTTCGAGGTGATGGCGCCTGCATGCGGAAACAGGCACAGTAGAGTTGTGAGCGGGGAAATCCAAATTAAAAAAAATCCGCCACTAGTTGAAGGAGAAACGACAATGAACAAGCTATTTACCTCGACCCTGCTGACCGTAGCGGCGGTTCCTTTCCTGATGGCTGCTCCCGCGGCCAAGAAGGCGCAAAATACGACCCCGGCTGTGGCAACAGCCAAAACCAAGACGCATAAATCACATGCGAAGAAGGCCGCCAAGACCAGCACGGCCAAAGTGGCTCCGGCTGCCACGACGCCCAGCAAGTAACTGAACTCAACGGCAATATGCTTTTGAGCGGTCCGGGTTCCCATTTGGGGCCCGGACCTTTTTATTTGGTGGCTCTGGTAATTACCGAATTTCCGTGGACCGGAAGGGCAGTCGCGGAGACCAGTGAAGCGGCGGCTTTTATTTCAGGGGTTGAAGAGGCAGGCGTCTTTAGCTGCACTGTGCGCGTTGCGCCTGGGGCCAGGCGTCCCATGGTGCTGACGATATCGGCTCCTTGCACGGTGAGCCGAATTTGCGCTCCATTCAACGCAATCGTTGAACGGTTACTTACTAGGACGGAGTAGACTAATTCGCCGCCTGGATTTGTAGTGGGCGGAGCGGAGAGCCGCACGGACACGGATGCGCTGACGTCGGGCTTGGTGACGGTGAATTGATCGAGCAGCGCGGACTTGCCAATTGCGGGTGTGGAAATTAGAGCGCCGGTCGATCCGTCCAGCAGGGTATCGGGGATCGGGTCATTCAAGGGATGTCCGGCAAAGTCAGTCCCGTATGGCGCGGGGGCCGCTGCAGTACCCGATGAGGAAGATGACAACGGCTCACTGACCTGATAGAGAGTGAGCTTGTTTTGATTCACGACTACGCGGCCGAACGAGAAGACTTTGGATTTGAATTTTGCGGTGATTTTTGGGCCCGCGCCCGCGTTTGGGAAATGGGCGATCATCTCGCGATTCGTCAAATTGGTATCTAACCAATCGGCCGGCCCTTGCGGCACGGTTAGACCGGCTATGGGAGTGTACATGCCGGTAGCCGAATCGTCCTGATCGACGCCGGGTCCGCTACCGCGCGGAGCGGGCAAGTTGCCATCGAAATCGCGGTTGCCTCCGGCGCCTTCCACGATGTATAAGACGCCGTCGGGGACCGTATGCGTTTTGCCGTCGAAAGCCTGGTCGATTTGGACGGCCGTGCCCGCAGTGGCTCGAATGGGCAGAGAACGCTGATAGTTATGGTCATGCCCGTTGAAGACAATGTTCACGCCGTGGTCTTCGAGCAGTTGCTTCACGGCGCGCATCTGGCTGTTGAGGATGGTGGCGTCTCCGGAAGAGAACGAGGGTTGATGAAACACGACGATTTTCCAAAGCTGTTGGCTGGAATCGAGATCATTCATTACCCATTTGGCTAGCTCCGATGGATAGGGCGGAAAAGAGGGCGGCGGCGACGTGGCGTTTCCGCTGAGCAGAATGCCGTTGAATAAATGCGGGTTTGCGTCCAAGAAAAGAAAATGCGCGTTGCCGTAATCGAAGGAGTAATTGCTGGCATGGTCGATTTGGCGGCTGGGGCCTTTGCCGGTGTCTACGTTGGTGGAGGCGCGAAAGGCTTCAATGGCGACGGGTGACTGGTAAGTTTTGCCTTGATAGGCGAAGCGCATGCCATTTGAAGTTGCGGTCTCGCCGTTGCGGGTGCTTTGGATATCAAATCCGGTCGGGCCGTTTTGCGGGTAGTAGTAATTATTGAAAAACGCGAGAGCCGAGCCGCCGGTTAGATTGCCACTGAAGCGCGGCGATGCATTGTCGGCCAAGAGATTGGCCGAAACACCGTCGACGCCCAAATCATGATTGCCAACGGTAATAAAGTAGAGCAGGCGGCGGATGAGAGGCGCGCCGGTCTCATTGGAATCCTTGTCGTTATTGAAGACCGGGAAGAAAAAATCGCGGTAGCTGCCTTCAGAGCCCATGGTATAGACGTTGTCCCCAGTATTGAGAACGAATTCGGCGCCCGAGTTGTAAATCAGGTGGGCGATTCTGGCTTCGTAATTGGCCAGGCGCGGCGGCTGAGCATTTGGGATAGCAGGAAAATTCCCCTCGTCGCCTTCCACGGCAAATGAAAAGGCCGAACTTTTCTTGCGCGTACGAAACGAAGCCACGAAGCCACCGGCGGGAAGGCCTGGGCCAGTGACGCGATACGAATAGGCTGCGTCGAAACGCAGTCCGGAGAGGACGGCTACGTAATTGGTGTGCGGTCCATAGGCAGAGGGGATTTGGGGGAGAGCGGGGTCTGCAGTTAAATAGTTGTCCACGACGCGGCCGGATGGCGCGACTGTTTTTCCATAGCGCGTAGTGAGGCCGAAGTCTACGTGATAGGCGCGCGGGTTCGGCGCGGCCTCGTTGGTTTGCCACGCTACAACCACCTGATCTGTTGCACCAAACGGACCGTTATCGCCTAGTTGCAGATAGGGAAAGTAGGTAATTTGCTGCGAGAACAGGACCGGAACCGCCACAAGGGCTAGCACGGTAATTACGAATTTCTTCACCTTGCCACGGTAGCGTATTGGCCGTCAGAAATGAAATTTCGCGGCCGCCTGAGAAACTTCAATAGTGGCCCACGCTCCGCACTTTGATGCTCTATTCCGCGCGACACTCGCCGACTTATTTTTGTGGCGGCGCGATGTGCGACGGTTTCGGCGCGATGCGCTGCCGGACGGGCTGCTGCAAGAATTTCTGTCGCAGGCTTGCTTGTCTCCTTCAGTCGGTTTTAGCCAACCCTGGCGGTGGGTGATGGTGGATGCTCCCGAACGCCGCGCGGCCATTGTGGAAAATTTTCAAGAAGCTAACCGTTTGGCGCTGGCGGAGCTAAATGGGCAACGAGCCGCACTGTATGCGCGCCTCAAGCTGGCCGGATTAGTGGAAGCACCGGTGCATTTGGCAGTCTTCGTCGATCCTGAGACAGAATTGGGGCACGGACTCGGCCGCAGAACGATGCCGGAGATGCTTCCCTATTCCGCGGTGTGCGCGGTGCACACGCTTTGGCTGACAGCACGCGCGCATGGAGTGGGCATGGGGTGGGTTTCGATTTTGGATCCGGCATTAGTGCCGCAAGCTCTGGACGTACCGGAACACTGGAAATTAGTGGCGTATCTTTGCCTGGGCTATCCGGAAGAAGAGCAAGCTCAACCGGAATTGGAGCGCGAAGGGTGGGCGGAGGGGCAGGCTATTGAGGCGATGATCGTGCAGCGATAGAAGATCTCACGAAGGCTTCAACAAATTCGGGGCAGGATGCGAAATGCAGATGGATGTAACCGGCAAGAACGCGGCCGATGGAATAGCCTTCCGTGCGTTCGGCTTGATTTGAGTGCACGCGGTAGCGCCTTGCGATTCCGGCGGGCATTTCGTCTATTTCCGAATAGCGGAATTCGTGCCCGCGCAGGGTCATTTGTTCACCAAGCCAATGCCATTCGGCCAGCGGTTGCACAGTAACGTAGCCCAGCCGGGAGCGAGTCTGTTGCATGCGCGCGCGGGTGGGAAAGAGACCAGCCATGGCGTGTCCGGCACCGTTCCTATCTATGATTTCGCGCGTGAGGTACATGAATCCACCACATTCGGCATAGATGCATCCTTTGAAATGCCGGATGTCGTCGAGCATGGTGTAGTTAGCCGCTAAGGCAGAAGCGTGCAGCTCCGGGTAGCCTCCGCCAAGATACAAGCCGTCAAGCTGCGTCGGCAGATGCGCGTCGCGCAGAGGGCTAAATTCGACGATGTCAGCGCCGAAGCGCCGCAACAGATCAAGATTGTCTTCGTAATAGAAGCAAAACGCCGCGTCGCGCGCAACGCCGATGCGCGCGCGATGGACCGGGACGATGGGCTTGAGAGAAACGGACAGTTCCAGCGTAGCCGGATTGTTAGCCATGGCGAGCAGCCGATCGACATCAACGCCAGCCTTAAACCAATCCGCCAAATGCGAGATGGTTTCGTTGTTTAGCACTTCAGCCGCCATGACGAGACCGAGGTGACGCTCCGGCAGAATGATCCGCGGGTCACGAGGTAGCGCGCCCAATGGCTGAACGCCGCACTTTTGTTCCACCGCGTCTCGCAGCAGTTCGTAGTGACGGACACCGCCGACGCGGTTGAAGATCACGCCAGCGAAATGAGCGTCCGGGTCAAACGTTTCAAATCCATGCACGAGCGCGGACGCGCTACGAGCCATGGCTGAAGCATCGATCACTAGAACGATGGGAGCAGCCAACCATTTCGCCATCTCCACCGTGGAGCCGCTTTCGGAGGTTGCAGCATGCCCGTCGAATGCGCCCATGACGCCTTCGATTACGGCAATATCGGCATCCCGCGCCGCATTTTCGAAGAGCGCCAGATTTGCCGCGCGCGAAAGCATCCAGCCGTCCAAATTTCTGCCAGGCAATCCGGTGACATGGCTGTGAAACGACGGATCAATGAAATCCGGACCGACCTTGAAGGGTTGGACGCGCAGTCCCCTGCGCACCAGCGCCGCCATGAGTGCGATGGCGACGGTAGTCTTCCCTACCCCGCTGTGCGTTCCGGCGATGACAATCCGCGGAATCAAAAGCTACCAGGCTCGCGACCAGCGGGGACGGGCTTGGTCTTTGGGGCGAAGCGTTGCATCCACTCCGGCTTCTACTTCCACCTGGCGGCCCAAGAGCCACAGAACATCCGATAAACGATTGAGATAACCAAGAATGTACGGGTTATCAATCACGCCATCTTCGAAGAGCTTGACGGCGAGGCGTTCGGTCCGGCGGCAAATGGTGCGGGCCACATCGAGCGCGGCGGAGGCAGACAATTCGCCGGGGATTGACCAATCGCCTAGAATGCCGGGAATCGCTTCAATGCGATGAACATGGGCTTCGAGCGCGTTCACCATTTCCTGAGTGATGAGCGGCGAGGGCTTGCGCGATTCGGGGGCAGTGCCGATGGCGGAGCCCACCTTAAACAATTCGCGCTGAATTTCTTTTACCAGATCATGGACTTCTTTGTTTTCCGCAATGGAACGCGCGAAGCCCAGCTGCGAAATCAGCTCGTCAATCGTGCCGTAACATTCGACGCGCGGATGGGCCTTGCTGACGCGGACGCCTCCGGGAAGACCCGTTTGGCCGCCGTCGCCTCGTTTGGTAGTAATACTCATGAATATTGTTCCTCTTTTTTTGTGTCAGACACGGATGCTTGCGCAAAGGTGGCCATCTCGCGATAGAGCGCTAGAGCCGAAGCCAGTATGCTGATCGCCAGAGCCGCGCCGGTGCCTTCGCCCAAACGCATCTCCAAATCAAGTAACGGCGTAACCGCCAGTAGGGAAAGGAGCGCCGCATGTCCTTTTTCAGCCGAGCGGTGCGCGAAGAGCAGATAATTTCCGATGCGTGGGCATAACGCCTTCGCGATTAAAAACGCGGAGGCGCTGATGAAGCCATCCACAACCACCGGGAGATGCTTGCTGGCTGCGCCGAGAAAGAAGCCAGCCATGGTGAGAATTTCAAAGCCGCCGAATTCGGCTGCGATAGCGAGCGGGTCATCACCGATGCGCGGTAAATCAACACGCGCCAGCGCGGCTTTTAGGACGGCTTGTTTGTGTTGCAGGCCGGCGGCGTCTAAACCGGTACCGCGCCCCACCGCTTGCTCGACAGATATGCCTGTGAATGCGCATAGCAAGGTGCTGGCAGAGGTGGAATTGCCGATTCCCATTTCTCCCACGCCTGCGATGTCGAATCTGGCAGCAGCATCTTGAGCTAAGCGTATGCCGTTTTCAATAGCTTGAACCGCTTGCGCTTTCGACATGGCGGCCTCGCGCAGAAAATTGCGCGTCCCCTCGCCGACGCGCCGGTCAAGAGTGCCCGTGATATTTTGGCCTAACACACCGGTATCCACAATCAACGGCTCTATATTGAACTGCTTGCATAGGACGTTGATCGCTGCGCCGCCCGCCAGGAAATTCTTCACCATCTCCCGAGTGACTACGGACGGATACAGGCTTACGCCTTCCGCCGTGATGCCGTGATCGCCGCAAAAAACGTACATGGCACGGCAGTCCATCACAGGCATGACGTTTCCTTGGATCTCAGCCAAGCGGAGCACGCTTTGTTCCAAGCGGCCCAGACTTCCGCGCGGCTTGGTCAGGGAATCCCAACGCTCCTGCACGGCTTCCGCTATGCCTGCTGCGGCGGATTGAGGAATGGACGCAACCGTTGCGTTAATCAGCTGCATATTCCATGTGGATCACTTCTCCGTACTGCTGGTGGAATTTATTCGGATCCGCGCCCGTAATTACGTGGGCGAGCGCCGCATTTACGCCCTGATGAGCGACCACGGCGAAGGGGGCCGGCCCGGAGCGAATCTTCTTCCAGGCCCGCTCGACGCGAGCCGTTAATTCTTTCCAGGTTTCTCCACCGGGCGCGGGCACGCCTAACCAGTCCGCTGATTTCTTTTTCGCAAAGCTGCCCCACTCAATCTGAATGTCTACCCACTGCTTACCGGTCCATTCGCCCATATCCACTTCACGCAGGTCAGACAAAATCACCAGCTCGTGAAAGCGCAAGCCGCTGGCCGTCTGCAGAGCTCTGCGCAACGGGCTACTGTAGACTGTCATATTTTCTTCGCTGTCTTTTAAAGACGCTAAATCTGCTATTTGTTGTTTTCCCCGTGTTGAAAGAGGCGGGTCCATCTGGCCCAGAAATACTCCGCGAATCGCCGGTTCGGCGTGACGGATTAATAGAAAGGTTGGCATGCGAGTACGATCAGGTTCATTGTCTCCACTACTTGGCAGGTTGCACCCAGGCAATCGCCATTCACACCACCCAAGCGGCGCACGAAATAGGATCGCGCCAATTGAATGATCAAAAAATCTGCAGCTACCATAACCACGGCCGGCTTCCAGCCTATTAGATAGCCCACCAGAACAGCAACCAGTATGCCTTGTAAAGCCGCG
>DASXGT010000264.1:0-14790 GCA_036488895.1 Bryobacteraceae bacterium | reverse complement strand
CGGCTCCGAATTTTTGCCGCATCTCGATGAGGGCGCCATCTGGGCACGGGGCACGCTTGCCTCCAGCGTTGGTCCGACCGAAGCGATAAAAATTGCCAACGACGCGCGCGTGCGCCTGTGCTCTTTTCCCGAAGTTACCGAGTGCACGAGCCAGGTGGGCCGTCCCGACGATGGAACGGACGCCACCGGCTTTTTTAACACGGAATATTTCGTGGGACTGAAACCGAAGGAAGAGTGGCGGCCCGGCTTCCACGAGGACAAGGATGAACTCATTGCAGCGATGAGCCGCGAGGTGGAAAAAATTCCCGGCGTCACTTGGGGATTTTCTCAACCGATTGAAGACAACATGGAAGAGGCGGTCAGCGGCGTGAAGGGCGAGTTGGCGATTAAGGTTTATGGGACCGACTTAAAGGAACTGGAAGGCAAAGGCGACGAGATTATCCGAGTGATGCAGGGCATCAAGGGCGTGCAGGATTTAGGATTGTTTCGCGTAATCGGCCAGCCGAATTTGAACGTGACCATCGACCGGGCCAGAGCGAATCGTTTCGGCCTGAACGTGAGCGACGTGCAAGACGCTATACAGACCGCGGTGGGTGGAAATGCAGTGGGCCAGATTTTGGATGGCGAACAACGCTATGACTTGGTGGTGCGCTACCAGCCGCAGTACCGCGGGTCAGCGGATGCAATCCGGAATATCCGGCTGCTGGCGCCGTCGGGAGAACGCGTCTCACTGGATCAAGTGGCCAACATCGAGATGCGCGATGGGGCATCGCAGATTTACCGCGAGCAAAGTTCCCGCTATGTGGCGTTGAAGTACAGCGTCCGCGGACGGGATTTAGGCAGCACGGTGGAAGAGGCGATTCGCACCGTGGATCAAAAAGTAAAGCTGCCTCCCGGTTACCACTTAGAGTGGGCGGGCGAATACGCCAGCGCGAAGCGGGCAAATGCGCGGTTGGCATTGATTGTTCCGGTGACGGTGGCGGGCATCTTCTTCCTGCTGTATTCGATGTTCAAGTCATTCAAGTGGGCGTTGCTGGCGATGACCAGTTTGGCATTGTCTCCGATTGGCGCTTTGTGCGCGCTGTACTTTACTGGAACGCACTTTAGCGTGGCGGCGGGGATAGGGACACTGGCGTTGTTCGGGGTAGCCGTGGAGACGGGCGTGATCATGATTGAGTACATCAATCAGTTGCGCGCGCGGGGGTACGGCGTGCACGAGGCGGCGGTGGAAGGCGCGGTTTTGCGGTTGCGGCCAATTATGATGACAATGCTAGTGGCGACGTTGGGGTTATTGCCGGCGGCTACTTCCACAGGCATTGGATCGGATTCGCAGAAGCCGTTCGCGATTGTGATTGTGGGCGGGTTGAGCGCCACGCTGTTGCTGAGTGTTTATGTTTTGCCGGTGGTTTATACGTGGATTGCGCGGCAGGATGATGTGTTGCCGGCATTCCATCCGGGGTTGGCGGAACCGCACTAGAAAGCTGGGCAGGCCCGCTTTTTGCGGGCCTACCCAAATCAATTCGTCGCGCCGGTGATAGGGTACCCTTGCCATACGTATTCCAGCGCCTCAGGCAGGGTTTGTTGTTTCACGGTACGGTCAGTGTGTCCGGCGTTACGCGCAAATACAAACTGATAATGATACCCCTTGGCGGCTAGCACTTTGGCCATGTTCTCATTGGCAACGACCCAGTCATGCATGTTGTCGCGCATGACATTCGGATTGAAGAGGTCTCGGTCGCCGACTTCCATCCAGAGGCGTATCGGCTTGACCGGGCTGTTGGGGATGAGGCTTTTATGGAATTCCCATGCGCCGCCGGGCGTCTGAGGATTCGACGGCCACTGCTGGTTTACGTAAGTACCTGAGTAGGTGAGGACGCGATGGTAGAGTTCCGGATGATACCAGGCCATGATCAAAGCGCAGGAGCCGCCGGAACTGCCGCCCATGGTCGCGCGGCCCTCGGGATCTTTGGTGAGTTTCACGTTGTATTGCTTTTCGACGAGAGGCAGAACTTCTTTCTCGACAAACTCAGCGTATAGGCCAGACATGTTGTCATACTCCAGGCCGCGTTCGCTTCCTTGAGCGTCGCCGCTGCCGTTGCTGATAGAGATGCCAATCATGACGGGTATCTTGTGTTGGGCGATTAGATTGTCCAGAACCTTGAACAACACCGGGTCAGGTCCGTCAGCCCCGACGATGAATGGCGCGACCGTGCCGGGAACGTATTGTTTGGGAACATACACAGCCACCCGGCGAGTGTAAGGCGCGGAGTGGCTGGTGGTGACTATTAGCTTGGCGGGGTCAGTGGGATCTACCGTACCAAAGGTTTGGGGCTCGCGCGCGATGCCGGGATAAAACTTGCTATCGGCGGATTCCACGGTGAAGGTTGAAACCGTTCCCTGGGGCACGCCTTCCTGCACGGTCGTCTCGGGGGCGGGATTGTGAGTAGGGCCGAGGATGAAATTTCCGTCCGCCTTTGCTGGAGCGTTGGTTCCGTCCGGCAACTCTTGCGCCGTGACGTAACCGGGCGTATGGGGATCCCGGGTGGGTGGGGTCGGGCGCTGTGGATGGGTGGTCGCCGGCGGCGTTTGTGCCGCTGCCGGATTTAATCCGGTCATCAGACTAATTAAGAACGCGGTGTTGAGAAGACGGAACATTTCGAGACTCCTGGGAAATCATCACCGATCTTAACTCAAGAGCCGACAAGGTTCGGAGCGAGCGCCGTCACGCTTTGGTCTTGCGCGCGACTACGTCGTCATAAAAACGATGGGTGTTCTTGGAGATGTACTCCAGGCAATCCTCTACCGCGAAGTGGCCGGCATCAAGCCGGTGCATCTCCGCCTTCGTGAGAGCCGGGAGATAAGCTTCCCCGCCCTCACGCGTGAAAAAGATGTCGTCCTGTCCCCAAAAGATGATTGTGTCCGGCTGCTGTTCCTTGAGAAACGCCTGCCACTTGGGATAGAGCGCAACGTTGGTGCGGTAGTCATAAAAGAGGTCCAACTGGATCTGGCGGGCGTTGGGCCGCTGAAGAGTCGTGAAGTAGTCTGAGTTCCAATTGTCGGGGCTGATCAGTTCGGGAGTTTTTGACCCGTGCAGGTAAATAGCCTTGACAGTGTCGAATGCCAGCAGGCCCGCTACCGCTGCTTCGTTTTCCGATGTACGGTTATGCCACAAGGCATTTCGCAAGCCTCCCCAAGCTTCGGTGAAACCGATTTCGTACGCGTTGGTGTTCTGAATGATGAGCCATTCCAGGATTTCCGGTTTTTGCGTAACCATGCGGAATCCAACAGGGCCGCCGTAATCCTGAACATACATGCCGAATCGATCAAAGCCTTTCTGTTTCAGAAACTCCCCGATCACTTCGGCAAGCTTGTCAAATGTATAAGAGAAGTTGGCGGGATCCGGCGCGTCGCTGTTGCCAAAACCGGGATAGTCAGGTGCGATGACATGGAAACGATCGGCTAGGGCTGGAATCAGGTTACGGTACTGATGCGAAGAAGCCGGGAAGCCATGCAGCAGGACAAGTTTTGGATTCGCCGGGTCGCCAGCCTCGCGATAAGCGATGTTAACTCCGTTGATGGGCAAGCTCCGATAGGTAACGGCTGTGGGTAGGATTTTGGGCAAGTAATTCGTGTTCACACCCGGTTGGATCGCGAAATCAGCCAGAAGTGGCAACGTTTATTCTGCTTTCAGTTATCGGAAATACTGATAGACTTTTAGCATGGAACTGCGCCACTTGCGATACTTTTGCGCAGTAGCGGAGCGGCAAAGCTTTACGCAGGCGGCCCGGCATCTGCATGTCTCTCAGTCGGGACTGAGCGGACAAGTTCGCGACCTTGAGAAAGAGATCGGCGTCACGCTGTTGCAACGGAATCAACGCCAGGTTTCGTTGACACCCGAAGGCGCCGTCTTTCTACGGGAGGCCCGTGAAATTCTCGCGCATTCGGAACGCGCGGTTGAAATGGCGGTACGCGCATCACAAGGCCAGTACGGGAAACTCTCGGTTGGGTTGTGCGGACCGGCCACGTCGCCGTTTCTCCCTGGGTTGATCCGCGGGTTCAGAAAACTGCAACCCGGCGTGACTGTGGCGCTTAAGGACATGGACCCCGCGCGTCAACCGGCGGCGCTGGCCGAAGGGATCATTGACGTTGGCTTTACGCGCAGCGTGCCAGCGGAGTTCCGGAAGATTCTCAGCAGCGAAATTTTCTTTCGAGAGCCTCTGATAGCCGCTCTACCAAAGGGGCATCCGCTTGCCAATGAACCCGCGATCCGGCTAGCGCAATTGGCTACGGAGCCTTTCGTGCTAAACGCTCGCGAGGGCGCGCCGGAGTTGTTTGACGCGATTATCGGTTTCTGCAAGAAGGCCAAGTTCTCGCCGCGTGTGGTGGACAGCCCGAGTCTTTGGCAAACCGTGCTTACTTTGGTGGAGGCCGGTGAAGGCGTGTCGCTCATTCCCGCCTGCGTTAAGCAGCTCCGTTCGAATGGTGTCGTGTTTCAAATGTTCAGTGACCGTTGCCGGTTGTTGGATGTAGTGTTGGCCTGGCGGCAGGAGGAACCGAGCGCGATTCGGGACGGCTTTCTCAGGCTTTTACGCAAGAACCTTCCTGAAATCGAACGGCGGATGCAGCAGATGTGCGTGTGATCCGCCATTGATACAAGCTGGACGGAAACGTCCAGGTGAAAAGCAGGAGGGCATGGATGCGTTCATGGTGTACGTTCGGTTGTAAAGGGATTTGGCTACTCCTCGTTCTGTGTTGGAATATTCAAGGACACGAGCTGAAGGTCACGTTGCTTGGCACCGGAAGCCCAATCCCGCTCATTGAGCGTTTCGGCCCAAGTAGTTTAGTGGAAGCGGGACCCGAAAAGTTATTGATCGACTGCGGCCGTGGCGCGACAGTGCGGTTGTGGCAACGGCATGTGCCGCTAGGCGCCGTAACCGGTGTATTTCTGACTCACCTCCATTCGGATCATGTTGTGGGAATTCCGGATCTGTGGTTGACCGGTTGGCTGCCGCCGCCTTTCGGCCATCGAGCAGGGGCTTTTCAGATATGGGGTCCGATCGGAACCAAGGAATTGATGGCAAATCTGAAGAAGGCGTTCGCCACGGATATCCGGTTTCGAATGGCGGACGGAATTCCCCGAGAGGGCGCGGCTGTGCTGGCTCAAGACCTGACCCAAGGCCCAGTCTTTGAAAGGAACGGCGTGAAGGTCACGGCATTCGAAGTTGACCACGCGACTGCAAAACCGGCGTTTGGTTACCGTATCGATTATGGCGGGCATTCCGTGGTTTTCTCCGGCGACACGCGATTGAATGAGAATCTGATCCACTTTTCAAAAGGGGCGGACGTTCTGATCCATGAAGTGGCTTGGGCCAGACCGGAACTTCTAAAGAAATCAGAAGCTGCGCGAATTATCATTGGGCTTCACACGACGCCCGAGGAAGCCGGCACTGTTTTTACGCGCGTGAATCCCCGGCTGGCGGTGTATTCGCATGTTGTTTTGGTGACTACCGATCCCGCTTTCACGGAGCCGACCAGCGCGGATGTCCTGAAACTTACGCGAAAGACATATGACGGTCCACTGGAAATGGGTGAAGACCTGATGACGATCAGGATTGGAGACAAAATAGACGTGCGCCGATGATAGGATGTCGCGGAGGTGTTGCCTGAGCGGCATAACGCAGCTCTCCCCGGACTCTATGTGCATACCTCCCCATTTCAGTTATGCGTGATTGTACAGACGCGGCGACGGGTAGGATCAAAGTAGTTACATATTATATTTACGGTTGTGCAACAGTTCGGGTATGAAATAACCAAGAACTCACAAGTGAACCGCCTCACTTAGCCGGAATTCGCGAAATAATCCCAGGTTTCAGAGCGGCAGGCAAGGATTCAACGGTTGTTTGATAACATCATTTCCGCTGTCACTGAAAAGAATCAGGCGCTGGGCGTACTCGTTCGGCCATGGAAGGCTGCACGCAATGGCAAACGAGGAGAGCGAGTTATCTAATCGCAATATGGGCGTCGGCAGTGTGCAGTTTCCTGATAACAGCACAGCGGAGGCAGTGGGGAGACGCGCGCGACGGCGTGTCACGCGGCGACTGATGCCGTTTCTGATTGTGGCCTACCTATTGGCCTACGTCGACCGCGCCAATCTGGGGGTCGCGAAACTCCAAATGCAGGGTGATCTGGGTTTCACGGACGCCACGATCGGACTCGGCGCGGGCATTTTCTTTGTTGGATATTTTCTCCTGGAGATCCCCGGCAGCCTGATTGTCGAACGGTGGAGCGCGCGCAAATGGTTCGCAAGAATTATGATTTCCTGGGGACTGCTTGCCGCGCTAACCGGACTCATCACCACGCCGCAGCAATTCTATATCTCGCGTTTCCTGCTGGGAGCCGCGGAAGCCGGCTTCTTTCCCGGCGTCATCGTCTACCTTTCCCATTGGTTTCGTTATGAGGACCGCACGCGGGCAAAATCCTGGTTCATGATGACGCAGCCCCTATCGGTGATCGTGGGCACGCCGCTCTCCCGTTGGATTCTTGAAACTGTCCATTGGCACGGCCTGCATGGCTGGCGTTGGGTTTTCTTTCTAGAGGGTATACCTTCCATCTTGTGCGGAATCGCGGCGCTCTATTATTTGCCAGACCGCGTGCCTCAGGCCCGCTGGCTTCCGGATGACGAAAAAAATTGGTTGACCGGGGAGTTAAAGAAGGAAGAACAGGCGAGATCCGCCGCAGGCCGCGTACAGATTGCGGCTGCATTCCGCCATCCCCAAACAATCCTTCTGATTGCCGTGCTCTTCCTGGTTATTACAGGCAACCAGGCCATTCTTTTCTTTCTTCCATCCATCACCGAAAACATGAAAGGCATGTCGATCACCTGGCGCACGGCGGTGGCGGTGTTGCCTTACCTGTGCAGCGTGGCCGGCATTTTATTCAATGGTTTTTCTTCGAACCGCACCGGCGAGCGCCGCTGGCATACCGCGGTTCCCATTTTGGTGACGGCGGCCGGTCTTGCCTGCGCGATTCTTGCAGGCGACCACGTGGCGGTCGTCATCGTGTTTTTTTGCCTGGTGGGTTTCTCATTTCAGGCGTATCTTTCGCCGTTTTGGACCCTGCCCAGCGCATACCTAGGCAAATCGGCCGCGGCAACAGCCATTGGAACGATCAATTCCTTTGGTAATCTGGGCGGATTCGCTGGCCCCTATATATTTGGATATCTAAGAGCGAGAACGGGCCGTTATGAGACTGGGTTATGGTTCTTAACCGGATGCATGCTCATCTCCGGTTTGCTCGCCACTCGGATTCGCGTTGGAAACAGCAAGGATTGATGGGGGACGAGGCGACGCGGGTGCGGGCTTAGTTAGATTTCCCAGCAGGCGCTGGGTGACGTTCGTAATTTCCAGAACCGCGGCATCGAAAGCGGCCTGGTTGGCTTTCGAGGGCTTGCGCATGCCGCTGACTTTGCGCACAAACTGAAGCGAGGCCGCTTCGACGCCGGGCCTGTCAGCAGTCTCGGTTGGCGTTCTGAGAACTTTGATACTGCGGCACATGGGTCGTCCTTTAGCTACCGCCGAAGATCCGGTGAAAGAATTGCTTCCAGTGCCACTGCATTTCCTGGCATTCCGGAGCAGGGGCATACATGAGGTTGCGGGTACCGCGCTGGACACCCAACGATTGAAGCTCAGCGCCTTCGGCTTGGACGTTTACGGTCACAAAGCTCTTACAGCTTTCGACGGAAGCCACTTTCCAGGGCGAAGACACCTTTTTCTCAGGCCCCCAATCCTGCAGAAACCGGGCGTAATCGTAATTAGGACAAGGACTTGTAGCGTTGCACCAATCGGCGTATGCTGCCTTGTAATCGTGGCCGTTGATTTGCGCCAGAAACTGATTGACAGTCTTCTTTTCCGTATAGTTATGGAAAAACAGGTACGCCACTAAGATTAGGACCGCCGCAATAACCGCGCCCAAGATGATGCGCTTAATGATACGGCCACGGCGCTCTTCCTCAACGCCGTAACCCTGCATGTAACTGCCCATCTAAATCCAGTTTACCCGGTTATTTGCTGACTGGGAAAGTTTTGTCGTAAGCGGCGGTGGCGGCAGCGGTGATATCGAGGCCAGGTTTGAAATAGAGGGTGTTGGTGATGTCGATCACGACGTCGAAACCGCGCTCTTCCGCCAGCTTTTTCACGACGTCGGTCATGTGGCGGCCGGCGCGTCCCAGAATATCTTGACGCTCGTTATTGACGTCGCTCTGCAAATCTTCCCCGAGCCGCTGCAACTGCTTTTGCTTTACGGTGAAATCGGCGCGCATGGTAGCTTCGCGATCAGGCGGCAAATTGGGCCCGTTCAACTGCGACTGGAGGTTTTGCAGATCGCTTTGCAGCTTGGCGATGGCTTGCTGGCGGCTGCCATATTTAGCCTCCAACTCTTTTTGCGCCTTCTGAATTTCCTGGGTATCGGCTACAGCCTTCTGGGCGTTGATGATAGCCACTTTGGTGGGTGTGGGGGGGGCTTGCGCTTGTACGGACAACGGCAAGCAAAACGCCGCGATGGCAGCAGAGCACACTAAACTACCCATCACCTTGCGGACAATAACGCCACGGACTTGCAAAGACATTTACTTTCTGGACTCCTAAAATGAAAACGACGCCGGATTGGGCATTACGCCGCTAATAAGGCTAGCATGCCGGGCTCAGTCTTTTATGATACGACCGTCCGGACTCACCTTCAGCGTGCGGTCACGCCACCGAACCGTCTTTCCAGCGTACGACGCGAGCCAAACGGAGAATGAGTACAGGTCCCAAAGCGGAGAAAGCCAAGAAAAACAAGCGGCGAACGGGCTGTGCAGGACGAAAGCTCCGCTGAGCAGGGCTGAAAGAATGCGCAGGACGAGGAGAACGATGGCGGGGACGACGGCTCCCGTGGAGACCGCGATGGCGGCCCATAATCCGGCGTGGGTGATGGGGAGCCCGAGGTGGCCGGCGCCCTTGGTCAGCCGGATGGTGCGAGCCCAGCGCAATTGGTGAAGCCAGATGCCGCGCCAGGTGGCGTCGCCCAAAGAAGTTTCGACCACGTAAGTGGAGAGCAAGGCGCGTTTGCCCAGGCCGGTGATGCGTTTGGCAAGTTGATAATCGTCGGCCAGATAATCGGCAATAGCGGCAAAGCCACCGGCTTGCTCCAGGTCGGCGGCGCGGAAAGCGAGGGTAGATCCGAGGCCGAACTCACGCACACCGATCAACTGCGCGACCAGAGTGCTGGGCATGAAATCCGTCATGATGCCGAGCGCTTCCCAGGCTGCGGGCGGATTATGCGCTTTTACCCGGTAGAGGCAGGTGACCACTCCGATGCCGGGATCCTGGAGAGGCGCCGTGACGCGAGATAGATATTGGGGATCGACTTTGATGTCGCTGTCATTGATGACGCGCAGCGGGTAACGCGCGTGCCGGGAGAGTTCGGCCAGGGTGCCTACTTTGGCGTTGGGAGCATCGTCAGCGCCGATGATGAGGCGAATGGACGCCTGCGGAAATTCCCCCTGGAGACGCTGGACTTCGATGGCAGCGGGATCAGCGGCGTCGCGCGCGCCAAATAGAATTTCGAATTGCGGATAGTCTTGTGTGAATTGCGAAATGAAGGCTTCGCGGGTATTGGGATCTAGGCCGCGCAGCGGTTTTAAGACGGAAACGGGCTGCGTTGCAGCGGGACCGGACAGATGGGTTAAGGCCAAATGCTTCAAGCACGCGACAATTGCCAAACATTGATAGGCCGCGGCGGGGAGAAAGACCAGCCAATAAGCGTGCAAGGATTTAGGCTAACGCGCCAGAAGCACAACACCGCCGAGGACGAGCAAGGCTCCGGCAGCGCGGCGCGTACCAACTTGTTCTTTGAGGACGAATTTAGCCAGCACCGTTTCCAGAATGAAGGTGGCGGCGGAAGCGGGAACGGCAAAGCTGAGCGGCGCGATCTGCACCAACGCCATGAAGGCGAAAAACGAGAACGCCATGCACACGATTCCCAGGAAAAGATAGCGGCGGCTGACGATCATGCGGAGCAGGCGGCCCAAGCCGCGCGCATCCACGGACTGCTCGCCACTGCGCTTCATCTCATAGCTTTGCAGCAAATCGCCTAGGACAGTGGCAATGACGATGATGCCAAGTAATAGCCACTTCATTCGGATTCTTGCCCTGGATGAGTTTTTTGAGTAGTCATGCCCACCAACCCGGTTCCGACAAAAACAAGAATGGTCCCCAGCCAGTGGATGGGCGTGACATTTTCATTCAGAAACCAATTACCGAAAATCGCCGCGAGGATGTAGCCGAGGCCGGTCAAAGGAAGAACGAAGCTGAGATCCGCCCAGCTTAGCAGCGCCATGCGCGTTAGCAGCCACAGAATCAGTAAAACGATGCCCAACGCCACGAATGGGTCTGACATCGCTTTTATATAGCTCAGCGGATCAAAGAGAACTGCGCCGGCCAAGTGCTTCATGCCCCAAGCCAGGCTTAGATTTCCAACAGCATTTAATATGACAACCACCAGAACCAAAGCCAGTGTCTTCCATTTCGGCACGGACGCGCATGCGACACCACATTGGTCCGATGCCGCAGGCAGGATTGAGGTGTTACTCGCCGCCAGGTTAATCCCCCGAACTCAACACGGGCTGTTCCTTCTGGTCTCTCTCCGCTTTCTGATCTTTCACATATTTCCGGCGTTTGGTACGGAGCGCCAGGTATTCGCGCGCTTCTTTGTATAAACGTTTGCGGTCAGCACTGTCAAAAATGGCATTGGCCACCAAGCGGAAGGCCACTTTAGGACGGAAATAAAATTCGCTGTAGAAACGCTCCACCCATTCGATCAACTCGCCTTTTTCCAGGCCGGGGTAGCGGTAATTGGGAAGTTGATGACCGGATTCGTCGGTCATGGCATCGATCGTGATCAGGCCGTTTTTCTTGACGTGATCATAGAATTCGGTGCCTGGGAACGGATGGCCGAGGGAAACCTGAATGGTTTCGACATCCAGCTCTTTCGCGAAATCGATGCTTTTGCGAATGGTTTCGCGGGTTTCGCCGGGCAGGCCGACAATAAAGTCGCCATGGACGACCAATCCGAGCTTCTTGCAATTGGCAGTGAAGCGGCGGGCCATATCAATGGTGGCGCCCTTCTTGATGTTCTTGAGAATCTGCTCGTCGCCCGATTCGTAACCCACGATCAATAGGCGGCAGCCGGCATCTTTCATTGCCTTCAGCGTCTCGTAGTCAGTGGTGACGCGCGAGGTGCAACTCCAGGTGAAGTTCAGAGGCTTGAGCTTGGCGCAAAGCTCGATAGTGCGCTTCTTCTGGTAATTAAAGGTGTCATCGTCAAAGAAGATTTCTTTGAGGCCTTTGAAATTTTCGAGAATGTAGCGGCACTCGTTGACGATATCGTCAGACGAACGTAAGCGCCAACGGTGGCCGGAATGGGTTTGGGGCCAAAGGCAGAACGTACACTGGGCGGGACAACCACGGCTGGTGTAGAACGAAACGTACGGATGAAGCAGGAACGGTACGTTGTAGCGGGTAAAATCGAGATCGCGATGATAAGTTTTGCTGGCCCAGGGCAGCGCGTCCAGGTCCTCAATGACCGGAGCCTCGGGATTGTGCTGAAAACTACCGTCTTCCTTGCGGAAGACCACGCTGGGAATTTGTTCAATAGGCACGCCTAGCGCGTAATCGCGGATAGCGTAATCGAATTCTTTTTTCACCACGAAATCGATAGCGGTGGAAGCCATCAGGCTCTTTTCGGGCTCAATGGTGACGGGCGGTCCCACAAAGGCAACCTTCATGGAAGGATTCAAGCCCTTCATCATTTCGGCGATACGGACGTCTACGTTAAACCCTGGGGTGGACGTGAAAAGGACCAATAAATCGTAGTCCACCGCCATGGCCACGGTCTGATCGATAGAGATCTTGTGCGGCGGAGCATCCACCACCTTGCTGTTAGGAATGAGACCGGCGGGATAGCAGAGCCAAACCGGATACCAATAGGATTCGATCTCACGCGATGCGGGCCAGCGCGAACCGGCTCCACCGTCAAAACCTTCAAAAGAAGGGGGGTTCAGAAAAAGCGTTCTCATGGACTCCCTTAGGGGCAACTTACCTAGGTTACTGTGTTTCAGTCCTACTACTCAACCATACACGGGCGACCGGGGAGGAGTTGAGGTGCAGGGGCGATTCAGCGCATTTAATGGCGCCACGTTTAAACGATTGAATTCAAGGCAAAGAACTGGAAATCAACGCTGGTTTGGCTTGCGTGTTTTCACTTTCATCTTCATCGGAATCGGCAAAGTTTGAATAACTGATTTTCAATTGGACTTTACCCACTATGCGGGTGTCAATGGTGCTGCTCATGCTCTCCGGTACAGCCGCGCCGTTGTGCAAAGCGAAAGCCTGCTCAAAATCGACTTTTCTGAAGAAAATGCTGGGGTTTTTCACGAGGCGGCCTTTTTCGAGAACCGGCAGGCAGGTATCCGCGCTTAACCACAACTCGCCCTTAAACAAGCCCACCCGCTTGGCGCGCGGCGAAAGTTGAAATACGTAAACACGTGCACCGTCTTGCGCCACTTTTTCGCCTTTGAATTTAAATCTATAATTCGCGGGCGTTACGCTTAATTTTTGATTGTCACGATGTTGTTGTTCCGCATCAAGATAACGGGCAATCACCTGACTCTTCACGGTGTTGTCGCCCTGAAATCCAAGGACGCGATAAGTGACCCGGCCTACTTTTGAGATCTTACGCAGGGCTTTCAAGCGACCCTGTTCTTTCAGTTTCGGCACGGATGCATCGATATCGACTTGCATCGAGGCGCCATGCTCGGGGGGACGGATCTGACTGGCTTCTAAGTATTTGGAAATAATGGCGCCGGATGGACCGGAAAGGTCATCGGACACGTCTTCCATGTCGGCCCGCACCGCCGCCGCGGACAGGCCCACAAGAGATACGCCAACAAGGGCGACTGCCAAAGCTAAGTTCTTATATTTCAAAGCGATATAAACAAATGCGACGAGCGATTAACCCAATCGCAACCAAAAAAGACCGATGTGTCAGTTTAACAGATCGGAAGAATCTGATCTTTGTTTTACTCCCTACGCACTTAGATAGCAATTGAGTACCCCAGGTTGCAGTTATGCCGCTTTTGTTACCGTTGGGCTCGCGTTTTTGACATTTCGCTGATAAATCTGGTTAACTCCGCCGCGATCACCTTTCCAGTTTTTTGAAAACGGAGCCTCCTGGCGCCGTCGTTGCGGAAGTCTGGACACCGGCAGCCGGTTCCACACGAATAAGCCCCATCATTCCCAGATCCTCGTGTTCTAGCAGGTGGCAGTGATAAACAAAGGTACCGACGGCATTCGGATCGCGAAAATCCATCCGTAACCGAACACTTGGATAGCTGAGCGCCCTATCCGTGAAGTAGGGAACATTGACCGTATCACGGAGAAACGGTTCATTCGCCGGCATGCCAAGATAATCGAGCAACATGAAATGTAGTTGATGGATATGGAACGCGTGGAGTTCATTTGAGCGATTCTCGATAATCCAATCCTCCACGGTGCCTTGCTTTGCAACGATGTTTGGGATGCCGGATTTTGGGTCGAACGGCGCCGGCGTCTGGCCGTCCACAGTGACGTAAAATTCAGTAGCGCTGTTGGGATTTTTGGGATCCTGTAGTTTTTCGGAAAAATATAGCTTGCGGGTACGAACCGGTGTGACATTTCCCAGCCATGGCTGGGTGGGCGGAGGGAGTGGCTTTGGTGACGCGTCGAGCTTTGAGCGAGGCTCCGGGGCATTTTCCGAAGCGGTAATGGTGGCGATGGCCCGGTTAGGGTCGTTTTCGCCACCGGGTCCTGTGTCGACGGTTCGCGTCACCAGAAGTCCTTGCACCCCCAATGGAGGCCCCTTCACAATGAACTCAACACGCGCTCCGGGCGGAATTCCGAGATGTGTTTGCCAGCTAATAAAATTTCCGGAAGTTCCATTGTGGTTTAGCGGAACACCGTCAAGCGCCACAAGTCCAAGTGGTTGAGGCGTCCGACGAAACAGCACCGCCAAATTAAGATAAGTAATGGCCGAGGCGTTTAGCAGCCGCCATAACTGCCGCTCCTCCGGTTTCATCTGAATCGCAGCGGGCGGATAGTCTGGATAAGGCACTGGCACAAAGTTGATGGATAGATCCTTGGCCGGCGTGCCGAAGCCGGTACCGTTGTTTGCGGAATCTCCATCGCGATCAATCAGCATCTTTGGTAGGACAGGTTCAGACTTGCTAGGCGGCGCCTTCGGATTGAGCAAGTCTTGATCGCGAATCACCAGCACTCGCTCGGGCAATCCAGCCACTTCTTTGTTGGCTCTCTCGATACCTTCGACGATGATGGCGCCTGAAGCTCCGCCCAAGACTTGGGCCTTCGTGAATCCGTGGATGTGCGGGTGGTACCAATAAAGGCCGGGCGGTTGGTTGAGGGGGATTTGAAATCGATAGTCGAATGGCGGATCGCCGGGGCTGATCGACGTCTTCAGGACATCGTCTTGGTGACAAACCGACGGAATGGTCAAGCCATGGAAATGGAGATTAGTGGACGTCGCGGTCATAGCACCGCTGTTGCATACGGCCGCTTGCTTTTGGTTGTGAACATGACTCGCGGACTTGCGGCCATCATCGATATCCGTCAAATCGTTCTTTAGGTTCAGGATGAGAAGGTCGCCCGGCTTCGCTCTTAGATTGGGAGCTTGGCGGCCGTTGGCATCCAGGTAACAGTAGCG
>DASXGT010000008.1:0-13740 GCA_036488895.1 Bryobacteraceae bacterium | reverse complement strand
CGCTCAGCAGACGCAACGCTTCTCCGGGTTGGCCCTCAAGCAACGCGATTTGCGCGAGCTTTGCCGTGGCGCCCGTCGAGTGTTCCGCCAGGAACTCTGCCCGGGCTGCATCCCACTTGCCCTGTTGAAAATAAATCTCTCCGAGCCCTAGATGCGCGCCGACCCAGTGCGGATCCTTCTCTAGGGCGCGTTGATAATGCCGTTGAGCTTGATCCCAGCCCCCTTCTTCTTTGTAGATATCGCCGACAGCTTGGTAATAAAGCGGCGTCCCGGCGGCAGCTAGCACGTGCCCCATCTCGTCGTCCGCCTCGTCCCGGTAAGCTTGTCCTAACAAGAAGAGGATGTCTGGATCGGAAGGAAATGCCCGTGCCGCATTTCGCAAAGCAAAAATTGACTCGTTCATCTGGCCCGCATCCCACAGTGCTCTGCTCAGCCAGGTACGAGCCTCCTTGTTGCTAGGCTCCTGCTCGACGGCCCGTTTCAGGTAGAGAACGGCCTGCCGGGCCTGGCCCAGTTTCATATCATCGATTCCGAGAAACAAATTCGCGCCTCTGAAGCCGGGTTGCAGGGAGAGCGCCTTCTCGAGAGCCTGGGCCGATTCGCCGTAGCGAGTCTGAAGATAATACACGAGCCCGAGATTCACCCGGGCTTCCGCTAGGTCCGGCGCAAGCTTGATTACTGTGAGATACTCCTGAACCGCCACATCGAGATTGCCCGAAGCCTGCGCTCGGCGGGCGGCGAGGAAGTGGGCTCTCACTTCCGAATCTGCTTCCTGACTCTGGACGGCACCCACGCATGAGATCAACAGGGTGGCGGCCAGAGCGGAGAGGATGCGGCGCGGCATAAGTTAGGGCAGACAGATCAATTTTATGCCAGCACCAGATCCAGCCGGCACTCCAATCGCTCTCGGACTTACGTGGCCGGGCGCAACATGGTGAGGGACAAGTCCCCTCTCCGCACCACTTTAAAATGCAATAATTATAGGCCGCTCCCGGAGAGCGGCCCATACTGTTTTCGCAGCAGTATTTGTTATGGCGGAGAGAATGGGATTCGGAACCTGAACCGCTCAATGCCTGCCGCAAGTTACAGATTACAGGTTGCCGTGCCAGCCAATGTTGCCATATTTCCCATGGCTCTTCGTCCGATTTCACCCGATGGATGCTCTCGATGCATCAATTGGGGACTTGAACCGACACTTCCGCCCAGTGGGGTTACGTCTCTCGGTACCGTAATAACGCACTAGGCCGCCAAAATTGCTGTGATAGGATCACCAGTCAATAATGCGTGCGGCCTTGAGTTTTTCGTACAAGTCATGCACTAGGGGGATCAACTCCTTGGCTGCTGCGAGAGATGTCGTGACGAACCCAAGGGACGATTTTAACAACCCCGATCTACGCTGATCAGGTTGAGATAAAACTTCCTTCGATACCAACGCAAGGTTTTCAAGCAAATCTTTTCGATCCGCATCTCTTATTTGCATCGACTTGCTAATCGCGGTGGTCAATTTTCCTATCGTGTCTGCGATCTGCTGGCTCCCATGACTCTGGAGATTCTGGACCGAGGCGTTCAGATCTCCGAGCACGGTGCCAAGATTCAGATTTGCGATTGTACTGTTCGAGACGTTGAATATCGTCTTGTCGCTAGGAGGAGGTAAGTTCTTTTCCATAGTTCGTTTTCGCAGACGCACAATGTCCAATGCCTCACGGTAAGGATCTGGCCCGGAAGGAGCGTCCTTTGGCCGAAAGCTCTGAAGTTCTAGTAGTCGCTTCAATTCCAGATCGTATTCTTCACCAATTCCTTGTCGGTATGCGTTGCCGCGCAATTCCTGCCGCTCCTTACCGACAGCGAAGGCGACAAGAACAAAGAGGGCGATAGCCGCGATTAAGAATATTGGGAAAATAATTTTGTCCAACACCTATTGCGATCCGGTGGAGTTTTGTCACTTCTAGATTAACCACTGTTCCGGCTCGGACTCTCTGAAACCTTTGTCATCGACGCATCGCTTCCTCCAGGACGGTCCGGGTAAACCGGGGAAGAGAGGGTCAAGATGGAGTAGGAAATTCTTGGAGGTGCTCGAGTATATGCCGTCTGTGCCCATCGAAGAAAGCCGGCTGCAGTAAAGTGAGCGTGTGGGTACGTCGCCCATTAGAGCGCGGATGGGGCGAACGCCATCCACCACCAAGCAAAACCTGTTGTAGGTTCGTAGGTTCTGACGAACCATCCCTTGTATTCCCAATCGAAAGTATCCATCGGGGATTTGAGTCACATAGAGGCTGTCGCGGCCACTGACAAGATGAATTGCCGGGTGACGAACCTCGCACATGAGAGAGGCAAAAGTCAAACGGGTTGGCGATCCTGGTGTCAGCGAGGGGAGATGGCGGAGAGAGTGGGATTCGAACCCACGTTAGAGTTTCCCCTAAACACGCTTTCCAAGCGTGCGCCTTCAACCACTCGGCCATCTCTCCAGTTTGAAAATTTAGTCTAGCATTCGCACACCCCCGTGCACGGGCGAGTTTACCCGCGCGCGAGTGTGTTACAAGGTCTGCTTACCCGAGGTCGAACTTCTCGTGATGCAGCGCCACATCGCCTTTCACCAGCACCGGACGGCCTAGAATTTCTTCCAGTTCTTCCAGATATTTATTGGTGCTCGACTTTAATTCCTTGGCTACGTCCGGATGCACGCGCAGCATTACATCTTTGCCTTCGATAGCGCGCGCAATTTTCTGCGCCTCTATCAAAATTTCACTAATCACCGTCTGCACGCTCTTGATATAACCCGCGCCTTCGCAGTGCGGGCACGGTGAACAGAGGGCGCGCTCCAGGCTCTGTTTTACACGTTTGCGCGTAATCGCCACCAGTCCAAAATCGTTAAACTGCAGGATCTTGTACGGCGCCTTATCGGTCGCCATTGCCTCTTCGAGCGCCTGCATGACCTTCTGCCGGTTTTTGCGCTCATCCATGTCGATGAAATCGACCACAATGATGCCGCCCAGGTCGCGCAGCCGGATTTGCCTGACGATCTCTCTCACCGCTTCAATGTTCGTTTTGACGATCGTATCTTCCAGCCGATTGGACTTTCCAACATATTTGCCGGTATTGATGTCGATGGCCACCAACGCTTCGGTCTGGTTGATGACAATGTATCCGCCCGACTTCAGCCAAACCTTCGGCCGCAGTGCTTTTTCCAGTTCCTGCGTGATGTTGAACGCGTCGAAAATGGGGGCCGACCGCGTGTACATTTTCACGCGATTGACCAGCGCCGGCTGAAAACGCTGCATGAACGTCACCACGCTCTCATACAGGTCTTCGTTGTCCACCCAGATGGCCTTGAATTCATCGGTCACCTGGTCGCGCAAAATCCGTTGGACAATCCCCAAATCGTAGTGCAGCAGCGCCGGCGCCGGTTTCTTTTCCGCCTTCTGGCGAATGTCCAGCCATTGGCTGTACAGAAACTTCATGTCGGCCGCGATCTCGTCTTCGGTCACGCCTTCGCCGGCCGTACGGATGATGAACCCGCCCGTTGTCCCCACGCGGTGTGTCTGCAAAATGCGTTTCAATCGCATCCGCTCTTCTTCGCTGCCGACTTTGCGCGATACACCCAGATGCGCCACGCTCGGCATGTACACCACGTAGCGGCCCGGCAGGGCAATGTGCGAAGTAATTCGCGCGCCTTTCTGGCCCAGCGGTTCTTTCGCAATCTGAACAATAATTTCCTGGCCCGCCTTCAGCAGCTCCGAAATAGAGGGCATTATACGCTCCGGCCGCTCACTGGTGCGTGTTTCCGGGGCATCCCGCCGCTCAGTCTTGGCTTCAGGCTCCGTGGCAACGGCAGCTGCGCTCCCGGAACCGCCTTCTGTGATTACCGGTGATTGCCCGTTGGCCGGCGCCGCGCCTGCATTAGCTGCGTCCCGCGGTCCTACTCTGCCGCCGCGTCTCCGGCGCATGCGCCGCGACACCCGATGCATTGACCGTCCGCCTTGTTCTCGGACGCTAGCCGTCTGGGCCTGATCCTCACCGGCGGCCTTCACTTCCGGAGTTTCCGTGGAAGCCGCTTCTTCCAATTCGGCGCCTTCTATTGCTTCCTCGAATTCCTGCGCGAGATCATCGTAGTCGGTTAGCGCCTCAGACGGGTCTTTTACATCGAGTTCCTCTGATTCAAGCGTGCCGACGACAGCTTCTTCCGATGGATGATCCAGTTCGACTGCCGCCAGCTTGTCGTCTTCGGCCAAAACCGATTCGTCTTCCCGATGCGCGAAAATTCTATCGGTCAGTTCTAGCTCGGTAGCTTCGGACGCAATACTCTCGTCGACGGGTTGGTGCACTTCCGGTTCTTCGGAAACAGTTTCGGTTGCGGGAGCGAGGCGCAATTCCGAAGGAGCCGGCGAATGAACCGCAACTACCGCTTCCAGCACGGCCGATGGCTCCGTCTCAGCTTGGACCTCAGATTCAGCGGCAGCTTCGGTGGGGAGGGGAACTGGCGTTTCAAGCGCCGGTTCGGTCGCCTCTCCAGTGTCTTCCGGGATAGGACTATCCGGTGCATTCGTTTTCGGTAGGAGATAGTATCTCTCGCCGCGGCGGCGAATGGGCGCCACCGGTACTTCGCCGGCTGGTTTCGTGCGGTACTTAGCCAGTGATTCGCCCGGCAGCACGATCACATCCGCTGGTTGTTCGCCATTCTCGGTTTCAGTGTAGTTTTCCGATTCGTCGACCGGCGCCGCTGTCGTAACGGAACCTGCCGGATTACCACCAACCGGACCACTTTGATGGGTCGGTTGAGCATATTTGTTTTCCGGAAAATCGCGCCCATGCCCGCGTCTGCGCCTGGAGCGCCGGCCGCGGCGATCTCCTGAACCGCGATCGCCTTCCGCGCGGCCGCCGCTATTGGGCCGGATGTGTTCGAGTGGCCGGCTCTCCACCGTGCCCGCCGCTGAGGTTGCGGCCGCCGCCGTTAACTCTTCTGCTTCATCCGTTTCCAGGCCGTCATCGCTAGAAGCCGGAACTGGCGGCAAGGCCTGACCCAGCTCCGCTGTTTTTTCCGCATTTTCGCGCGGCGATGCGTCCTCCCGTCCACGCTCGTGCAATCGCTGCGGCCGCCGGTCGCCGCGATCCCCGCGGCTAGAACTCGCCGGCTTATCTTCCGGTAAAGTATCGAACTCTTCGTTTTCTTCGAAGAAGTCAGACACGTACAGAAAGGTGTCCCGCTCCAAGCCTAAATCGACAAACGCCGATTGCATGCCGGGAAGCACCCGCGTCACGCGTCCTTTATGTATACTGCCGGCGAGCGAATACTCGTCCGACCGTTGAAAGTAGACTTCGACGAGTTGATCGTCTTCCAGTACCGCTACTTTCGTCTCATGGCGATTGGACCCAATCACCAATTCCTTACTCATGAATCACCGCCTTTTGGGGCCGATGATGAGAGTTCCGCAATATCCGGATTTGCATTGCGCCCGCAGCCCGCTTACCCGGCGGACCCGGCTGAAAACTTCTAGTCGTGAAACTCTAATCCAAAACCCGGATGGAGAGCCTTGCTCTCTACACACCCAGGCCTCAAAGAAATGTTATTCGACTGCCTGCAAAATCTTGTTCGCTATCCCGACACGCGTTATTCTCAGCTCGACCCTTTGCCGAACAGGCCTCCGGTTTCCGGAAGCCGCTGTTAGTTAACAAACCTTTGTAACCTGACGCCGTTTACTAAACCCAGCATCAGAAAAATAGACCACATGCTTGAACCTCCCGAGCTCATCAACGGGAGCGGGATCCCGGTGATAGGCATTTTCCCTACCACCATTCCCACGTTCACTAACACATGGAACAAGAGCAATGCGGCAACGCCCATGCAGATATACAAACCTGCCTTGTCCGTCGCCGTCTGTGCGTTCTGCACCACCTGCATAATCAGCAGAAAATACAGCACGAGCGCGATCACAATTCCCACAAATCCGTGCTCCTCGGCAAACGAGGAAAAAATAAAATCCGTGTGTGGAACAGGTAAAAACCCGAGGTGCGTTTGGGAGCTTTCTTTGGCCCCACGCCCCCACATCCCACCGTTCCCTACCGCTATTCTAGATTGGATCACCTGAAAGCCCGTTCCTTTCGGATCCCTGTCAGGGTACACAAAGCTCACCAAGCGATCCTTCTGATAAGGCTTAAGAAAATGATAGCCGATCGGCAAAGTGACTAATAAGATAACACCCAAAATCGCGAGATACTTCCAGTGCAAGCCCGCCATCAACACGCCGCAGACCAAAATCGGTATATAGGTCAGGGAGGTGCCCAAATCCGGCTGTTTCATCACCAGCAGCATAGGTATGCCCACCAGAGCGCCCAATTTCGCCAAATCTTTCCAAGTTAGCTTAGCGCCTGCCTTTATATCGGCCAAATAGCGCGCCACCACTAGAACCAGCACGATTTTCACGAACTCGGATGTCTGTAGCGTGAACCCGGCAACCTTGATCCAGCGCGTGGACCCGAAGACTTTGCTGCCGCCGAAAGTGGTTGCCACCAACACAACCATTGCGGCCAGGTACAAATAAACGACCCGCGAAAGCAAGACATGGTAATCGAGATTCGCAGCCACCCACATCATGATCACCCCGGTGACTACCCACATAATCTGCTTCCACCAGGCGTCTTCCCACTTGGTGGATATTGTGGCGCTGTAGATTTGCAGTACTCCCAACCCACACAGCGCGAAGGTGACCACCAGCAACGGCCAATCAAGATCTCGAATAGAACGCGGCATTAATGCGCACCGCCTCCAACCAAGGGAACCCTCAACAATGCCGGCGAGGTAAAGAGCCCGGGCGCGGAAAGCGGTTCGTCGATCCGCGTCATAAGCGGAGCATGGTTCGCTTGCCTTGCTTTCTTATCGAAGTACGCCTTCAAAACGTCGCGCACGATAGGCACTGCGTTGTAGCTTTCCTCCCCGTTCTCAAACAGCGCCACCACCGCAATTTCCGGGTTTTCCATGGGTGCATACCCCACAAACCAGGCATTATTCGCCAAAGCGCTATGCATTTTCGCGCCTTTGGTCTTTTCCGTGGCAGCTACCTGCGCGGTTCCTGTTTTCCCGCAGACTTTAATGCCCGGCAACTGCGCCGCATGACCCGTGCCCCATTCATTCACCACGCCGTACATGCCGGAAATGACCTGCTCCAGGTTGCCCGGCGCAAAGTGTCCTTGTCGCAACAAAACGGGAGCTTCTCCCGCCAGCATGTGCGGCTTGAACCACTTGCCGCCCACACCTAGTCCGCCGAGTGCGCTGACCAGTTGCAGCGGAGAAACTGTCACGGCACCTTGGCCGATCGCCACTGATATTGTCTCGCCCGCATACCATTTCTGCCGCGACATGCGCATCTTCCAGCGTGTGGACGGCATGGTGCCTTGCGTCTCATTCGGCAGGTCAATTCCGGTTTTTCGGCCGATTCCAGCCAGATCGGCATACTGCGCAATCCGGTCGATCCCCAGCCGGTTTCCGACATTATAAAAATAGACGTCGCAGGATTGCGCGATGGCTCTGTGGAGCGTGATGTCGCCGTGCCCATGCTTCAAGTGGCACGCGAAATAATGTCCGTAAAATGAAGCACCACCAGGACAATGGAAGTCCGTATCATCCTTGACGACGCCCGACTCCAGGCCTGCCAGCGCCATGATCGGTTTAAACGTGGAGCCGGGCGCCAATTGCGCCTGAATGGCGCGGTTCAGCAGCGGCTTAGCCGGATCATTGGAAATCTGGTTCCAATCGGTGCGGCTGATGCGTCCGGTAAACTTATTCGGATCATAGCCAGGTACGCTGACCATGGCCAGCACTTCGCCCGAGCGTGGATCGATGGCCACCACGGATCCGCGTTTCCCCTCCATCGACAACTCGGCTACGGTCTGCAAGTCCAAATCAAGTGTCGTCTTCAGGTCCTTGCCGGGCACGGCGTCCTGCGTGGTCTCCATTTGCCGTTCACGGCCCATGTTGTCCACCAGCACGCGCTGCTGCCCGTCGACGCCGCGCAGCGTTTTGTCGTATTGCTTTTCGAGGCCGTCTTTGCCAATCACGTCGCCCTGGTGATTTTCAATGAACTGCGGTGAATCGAGCTCGGCCTCGCTGATCTCGCCCACATATCCCACTACGTGCGCCGCGAATCCGTCTTGCGGATACTGCCGCCGCCAGGATTTAATGAGCTGCATTTCCGGATAAGAATTCAAATCCTGATGGCTTTCGATCCAGGCGATCTCATCGCGCGTGAGTTGGTCTTTGATAATGATCTGCGGCCTGGATCTGGAACCCAGCCGCCGGATGGTGGCAGAAAGGTCGCCGTAGTCGAGCTGCAGGGCGGAGGCAATCGCCGGAAGATGCTCCCACTTAATTTGATCGCGATTCAGCAGCAGCGAATACGAGGCCCGGTTGTCCACAATCACGCGCCCGTCACGGTCTAAAATTTTGCCGCGAGCTGCCAGCAGCGGCGTGCTTTTAATGCGATTTCGTTCCGCCGCTTCGCTGTAGTACTCCGGATTTTGCACTTGTAGCTGCCAGAATCCGGAGACCAGAAACACAAACACGATCACCGTCAGATACTGAAAAATCGCGATTTTTCCAGCCGCTTCTTTCGGATCGTCGTCCTTGGGAAACCGGCCCGGCAAGATAACCTCGCCTCGCCTGTGCTCGCTCTCGGTGTATGCCACTGGGTTTGTTTGTCTTGATGGAGCTGTTTATATCTCGAATGGGAACTGTTAGGCGTTACCCGATAGTTTCATTCTATCGAGAATCATATACAGAGGTAGAGCCACCACAGCATTGAGCGCGCCGTGAAGGAACGTTTCGCGCGGATCGAACGGCACCAGCTGTCCCAACAGCGCACGCCGCATTACCCAATAGAAGAACGCGTGAAAGAAGTAAAAGAAAAAACACAGCACCAGCCGGATCACCGGATTATCCACGTTAAACCGCATGCTGACCGATGCGGCGAAATAACCTACCAGCGTCTTCGTAATGCCATACATTCCAATGGGGAGGTTGGCCGGCGATAACGAATCTTCCGACAGTCCGACAAACGCTCCGAACAACAGCGCCGCAATCGGCCGCGGCCGCATCAGTCCGAAATACACAGTCAGCAAGAGCGGTAGTTCCAGCCAGACAGTGCTCGGAATCAGGCGCGGTAAATAGAACTTGCCGATGATCGACACCAGCGTCAGCACCGCCAGCGCAACCACCTGAAACCGGCTGAACCAGCTTTCCCTTTCGGGCCGGCGCTTGAGAAGTAAGTCGCGGCTCTCGGTCATCATTGCGGAGGGGGCGTCGAAGCAGGGGGCCGCGGCGCGCCTAACGGAAGCACCGGTTTGGGGGCCGGTTTCACCGGCGAACTCTGAACCACTGGCGGTTTCACCACCGGGGTTGTGGCGCCAGCGCCCGTGGCTGGCTTGGCGGGCGGAGTGATGGGCTTAGGCAAGGGGCTGCCGGGCGCGGCCGGTTTTGCGTTAAAATTCGGTAAACCCGAGGCCAGCGCGCCATACACATGTCCTTGCTCTTGGCCAAGTTTTTGATATTGCTGCTTTAACTTGTCTGCATCCGTTTGCGTAACGCCCGGTTTGGCGGCCGGGTTTTCTTTCTCCGACGGGGGCGGCGGCAAAGGTCTTTCAAAGGTGGAATTATCGGTAATCTGGTCCACGGGTATGGTTTGATGCACGCCTTGCAGCACCACCAGCACTTCTTCCACGCCGCCGGGTGCGCCGCTCAAATTCAATTTCACATCTTTCATGTCCGTCCCCAGCGCCACGGAAACCACCGTGCCCACGGGAAAGCCTTTCGGAAAGATGCGGTCTTCGCCCGATGTGAAAAACCACTCGCTCACATCTATCTTGTCGCCGTTTTGAATTTGTTCCACCACGCAATGTCCCGCGCCGCAATCGAGCACCCCATGTACGTGGCCGATCTGCGACTCCACGCCGACTTTAAATGTCGGATCCGTCACCAGCAACACTTGGGCCACCAACGGGTACACCGCCACTACCTTGCCCACGATTCCATCCGGCGTCACAACGGCCATGCCTTTGGCAATGCCGCTCGTCGAGCCCCGATCAATGAAAACCGCCTTCGCTGTTGCGACAGTGCTGTTGCCAATCACGCGCGCCGCCACGGTCTTCGATTCCGTTTGCGATTGAAACATCTTCAGTGCGCGCGCGTGTTCAGCGGTCGTCAGCTGATTACGGTAGTAAATGTTATCCATCCGCAGCCGGTCGTTCTCGGCCTTCAGCCGGCGATTCTGATCGCGCACGTCCAAAAGGATGAAATAATCCTCCATAAAGCCGATCGTGTTGTGCCTTACCGCTTCCACTATGCCCGCCATGGGCGTGACGGCGCTCACGGCCCATACCCTGATCAGCCGCTCATCGCGCCCCGTCTTCCATTGGTAGGCCAGATAAAGCAATTGCACCACCACAACCAGCATCAACACCACAAGGTTGCGGTAGCGCGCTAGCAATGCTTCCATGAGCTGTCTCTACTTCTACTCTACGGCGGTTCTATTCAATTGCGATACGGCGCAAGAGCTTAAAATCGGTTAGCATTTTGCCGGTACCCAAAACTACCGAAGCCAGCGGATCGTCGGCAATCGAAACCGGCAGACCGGTTTCCTCACGAATGCGCCGGTCCAAATTCTTAATTAGCGCCCCGCCGCCCGTCAATACAATGCCCCGGTCGCTGATATCCGCGCTCAGCTCCGGCGGAGTTCGCTCCAAGGCAACGCGGATAGCGTTTAGGATAGTCGCGATGCACTCAGAGAGCGCCTCGCGAATCTCGCTGTCTTCAATCGTGACGGTTTTGGGCACGCCCTCAATGAGGTTGCGCCCCTTGATTTCCATGGTCAAAGGCCGGTCTAACGGGTAAGCCGAGCCGATTTGTATCTTTATCTGCTCGGCCGTGCGCTCGCCAATCAGAAGGTTATATTTCCGCTTCAGGTAGTTCATGATGGCGTCGTCCATTTCGTTGCCGGCCACCCGCACCGACCGCGAATAAACGATACCCGAGAGCGAAATTACCGCTACATCGGTCGTGCCGCCGCCGATATCCACCACCATGTTTCCCGCCGGCTCCGTAATCGGCAGTCCCGCGCCAATGGCCGCTACCATGGCCTGTTCCACCAGGTGCACTTCGCTCGCCTTTGCGCGATAGGCCGATTCGCTGACCGCCCGCTTTTCTACTTGCGTAATCTCACTAGGCACTCCGATGACAATGCGCGGATGCACCAGCATCTTCCGTCCATGCGCTTTCTGAATAAAATAATTCAGCATGCGCTCAGTGACCTTGAAATCGGCGATGACGCCGTCCTTCATGGGCCGGATTGCGACAATATTTCCGGGTGTGCGCCCTACCATCTCCTTAGCTTCTTTACCGACAGCTTCTATCTCGCCTGTGTTCTTATTAATAGCGACGATGGATGGCTCGTTGACAACGATGCCTTTTCCCTTGGCATAGACGAGCGTGTTCGCGGTTCCTAGATCAATGGCGAGATCGGACGAAATAAGGCTGAAAATAGACCTAAAATTCATGTATTGGGGGGAATATTACGTTGCGGGCCAATTCGAGAGTAGCACTCGACTGGTCTGTTCCTGGTATTATCCCGTAAGCGACTTTTTTTCAAATGTTTGCGAATTTTTTGTATGACACGGCGTGACTGCCTTGCGCTAGCTCCATTACTCATCTCCGGCGCCTGCGGCCGTTCGAAAGGCTCCGGCTTTTTCGGCTATGCCTTCATAGCTACTTCCGGTGACACTGCCCTGGCAGTGGTGGACCTAACAGCCTTTCGGCTGCTTCCTGCTATTCCTTTAGGCGCGCCACCCGTCGCCGTCGTCGCGGCGCCTTCGGTTGGCTGTAGTTATGTATTAACTCCCTCTACGGATAGTGTGCATGTGGTGGACCAAACTCTCAGTCAAGTTGCGGTACATCGGCTCGGATCTGGTCTTTCCCAGATAAAACTCGCCCCCGATGGGCGTACTTTGCTTGGCCTGTGCCACCGTTCCCGCGAAATCGTCATCGCCGAAACCGGTTATGGGAAGTCCGGAGCCAACGCCGCCTCGCTCCCCGTGATCCGGCGTTTCAAAGTGGACGGCGAGCCGCTCGGCTTCGACGTTTCACGCACCGGTCACATTGCCGTGCTTACCGGAGTGCCCGGGGTGGTGGAACTGCTCCATCTGGCTACTGGGCAGCGCACGCACGCCCAAATGCCTGACCCCGTCAGCGCCCTCCGCTTTCGTGACGACGGCAAGTTGCTGCTCCTAGCGCGTCCGCGCGATCGTTCCATTGCCGCTCTCGACGTTCCATCTTTGCGCATTATCGCTGAATTGCCTCTTGCCATGCAGCCGGATAATCTCTGCTTCAGCGTCGACGGAGGCCAGCTTTTCGTCTCCGGAGCAGGCATGGATGCGGTTGCCGTTGTCTTCCCGTACCGCACGCTCGAAGTAGATCAAACCATCCTGGCGGGCCGCGACCCCGGCCTCATGACGTGTTCTGAAGACCCGAACTACCTGTTTGTCGCCAGCGGCAGCGGCGCTCAACTCTCGGTGCTGAGCGTGGAGACTCGTCAGATGCTCGGCACTGTCGAAGTTGGCGGCAAGCCTGCTTACCTGGCCGTCACGCCCGACAATCAATACGCTCTGACGTTCAATGAAACAACCGGCGATATGGCCGTCATCCGTATACCGTCCATCGGCGCCAACATTGCAAAATCTCCAGCCGACCGCCGGTATAAGTTGGTGGCCGCGTTGTTTACCATGCTGAACGTGGGCGCCAAGCCGATCCATGCCGCCATCATGCCCCGGCAGGCATGAGCCGTCTATGGGCGTTGATATCAGATATTATTAGAGACAACCGCATTGAAATGACGATAGACGAACGAATTGAAGCGCTCACAATGAACTTGGAATTGCTTGCCCGCGCTCACGAAGATACCAACAGGCGTGTGACGGCACTTCTTACGGCGACAGAGCGGGATGCTGAGAACATCCGCAGCTTAGCGCGTATCGCCGAATTGCATGAGCACCGGTTGACGGATCTTGAAGGCGGTCAAGGCTAAAAAATGGGCGGCAGCATAAACAAGTCGCCTATGGATTGGGATCACCGGCATTCACGGGAAGCGGTGTAGCGGATAATGCAGAATCCGGAACGCCGTGCACCAACTTCAATGTCCGGTTCCAGCGTGTTCGGGTAAAGAAATGCTCGCCAAGATCGACAAAATGAGTGAATAGAGAACCCGCCGTGTCCCCAGTCAGATCCTCCGTGGATGCCTTATAAGACCAATAGATCAGAAAAGGCTTGCCAATCATGTTTGCCCGTGGAACAAATCCCCAATAACGGCTATCCGATGAGTTGTCGCGATTGTCTCCCATTCCAAAGTACATATTGGGCGGAACGACGATCTCCCCGTTGACCACATGCCGGTAGAGCATTTCCTTTTGCGCCTCCTGTGCCATGTCTTCTTTTACCGGGCGGCAACACTGCCACGGAAAATTGTCCAGTGCGGGATCATAAGCATATTTGTGGTAAGCATATGGTTCGTTCAACTGCGATCCGTTGCGGTAGACAACGCCATTAGCAATCTTCAACCGGTCTCCTGGCATTCCAATCAACCGCTTGACCAACGTCTGATTGATATCGCCCGGATACCGGAAGACAATAATATCGCCATGTTTTGGGTCTTGATAGGGCAGCAAATACCTACCGATTGAACCTGCCGGCGCGTAAGCCAGCTTGTC
>DASXGT010000006.1:0-81836 GCA_036488895.1 Bryobacteraceae bacterium | reverse complement strand
TGAACAACAACGGATGGGGCAGAGCCTTGCCGACAAGGACCCGGCAATTTTTCAGGCGATTGAACATGAGTTAGGGCGGCAGAATACGCGCCTGGAATTGATTGCCAGCGAAAACTTCACTTCAGAAGCCGTGCTGCAGGCCATGGGCAGCGTTTTCACGAATAAATACGCCGAGGGCTATCCGGGAAAGCGTTATTACGGCGGCTGCGAGTTTGCCGACGTGGTGGAAAATCTGGCGCGCGAGCGCGGCAAGCAGTTGTTCGAGGCGGAATACATAAATGTGCAGCCGCATTCCGGGTCGCAGGCCAACGAAGCAGCGTACGCTTCCGTGCTACAGCCGGGCGACACGATTCTGGGAATGAACCTGGCGCACGGCGGGCATTTGACACATGGGCATCCGCTGAATTTTTCGGGCAAGCTCTATAAAGTGGTGGCTTACGGCGTGCGTAAAGACGATGAACTGATCGACTACGACGAACTGGCGCGGCTGGCCGAAGAACACAAGCCGAAAATGATTATCGGCGGGGCCAGCGCGTATTCGCGCGTGATCGATTTTGCGCGTTTTCGCGAGATTGCGGATTCAGTTGGCGCGGTATTTCTGGTAGACATGGCGCATTATGCGGGATTGATCGCGGGTGGCGTCTATCCGAACCCCTGCAAATACGCCGATATCGTGACATCCACCACGCATAAGACGCTGCGGGGGCCGCGCTCCGGAGTGATTTTTGCGAAGGAAAAGTATGGGGCCGCCATCGATAGGGCGGTATTTCCCGGCGCGCAGGGCGGCCCGCTGGTGCACATTATTGCAGCGAAGGCTGTCTGTTTTCTGGAAGCGTTAGCGCCGGAGTTCCGCGCCTATCAGCAGCAGGTTTTAGCTAACGCACGGGCACTGGCCGCTTCGCTGACGGGCGAAGGGTTTCGCGTGGTGAGCGGCGGCACTGATTCGCACATGATGCTGATTGATGTTTTCGCCAAAGGCATTAAGGGGCGGGAAGCCGAAAAGGCATTGGACGAAGCCTACATCACGGCCAACAAGAACGGCATTCCGTTCGACGTCAATCCGCCGCTGAATCCGAGCGGCATCCGTCTGGGCAGTCCAGCCGTCACCACTCGCGGTTTCAAAGAAACGGAAATGAAAGAAGTAGGCCGCCTGATCGCGCACGTGCTGAACGATGTGCAATCAGAACATGCACGCGACGAAGTGCGAAAAGGCGTCGGCGCTCTGACGGCAGCCTTTCCGCTTTACCCCTGGAAACAGTAGAAAGAGAGCGCGGAGTTCTACGAGTGGCCCAATATTTGGTGCGGCTTGTAGGGCTCTTCCAGGCGCTTAATTTCCTCTTCGCTGAGTTTTAGCGAAAGCGCGCCCACGGCATCCGCCAAGTGGTGTGGCTTGCTCGTGCCAATAATTGGCGCAGTAATGCCGGGCTTAGCCAACATCCAGGCCAGCGCCACTTGCGTATTGGGAACGCCGTGCGCTTGGGCCACTTCGCCGACGCGGTCCACCACTGCAAAATCGTCATCCTGATAGTACAGGTGCTTGGCGAAATCATCCGTTCGAGCGCGCGTGGTTTCAGTGTCCGCCTTGCCGCGATTGCCAGCCAAAAATCCACGAGCGAGCGGCGACCACGGAATTACCGCAATGCCCTGATCGCGGCACAACGGCAGCATCTCGCGTTCTTCTTCACGGTAAACCAGATTGTAATGATTCTGCATGGAGACGAAGCGCGTCCAGCCATGCGATTCGCTTACGTGCAGCGATTTCGCAAATTGCCAGGCATACATCGATGACGCGCCGATGTAGCGGGCCTTGCCGGCCTTTACCACGTCATGCAGGGCTTCCATCGTTTCTTCAATGGGCGTGGTGTAATCCCAGCGGTGAGTCTGATAAAGATCCACGTAATCCATGCCCAGGCGCTTCAAGCTGTGATCGATTTCAGTCATGATCGCCTTGCGCGAAAGGCCGCGGCCATTAGGATCGGGCCGCATGGGATTGAAAACTTTGGTGGCCACCACCAGTTCATCACGCTTGCCGAAATCGCGCAGCGCCCGGCCCGTTACTTCTTCGCTGACGCCGTCTGAATACATGTTGGCGGTGTCGAAAAAGTTGATGCCGGCTTCGAGCGCCTGCCGGATGGAAACCCGGCTGGCCTCTTCGTCCAAGACCCATTCACGCCATTTACTTGAGCCGTAAGTCATGCAGCCCAGGCACAGGCGTGACACTTTTAAACCTGTTTTACCGAAATTTACGTATTCCATATGAATTAAAAAAGACAAAGATGTAGAGGAACTGGCGGGCGGGTCAAATCAAGGCAATGCGTAGCGGGCCGATCAAAATTTCCTGATCATGAACGGCGCCGAGTCCCACGATGAAGCCGGGCAAAATCAAGGCCAGCTTGACGAGCAACTCGTACCAGTGAAAAGCGTGGCCATGTCCCAGAATCCCCTGCAGCACCTCGACCAATGCAGCCGAGCCGGCCGCTAACAGAATGCCACGATTCAGGGCGTTGAAGCGCCAAAACGCGAGCGGCGCCAGGAAGCCCAGAACCAGAAACAGCAATAATTTGGCGCACCAAATGGTGTAGAAAGGCAGCGGAGGCAGTAAAGGAAACGGATAGACTTCACTGATGATAGTAAGGGCAAAGACCACAAGCCAGGCAATGCGCAAGGATTTGCTAAAAGCGTGTAGCGACAGGCCAGCCGGCTTTGAATGATTAGAATCGAGCTGCACTTCGTGCATATTCTAAACCGATCATGCGCGTGTTGGGGAGACTTGTCAACGGGCCAGTTCGCTACCGGCCTTCTTCGAAATATCCACGCGGAAGGCCATATTCGATTCTGATTTCCTCAAAAACTTGCGCTGCCGGAACGACACGCCCTGCATCGACATCCGCTGATCCTTCAGCCAGTGCATTTTGGAGTTCGGCTTCGTATTCGGCTTGTGCCTTTTTTAAGAGTTCGGCGTTTAGAGTCATGACCAACCGTTCGCAAGGAGGGGTTTAGGCCGGGTAACCAGCTTAGAATCAACAGGATGGAGAAAAGTGGCTGGGAGACAGGGACTCGAACCCCGATAGGCAGATCCAGAATCTGCAGTCCTACCATTGGACGATCTCCCAGTGAGGTCCGTCCATCAGTATAACAAGCGGCCCATTTTTGGGACTTTATCGTTTGGCGGAGCGGAACGGATGCCATCTGCGTTTGTGCGAGCGCTTAGAAGTTCTCTCGTGAGCTTGCGGTTGGACGGCTATGGGAACCGCCAGGGCCGCCGCGGTTTTGCTTCCGTTGTCATCCGGCGGCGCGACTGCCTTTTCCGAGACCAGCCGCGCTTCAACGATAAAGCGCTTCGGAGCCGAGCCGACGTAATAGAACGGATAGCAAGTGATCATGGTTAACAACGGGCTGGGACTTCGCGACGCCGTCAGGTCCACTAACCCGCCGCCATCGGGCCGAAGCACGCTGACGTCGGAAGGCTTCACAATTTTGGTAGCCGCCACGCGATAAGTGTAGGTAGTCTGCGCCGATTGAAAAGAGATTAAGTCGTCTTGCTGAATATCTTTCAGCGCCCGGAACAAGGTATCGCGGTGCGCCGCGATGGCGAAATTGCCCGGCTCGCCAGGGAGCGAAGTCGAGGGCACATGGCCCACCGCTGTGCGCAGCGTCTGGTCATCCACGCCTTCGCGGACAATTGCCGCCAAGTTCAATCTGCCAATCGTCACGCGGCCCAGTAACGAACCAGTAGACGGCCGCGGGATTTTGGCATCAGCAGGCAAAGGCTGCGGACCAATCACCTTTGCTTTCTCTCCCACCAAGAACCCGAAGGGCGTTTTCTCACGTACGTATTCAGCGAACGTTACGCCAGTTCGCCCGGCAATCTGCTGATCAAAAGCCCAATTTTCAAATTTCTGATAGATAAATTGGTCGCTCAGAGTGTAAGCGTAGTAGCCGATTCCGGTCAAGCCGACAATCAACAAAAATAGTTGGAGAATGCGCAGGAGGGAAACACTGGATCGGACGCGGAAAGTTCGCCGCCTTACATTGTGGCTGTGCGAACCGGGGTTAAATGGGTATGGTTCGCTCCGCGGTATATTCCGCCTTACCAGGACCGGTTCGTCAGCGCGAATGGGCTGGCTGATTTTGGTCATCTTTGCGGTTCTTGTACCTCGTTACTCGCGTCGTGAGCGGGCGAAATCAGATAGCTCGTGCGGCTCTTGACAATCAACTTGCGTCCCTCGGATTGTGCCGTTATTTTAACCGATCGGATCCGGCGTTTCGTATTTTTTTCGTCCGGCACATAACCGATAGTGTAACGGCTTCTAATATCTTTGGATATCTTTTTAAACAAAGGAATGACTTCATCCGGCGTCCGCGGCTGAAAATACTGGCCGCCACTAACGGCGGCAACCTTGCGTAACAGGCGGGGGTTGAAATCCGCATCGCCTTGGTCCACCATCCCCACGGTGTAGATGGTGGCGCGCGACGACTCGATGACGGTCATCAACTCCCGCTGAGAAATTTTGCTGGCGTTATCTCCACCGTCGCTGACGACGATCAGCGTGCGCTTATCGTGATGCCCTTTTTGAAGGTCTTGCAACGCAACTGCGATGGCGTCATAGAGAGCGGTTTTTCCGGCGGCTTTGCCGTAGTAGAGAGCCGCTCGCAAGGTCTGAAGGTCATCGGTAAATGGAGTGGAAGGAGGCAAGCCGTGGACTACGGAATCGTTAAAATTAACGACGAAGAATTCGTCTCGCGGGTTGCTTTCTTTGGCGAAAGCCAAGCCAGCCAAAATCACTTCTGGACGCTTCAGGCGCATGCTGCCGCTGTTATCCACCACCAATCCCACGGTCACGGGCGCGTCGACATTAGCAAAAGTCGTAATCTGCCTGGGGCGGCCATCCTCCGTCACGCGAAATGCATCTTTCGCCAGACCGGTGACGTACCCGCCACGCGGGTCTTTCACGCTGGCATCTAAAAGCACGAGGTCTACGTTGTCGGAAATTGTATACGGAACTTCGGTTTTTTGATTCGAATATCCTGCTGTTGTGCTTAGCGACAGCACGGCCAACATAAACAGCGTCTTGCTTTTCATATGTCCCGAAAGAGCATACTTCTTATATCATCGCCGGGAAAACTATAAATAACAAAAACGCGCCAGGCTGCGTGAACAGCCAAGCGCGTTCGGTTGTTATTAGTTTGCCGGGGCTTAGGCGTCTTTGGTGCTGACCGAAAGCAATCCAGCCAAACCTAGAGCCGCTAAGCCAACCAATCCGATCAGCGAGTTCGCACTAGCGGTGTGCGGCAAGCTGGTTGGAGCCGCAGCCGGGGCTGCTTCTTGCACGGCGGGAGCGGGTGTTGGCTCAGGCTGCGGAGCAGGCTTTGATTCGGGCGCGGGTTCAGCGGCAGGCTGAGGCGCGGGCTCCGGTGCGGGATTCGGTTCAGCCGCGGGCGCGGGCGCAGGCTCGTGATAGGCAACAGGAACCGGCACGGGAACGGCCGATGCTAATTGCGCTACTAGCTTCTTCGGATAAGCAAACTCCTGGCCGGTCATATCGCCGGGATAAAACCAGGCGCGAACGGCTTTGGGGACACCGGCGGGCGTTTCCCAGAAAGTAAACTGCGTGTCGCCCGCGGGCTGCAAGCGCTCATTGGGAATGGCGAGGATAGTGGCTTCCACGTGCCGCTGATCCTTGTCGAAAATTTGTACAATGTGCCGGTCCGATGGCGAATTCAATAGTTTCCAGACGTAAGTGCCGGGGTTCAACACTTTATTACCGGCAATTACAGGCTCGTTAATGGTGACTACGGTCTTCTTATCCCAGGCGTCGGCATGGGCCTTCGGCACCAGTGAAGTACCCAGCAAGCCAAGCCCGGCTACCGCCAAAGCACCGATGTAAAACGGACGAAATTTACGATTCATTTCTAATACCTCCAAACCAAACCAGCTAATAAATTTGACCGTGCCGTACATGCGGCGCGATTCGATTTTTGTCACATTTGCTTGGGCAGGTTAGTGGCCAACGCCAGCTTCTCTGCCTATCAACACTTTAGAAGACGATGTGCGCGTCGGCATCGGTGCAAAAAATACAGCTTAACGGCCGTATTTCACAATATTTCACAAACTAAAGCGAATAAATTAGCAACAAAGACTACCAGCGGAGAAGGATTTGGATAGAGTGTGCATATATGGCTAAGAAGACGGAAAAGCCCGCGGAAAAACTGATCACTTTCGCGGTAGATGTGGGAGGTACTGGTGTTAAGGGTTTGTTGCTGGATTACCGTGGTAAGCCGCTGAGCGAAAGAAAACGGGTGGATACGCCGCAACCGGCGACTCCGGATGCGGTTATCGCGGAATTGGATGGTATCGCGCAGCAGTTAGGCGCGTACGACCGCGTGTCAGTGGGATTTCCGGGCGTAGTGAAGCGTGGCGCCACGCTTACGGCGCATAATCTGAGTCCGCAATGGATCGGCTTTGATCTGCAAAAAGTACTGTCCAGACGCTGGCGCAAGCCAGTGCGCGTTTCGAATGATGCGGCGGTGCAAGGTTTCGCCGCTATTCAAGGCAAGGGCGTTGAGTTGGTGATCACGCTGGGTACAGGCTTCGGATCGTCGCTCTTTACGGAAGGCCATCTGGTGCCGGGGCTCGAACTGGCGCATCACCCGTGGCGCAAAGATAAAACCTACGAAGATTATTTGGGTAAACGCGGTTTGGCTAAGTATGGCCGCAAACGCTGGAATAAGTTCGTGGCCAAAGCGATTGAGTCGCTGGAGGCGCTATTTAATTACGATCAGTTGTATATCGGCGGCGGCAATGCGATGAAGATCGACTTCGAGCTGCCGAAGCACATTACGCGCGTGCCGAATGAAGACGGGCTGCTCGGCGGCGTGGCGTTGTGGCGCTACTAAGTTCGCGCCACAAGCGGTTGTAAAAAGTATTTACCTCGCCAAAAACGGCCAGGTTGGAATCGGGTGGTAGTGGAAATGGAAAATCAATACCGCTGCCGCGCCACCCAAAGCCGCCAGAAGAGCCAAGCAGATCAAGCCAACCAAGCCCCACGGGAACTTCTTCCCTTCCCGCCGGAGCACCAGCAGGTAGCTAAGAAGGACGCCCACAAAGAACAGCATCACCATGGGCACCGCGAATATCATCATGTTGAAAATATCGGGCGTAGGCGTGACGATGGCGGCAATGATGGTGATGGCCAAGATGGCGTAACGGGAATGGCGGATGAGGAATCGTGGAGAAGCCAGCCGCAAGAGGGTCAGGAAGAAGATGATGACCGGCATCTCAAACACCAAGCCGACGCCTAGCGTTACGTTCACGAACAGATCGAAATAAGTATCGATGGACACCACCGGACTTATGTCATCTCCCAGCCCAACGCCCAACAGAAACACCAGACCGTAGCGGAACGCGACGAAATAGGCGAAACAACCACCCGCGATAAATAACCCGGCTGTGCTCAGAATAAAGGGAACAGCCCACCGCTTCTCGCGTTTATAAAGGCCAGGTGAGATGAACGCCCAAAGCTGGTAGAAGATCCAAGGCGAACCAAGAAAGACCGACACCAGAAGAGGAAGTTTCAAGTAGATCACGTTGAAACCCTCCATGGGCGACAACGTGTGGAGTGTTGGTGGGTTTACGCCCAGTTGCCTAAGCGCGCCTACCGCGGGCGCTGCGACGATTCTCCAAAGAGGGCTACAAAAGGTAAGCGATACAACGAAAACGATCGCCACGCCAGCAATGGATTTCAGGAGCCGTGAACGCAGCTCGCCTAAATGGTCCATGAAGGACATGCGAAGCATGCCTTCTTCTTCCTGATCCTCATCGTCCGCTGGAGGAGGAGGCGGTGGCGGGGGTTTGGGTGGAGCAGCCAGCGCCGGAGTCTGCGCGGGCGGGGCTGGAATAACGGCCTGCGTAGACGCCTCAGGCGTTGACTCAACCGGATAGCTGGTTACTTCCGGCTCGGAAAGGTGGCCGTAAGGATCGGAATGGCTGCCGTAGACCTGCGCGGCGGTATCAGGACCGGGTTCAGATTGCGGACTCTCGGGTTCAGTCGGTGCGGCGGGAATTTCGCCATCCGGAGCGCCAGGCTCCTTAAACTCTTCAGGCATCGGGGCTCAGCAACTAAACGGGATGCTCCTCATGAGAAGCGGCGGAAAAAGCATTGGTGGGGGCGACGCCGTTCGTGCGGGGCACAGTTCCAGGTACCGGCGAAGTCACTGCGGGTTCCGGCGCGGGCGCCGGACTGGTTGGAGCTTGAGCGGCTGGTTCTGAAACGGCAGGTTCGGTTGAAACTTCCGCACTCAAGTCCGTGTCGGCATGTCCGTACTCGTCGTACGAATAGGGATAGCTGGGCGACTCAAGGCTCTTGGGAGGGGTGTAGCTATGCTCTTCCAAGCGCGTTTCTTTTTCGAGTTCGTGGAGATGAGTTTCAAACGTCGTCTTTAGTTCGTTCTTGGCGCGGCGAAACTCAGTCAGGCCTTTCGCCAACATCCTACCCAACTCAGGCAGTTTCTTCGGCCCAAACAGAAGTAGGGCGATGACAAAGATGCCCATCATTTCCGGTATGCCGAGCGGTCCCATAGATTTTTTTCGTTAACCCTTTAACCTATTCATGATAGCCCAGGGTGACGAGGCGCTTGTCCTGTCCGTTGCTGTTATGATCTTGGACGGCATCTTTGTGCGGCAACCCATGATCCGAATTCGATCTAGAGCGATACACGGTTTAGCGGCAGCCTGTCTGCTGGCGGCATCCATCCCCACGGCGCGCGGCCAAGTCGACTTGAAAAACGTCGATAACGACCATATCGCCATCACCATCAACGGCCAGCCTTTCTCGGATTTTTATATCGGCAAGAACTATCCCAAGCCGTTCCTGGCGCCGCTGCGTTCGGCGACCGGGTTGGTGGTGACGCGCAAATATCCCATTGAAACGGTGGAAGGCGAATCGCGCGATCATCCGCATCATCGCGGCCTTTGGGTGGGCTACGGCGCCATCAGCCAAGTTAATTTTTGGGAGAACGAGCCGGAGTCGAAAGCCAGCGGCGATAACCCCACGGTCAAAGGCCTAGTAAAGCTGAAAAACCTGGGCGAGTTGAAGCCAGGCAAGAAATCGGGAAGCATCAGCGCGGTTTTTAATTGGGAAGCCCCGGGGCACGGCGTCATGCTGCAGGAAGACCGCACCATGACATTCTATGCCGATAAAAGCATGCGCGTGGTGGACGTGGATTTTGTCCTCACCGCCAAAACAGATGTGCAGTTCGCGGATACCAAAGAAGGCTTCTTCGCGATTCGCTTGGCGGACAGTATTGCGGGCAAAAAAGGCGGCCTCATGACCAATTCAGAAGGCGCGCAGACGGAGAAAGATGTCTGGGGTAAGACCGCGGACTGGGTGGATTATGACGGCACTGTGGATGGGCAGAAGGTGGGAGTTGCGATCTTCGACAGCCCGGAAAGCTACAACCATCCCACGCGCTGGCATGCGCGCGATTACGGGCTGTTTGCCGCGAATCCATTCGGCGTGATGGAATTCGACCCGAAATCCAAAGACAAGGGCGGTTATGATCTAGCCGCTGGAAAAGCTTTGTATTTCCATTATCGAGTGGTTATTCATGCTGGCGACGCAACAAAAAAAGAACTGGCAAAGATGTACGCCAGCTATTCCAAGCAGAGCCGCAAGTAAAGCCGTATTTTCGATGCTGCTTTCCGCGATACCGGAAGCCGCGCAAGCTTCGCGGCATTTTGACGCGCGCATCGCCACGGACGCCTGGCTCGCCACGGTTGGAGTTGCCGCGCGCGCCCGCTCAAACTCGTATTTTGAAGGCGGCTACTGGCTGATTTTATGGGATTTTCTGGCAACCGCTGCCGTGATGATAATGCTCCTGCAAACGAAGTTTTCGGCGCGGATGCGGGACTGGGCCGAGAAAATGGTTCGCTGGCGAGCATTGCAGGACTTCGTTTACTGGGTCGAGTTCACGGTCGCAGCCGCCGTACTGACGTTTCCCTTTACCGTTTACGAAGACTTCTTTCGCGAACACCAATATGGACTTTCCAATCAAACTTTTGCAGCGTGGCTGAATGAACAACTGCTCGGTTTCGCGCTGGTAGTAGCCTTCGGTGGGCTGCTATTCATCTGCCTAATGGCCTCGGTGAGACGCTGGCGCGGAACCTGGCATTTGTGGGCCGCGGCAATAACGATTGTCTTTGTTGCGATCTCGACGGCAATCGGGCCGGTGTTTATTGCGCCTCTATTCAACTCCTATCAACCTCTGCGGAACGCCACTCTGAAGAATCAGATTCTCAGTCTGGCACGCGCCAATGGCATTCCCGCCACCGATGTTTATGAGATGGACGCGTCAAAACAAAGCAAACGGGTAAGCGCCAACGTCAGCGGATTTCTGGGAACCGAACGGATCACGCTGAACGATAATCTTTTGAATCGCTGTTCGCCTTCGGCCGTTCTCGCCACTATGGGGCATGAGATGGGCCACTATGTCTTGCATCACATCGTCAATTTTCTGCTCTTCTTTTGCATTGTGAGCGTGGTGACGTTCAGCCTATTGCGCCAAGCCATAGACTATGCGCTGATGCGCTGGGGATCGCAATGGGAAATCCACGGCTTCAGCGATGCGGCCGTATTGCCGCTGGCAGTTCTAATCTTGTCCACTCTGAGTTTTCTTTTTATGCCCATTGGCAATACGTTCACGCGAACGCAGGAATATGAAGCTGATATTTTCGGATTGGATGCGGCGCGCCAACCGGATGGCGAGGCGGAGGTGGACCTGCTTTTGGGCGAGTACCGCAAGCTGGATCCATCGCCGCTCGAAGAGTTTTTGTTCTTCGACCATCCGAGCGGCCGTACGCGGATTTACGCGGCGATGCGCTGGAAGGCCGAGAATCTTTGCTTATTCGATCCGGCGTTGCCGTGCGCTATACCTGCTCCCAACGCCCAGTCCCGCCCGAACGAAACGCCGCGTCGATAACCTTCATGTTGTCCAGCGCATTTTCGAGCGGCACCGGCACTTCTAAATCTTCCTGAATGGCCCGCGAGAAGGCGTCACCTTGCAGCGTGTATTGATCCACGGTTCGGAATTCTTCCATGCGGGCGTTCGCGCCGGCGAGCGCGGATCCGTCGTCTACGAAAATGCGGCTGGGACGATCAGGCGGAATGTTATACGGAATTTCGATATCGATACGCCCCTTCGTTCCTAAGACCTGCATGCGCTGGAAGGGCACCAGCTGTGTGCTGCAGATAAACGAAGCCTGCCCAGGCTCGAAATCGAGCAGCGCCGACGCCAACCGGTCCGTTCCCATCTCAGGGTCGCGATCAATCACGGCTGTTACGCGCGCCGGTTCCCGCTCGAACAGAAAGCGCGCGATGGTGATGGGATAGCAGCCAATGTCCATCAAGCCACCGCCGCCGATCTCGGCTTGGTTGCGAATGTTCTTCGGATCGTTATTAAAGTAGCTGAAGACGCTCACAATCGCACGCAGTTCGCCGATCGCGCCACTACGGACAATTTCGCGCGCGCGCAGCCATTGCGGATGAGTACGCACCATGAATGCTTCGCCGATTTTGACGCGCGTCCGGTCTCTCACCGCTATCAGCTTGCGCGCTTCTTCGGCAGTCAATGAAATGGGTTTCTCGCAGAGAACATGCTTGCCCGCTTCCGCGGCGTGAATCGACCAGGGCACGTGCAGATGGTTAGGCAGCGGGTTATAAATGGCGTCGATGGAAGGATCGGCCAGCAACTCCTCATAAGAGCCGAAGGCTTTAGGAATGTTCAGCCGGCCGGCGGCTTCTTTCGCGCGGTTGAGGTCACGCGAAGCAATTGCGGCAATCTCACAACGCTCGCCTAATTGCATCGCCGGAATGACTTTTTTTACGGCGATACCGGCCACACCCAGCACGCCCCATCGGATTTTGTTTGCCATGCTCCTGACTTTACTGCACCAAACTTCACGGTAGGCGCGGCGCCTTGACACTTCCATGCTGGCTTCTCTACGCTTGAGACATGGAAGTACGTCTTAATCCAACGCTGCAAGCTCAAGTGGACGAGTGGGTGGAGCAGACAGGCGTCCCGCGGACGAACTGGCCGAGGATGCGATCGCCAGTTACTTTGAAGAAGTCGCGCAGATTCGCGCGACGGCGGATCGCCGCTATGACGATATCAAAAGCGGTCGAGTCAAACTCGTTGACGGTGAAGAAGCGTTTGCGCGCTTACGCGCGATGAACGAGTCTCGCCGGGCTAAATGTGAATGAGTCCTTACGCGCTTCATCCGGAAGCATTTGAAGACCTTGCCGAATTGCAGGCCTACATTGCAGAAGACAATCCGGATGCCGCGGACTGCGCGTGATGGCGGCCATTTTGCGAGATCGCGAACAAATGCCGCCCGCAGCCAATTAACGCCTTTCTGCTACCCTGAAATCGCGTGAAACTCTACGATATCGATCCTGGAAACGATAGCCCGGAAATAGTTCGGGCCATCATCGAAATTCCAAAAAACTCCGTCAACAAGTATGAATACGACGGGACATTGGATCTGTTCCGGCTGGACCGGGCGCTCTATTCACCCATGCATTATCCGGGCGATTATGGCTTTATTCCCGGCACTCTAGCCGAAGACGGCGATCCACTGGACATCATGGTTCTGGTTGACGAGGCCAGCTTTACCGGCTGCCTGATGGAAGCGCGGCCGGTGGGTGTTTTGCATATGGTCGACGGGAACGAAAACGATCAGAAGATCCTGGCCGTGCCGAACCGGAATCCGCGCTTTGACAGCATTCACACGATTGATCAGGTCTATCCGCACATTCGCCGCGAGATCGAGTATTTTTTCTCGATCTACAAAGAATTGCAAGGCGCGCAAATGAAGATGGAAGGATGGGCCGGCCCGCGCGAGGCCCGCAAGATCATTAACGATTGCCGGCAGGCCTATCTTGACCGCCGCGCGCAGGCCAAAGAGGCGACCATGAACGGAGTCCCGGAAGCGGTCAACGCGGTCGATTAGCTATTGTCGTAGTCGCCGCCGCTGCCCCCGAAATCATCGGCGCCGGAATCGTCTTGGCCGGAGTAGTCAAAATCGTCGGCATTGTTCACATCGGCGTCGGTAGAATCATCCGTATCCGAGCTGTCCAGATCTGAGTCATCCGCGCGGATATCGCTGGCGCTCTCTAGCTGATCGTTACGGTCCTGATTTGGAGAATCGGAGCCGTAGTAATTGTTGATGACCTCAGGCGCCATACCGCCTCCGAGATTCCCTCCCAGACCTGCGCCGCCAAAGCCCCCGAATTCGCTGCCGCCGCCAAAGCCGGGATGGGAAAACATCGACCGGATTCCTTCAAATGCCAACGCGCCCGCCGCCACTCCGGCCGCCGTTTGCGCCGCGCCCCGTAAAAAACTGGGAGCGCCACTCGGCGGAGCCCCGCTCGGTGGCGCCGCATATTGAGGAGCGTACTGCGGCTGAGGAGGAGGCGGCGGCGCCGAGGGTTGCGCATAACTGCTCTGCTGATAGCCGCCGCCCTGCTGACCTAAAAAGCTGCCTCCGCCACCCGTTCGCGGTTGGGCGTTTTGCTGCTGCAATTCCCGAATCTGTTGCTGCGCCTGCTCTAAGGCCATGTTCTGAATCAGCACCGTCTGCGTCATCAAATACAACGCATCTGGCCGCCGGCCGATCTGGGCCCGGATGAATTCCTCCGCCTCCGGATCTTTGGGCGGTGGCGGAGTCTGCGCCACCTTCTTAGCTAAGTCAGCCAACATGTCGCGTTCATCTGGAGTCATCGTCAATTCTCCTAAAGCGTAAGACGTTCAGAAAGACTATAAAGTTTGTTGATTTTGTTCCGCGGCCGCCGCTTGCAACCGGATACCGCTTCATGACAGTGTATAGATGGTAGCCGCGTTTCGCAATCGCTGCGTCTACCTGATAAAGAGGAACCGGGTCATGATTTTGGACACGGTTGCGTCGGCCGATTTGGAGATTAACCCCTGGGAATCCGCCGCGCACCGTTTTGATGAAGCCGCCGAGTTGCTGAAGCTCGACGACGGGATGCGCAAGGTTTTGCGCGAACCCAGCATAGAACTCACGGTGAACATACCGGTGGTCCTGGACGATGGCCGCATCGAAGTTTTCACCGGCTACCGGGTGCAGCATTCCATTGCGCGCGGGCCGGCTAAAGGCGGCATCCGCTTCGCCCCAGATGTATCGCTGGACGAAGTACGGGCGCTGGCCGCTTGGATGACCTGGAAATGCGCAGTGGTGAACATTCCCTTCGGCGGCGGCAAAGGCGGCGTGATCTGCGAGCCCCAATTGCTCAGCGAAGGTGAGTTGGAACGCATCACGCGCCGCTACACAGCCCAAATTTTGGAATTCATCGGACCGGAGCGCGACGTCCCCGCCCCGGACGTGAACACCAACGAACAGACCATGGCGTGGATCATGGACACCTACTCCATGCACAAGCGCCACACGGTGACTGCCGTGGTGACGGGAAAACCGCTCGAACTCGGTGGCTCCCTCGGCCGCCCGGAGGCAACCGGCAGAGGCTGCATGATTGTCACCACCGAGGCGCTAAAACGTTTCGGCCTAGCGCCGCAGGACACTCGCGTGATCATTCAGGGCTTCGGCAATGTGGGCGGCATGGCGGCCCGCTTGATGACGCGCAATGGTTTTAAGGTGACCGGAATTATTGAATACGACGGCGCCGTCTATAACAAACACGGATTAGATATTGAAAAGCTGCAAGCCTTCCGGCGGGAGACGGGATCAATCCGCGAATTTCCCGAAGCCGAAGAGGTGGACAAAAACGAAGCTCTCCTGATGGACTGCGACGTGCTAATTCCAGCGGCGCATGAGAACGTAATTACTTCCGCCAACGTGGACAAAATCAAAGCGAAAATCCTGTGTGAGGGTGCTAATGGACCCACCACTTATGCAGCCGATTCCATTCTGGCCGAAAAAAAAGTCTTCGTGATTCCGGATATCCTGGCCAATGCCGGCGGCGTCACCGTATCCTATTTCGAGTGGGTACAAGACCGGCAGGGTTATTTCTGGAACGAAAAGATGGTAAATGAACGTCTGGAAGAGATTATGGTCAATAGTTTCAATGACGTAGTCGCTTATGCCGAAAAACATACGGTGTACAACCGCACGGCCGCCTACATGTTGGCTCTTGACCGTGTGGCTCTGGCGATCAGGCGCCGCGGACTATACGCCTAGTGACCCAGGAAGCAACGACTCCTCTCATGCGGCAGTACCAAGCCGCAAAACAACAGGTTCCCGGGGCGCTTTTATTGTTCCGGCTCGGCGATTTTTATGAGCTGTTCTATGAAGACGCGGTAACAGCCGCGTCCGTGCTCGAAATCACGCTCACGGCCCGCAACAAAGAGCGCGGCGATGCAGTGCCGATGTGCGGCGTGCCTTATCACGCAGCCGACGGATATATTACACGCCTGATCCAGCGCGGCTATCGCGTGGCCATTTGTGAGCAGATGGAAGAGGCCGGTCCTGGAAAGAAACTGGTGCGCCGCGAAGTAACGCGCATTATCACGCCCGGCACGGCCACCGACGCCAGCCAACTGCGTTCACACGAAAACAACTACCTGGCGGCCGTATTTTCAAAAGGCGGCCGCAGCGGCTTGGCCTATGCCGACCTTTCCACCGGCGAATTCCGAACCACTGAACTGAGCGCCGACGAGTTAGCCTCCACTTTGGAAACGCTGAACATCCGCGAGGTGCTGCATCCGGAAGGCTACCCGACCGGCGCGCTGTGCCTGGAAACGGCGCTGGATGGCTGGGTCTTCGGAGGCGATTACGCTGGACGCCAGATTCTGGAGCATTTCAAACTGCTCTCGCTTGACGGCTGCGGTTTGGGCGACAAGCCGCTGGCTGTAGCGGCTGCGGGCGCGGTGTTGCATTATCTGCGCGACACCCAAAAAGCCGCGTTGAACCATCTGAACCGGCCCGCTTATTACCAGCGGAACGACCACATGGTGCTGGATGCGGCCACGGTCCGAAATCTGGAACTGGTTGAACCTTTATTTGCCGGTGAGCGGCGTGATTCTACCCTGATTTATGTCTTAGATAAGACTTGCACTGGGATGGGCGGCCGTCTGCTGCGGCGGCGTTTGCTGAATCCTTCCTGCGACCGCGCGGAGATCGAATCTCGCTTGGATGATGTGGCGGAACTTGCCAGTAAAATCATTGCGAGAGCGGATTTACGTAAAGTATTAGGTGACATTCAGGATTTGGAGCGTTTGCTAGCGAAGGTTACTCTGGGAACCGCCAGCCCGCGGGATCTGCTGGGTCTGGGCCGCTCATTGGCCCAACTTCCCCGGGTGGCGACGTTGCTTCAGCAATTTGAAGCAGCAGGCCTACACCGGGAAATGGATCCCGTAGCGGACGTTTGCCAGAAAATTCTAGGTGCGATTGCCGACGAACCGCCCGTCAACCTTGCCGATGGAGGCACGATTCGCGACGGTTTCCGCGCCGATTTGGACGAATTGCGCGGGCTGAGTCGCAATAGCCGCCAATACATCGCCGCTATTGAAACCCGAGAACGCGCCCAAACCGGCATCCAATCCTTAAAGGTTCGCTTTAACAATGTCTTTGGCTTTTACATCGAAATTTCCAAAGCCAACATGCAGTTGGCGCCGGCCAGTTACGAACGCAAACAGACGCTAGCCAACGCGGAACGCTTTACCACACCCGAACTCAAAGAGTTGGAAGCAAAGGTACTCTCCGCCGAGGATCAGAGCCTGAGCTTGGAGCGCGAGATCTTTGCCGAAGTCCGCGCATTCGCAGCCGCCGAAGCAGGGCGCATCAAAGCAGCCGCCGCCGTCATCTCAGAATTGGATGTAGCTGCGACTTTGGCGCACGTTGCCGTGGAAAACCGTTACCGCCGTCCACGCTTTTCTGAAACCGGCGAGATGCGTATCGATGCAGGCCGTCATCCGGTAATTGAAAAGTTGGCGGAAAAGGATGCTATCCGTTTTGTACCCAACGATTTATACCTTCACTCGTCAAGTGAATATATAGGCGTGATCACAGGCCCCAATATGGGTGGAAAATCCACTTATCTGCGGCAAGCGGCGCTGATTTTAATTTTGGCTCAGTTAGGTTCCTTCGTACCGGCGGAGGCAGCCTTACTTCCAGTGGTAGACCGGGTTTTTACCCGAATCGGTGCGGCGGACAATCTGGCGCGGGGGCGATCCACCTTTATGGTAGAGATGACAGAAGCAGCGGCCATCCTCAATACGGCGACTCCCCAAAGTTTTATCGTTTTGGATGAGATCGGCCGAGGTACCTCAACCTATGATGGTTTAGCGCTCGCCTGGGCGGTAGTTGAGTACATTCACGAGGCTACTCGTGCAAAGACACTATTCGCCACCCATTACCACGAGCTGACTGAGTTAGCCGACCAACTTTCCGGTGTAGGAAATTTACATGTGGCTGTAAAAGAATCAAATGACCAGATCTTATTCATAAGAAAGGTCGAACCGGGTCCAGCAGACCGTAGTTATGGTATTGAAGTGGCCCGGCTGGCAGGACTACCAATGCAAGTAATCGAGCGCGCGAGGTCAGTTTTATTGCATCATGAAGTAAGGGAACATGCGGTACGCCAGAAACTGGCCCCAAGTGAAGCAAGCGCTCCCCTTCAGATTCGTTTGTTTGAGCCTATGAATCAGGCGCTCGCCGATCGTGTCCGAGCTCTCAATGTAGATGAGCTTAGGCCGATTGAAGCTTTACAAATTCTGCAAGAATTACAGCAAGAGTTGCTAACGAGATGAGAATAGCAGGTATCATGAGCGGGACTTCGCTCGACGGGATTGATGTGGCAATAATCGACATCAGCGGGTCGGGCTTCAAGGCGAAGATCAACGTCTTGACGAGTCATTCCGTCCCTTATCCGAAGAAGATCCGTGAGGCTTTGTTGGCGGTTTCTAATACCACCTCGCTCACGGGCGACATTTCGCGGCTGAACTTTCTTCTGGGCGAACTATATGTAGAAGCCCTGGAAGAAACGGCTGAACGCGCGGAAATTCCACTAAACACGGTGAAGTTGATTGGCTGCCACGGGCAGACCATTTTCCATGAGGGACAAGGTTCACAGTTCCTCGGCAAGAAAGTGGCCAGCACGTTTCAAATCGGCGAATCGAGCATCATCAGTGAGCGAACCGGTATCGACGTAATCTCGAATTTCCGGGAACGCGACATAGCGGCCGGCGGCAAGGGCGCGCCACTGGTCCCCTATCTCGACTACATGCTGATGCGTCATCGCGGGCGTGGACGTGTGGCTATCAATATTGGCGGTATCGCTAATTTGACGGCTATTCCGCCCAACACCAATACGGACCGCGTGATCGCGTTCGATACGGGCCCAGGCAATATGGTGATCGACCAGCTTGTCTCGCGGATTACGCAAGGCGGCTTGACGTTCGACCGCGACGGCAACATGGCCGCGGCGGGCGTGATTGACGTCAAGCTGCTGGCAAAGCTGCTGCGCGATAAGTATTTTCGCGCCAAGCCGCCCAAGACAGCCGGCCGCGAACAGTACGGTGCGGAATTTGTCACCAAACTGCTTGATACAGAACTGAGCAGCGAAGACCTGATTGCGACGGCGACGGCGGTTACGGCTGAAAGCATCGCGCTGGGAGTGCGCAACTTCGTTCTAACCGAAATGCGGGTGGATGAGGTATTCGTCTCGGGCGGTGGTACGCATAACCCGACGCTCATGCGCATGCTGCGTAAAGCGCTTGATCCGATCCCGGTGATGGAGACCACGGAAGTCGGGCTGGATGTGGACGCCAAGGAAGCTATCGCCTTTGCGGTGATGGCGTACGAAACGGCGCATTCGCGGCCTTCCAACGTTCCCATGGCGACCGGAGCAAAGCGCTCAGTAGTGTTGGGTAAGCTCACTCCGAACGGCGGCCCTCACAATGGCGGCTCCCACTCGGGTGGCAACGGCTTGGCCATCGGGACGGCTGCGACTTCGGGCATGGGCAACGGCATGAACAATGCGGTGCATAAAACGAAGGTTCCCCGACCCAGCAAAGTGACGCGGCAGCCGGTTCCGGCAAAAGCCAAAGCGGCTACTCGATAAAATCCGCTGGTTCAGAAAGAAAAAGGGCGCCCGGAAACGGGCGCCCTTTTTTAGTTACAAACAGGCGGCAAACGGGTATCATATGGCAATCAGTTAGCGCGGCCTGAGGGCCGTTCGCGGAGGCAAGTTCCATTTGAACCCCAAAGAGCTGCTGGATTTGTTCACCGTGCCGGACGACTCGATGCCGGATGTGTATCTGCTGGGGTGTTATGCGCGGCGCGTGACCTTGTACTCGCAACAGGTTCGAGCGTTGAACTTGATTTATGCTTTGCGCGAAGAAGGAAAGCTTGTCAAGGACTGCGAAGTTGCGGTAATTGGGGGAGGCGCGGCGGGACTCACTGCGGCAGCGGCGGCGGCGCATTTCGGCGCGCGCGTAACACTCATCGAAAAACTGCAAGGAGCAATGGAGCTACAGCGCAATAACCGGCAGCGCTGGATCCATCCGTTCATCTACGACTGGCCGGAAACCGGAAACCCGGGCGCGCAAGCAAATCTGCCGGTGCTCGATTGGGAAGCCGGATACGCCGAAAATGTCGCGATGCAGATCGAGGAGAAATGGACCGCGCTGGAGCAGAAACATTTGATTGACGCTTATTGGGGTATCGATGCGGGAAATCTGCAGATCTGGCGTTACGGCAGCCGCAATTTCATCAATTGCACGGGTTTCCTGCGAGAGGAGAAGCGCCAGCTCAACCAAGGATTTCATCTCCTGATATTGGCGGTGGGCTTTGGGGTGGAACAGGAGCAAGGCTCCAAATCAAGCTATTGGTCGGAAGACAATATTGATAGCGGGTTCCAAACCCATTTAGACGGCCAGAAGTGGTTGATCTCCGGTTGCGGCGACGGCGGACTCACCGACGTGATGAGGCTTTGCATTCACCGTTTCCGCCATGAGCGGATCAAGAGCCTGTTTCCCCGCGACATCGACACACTCTCCGACCTGCTATTGCAAGAGCATAAGGAGCGTCTGCCCACGCTTTCCACGGAAGAAGAGAAGGAGGTCTTCCTATCGGATCTATTTGCACAAGTCCAAAAGCGATACGACTTACTGCCGGACTTTGAGAGAAAACTGAAACGGCAACACAAGCCTGAGGTGTACCTCACTGGAACGGGGCCTTCGCCGTACGGTCCGGATTCGTCAATTCTCAACCGCCTGATCATTTCCCAACTTGCGCGGCACGCCGCATTCAGCTACATTCAAGGACCTTCGAAGATCGCCGGAACGAATGGGGTCAAGCAGGTGGTGCAGTTTGCCCCCAATGGAGCAAAGCATGCACGCGAGATGGAGTTCGACCGGGTGATTGAGCGGCATGGTCCACGGCGGGCGGTGGACGAGCCTTGTTTTGAAAAATTCAAAGAGGCCTTTGCCAGTGTAAAGAAGAAATGGGATGGTTTTCAGCCGGCTGATCCAACACGCGAGCGGGGCTGGACATCGGGCTACTTCGGCGGTAACGAAAGCTTAAAGCCACTGGCGGTCCGGGAAGCGGAGTTTGCCGCCTCCGTGAAACGGTTGGGCGTCCGGGCCGAGGGTCTGACTATTATCAAAGAGGTGCGGAGCGATGGAAGCTCGACATTGAGCTACCAGTTCGACCGGCTCTCGGTGCTGGCGGGAAAGCTCTCCAAACTACATTTTGTATTCTCCTCCTCCATCGGGTCAGCGGGCGGATTCAAGCTTGACGCGGACGCCGACCGGTTGGGCTTGGAGTGGCAGCCCGAGGAGAAATCCGGTTCGATTCTGACACTGAAGAACACCGTCGAGCGAATCCGTCGGCTTTCGGGATTTATCGTTTTTCCCAATACGGTGAAAGCCGGCAGCCCCTCGCTCACATTCGGGCTGAGCTTCCGGGTGTTAAACGGGGATGCGTTATCGAAGTGGGAATTTGCGCAGATGTACAGTCCGAAGGAGCAGGCGCATGTAAACGGCGAGAGCCTTCGCAACGAGCTGGAGTATCTGGCGCGCGTGATTTGGTTTCCAGTGGAAAAACTCCGCATGAAGCTAACGCTGCCGGGGCGGGCCTCGACACCACCGTTCCTCAGCGCATTTCTTTGCAACCGGGCCAACCAAATCGCAAAGAAGGAGATTTTTGGAGAGAACGGAGTGCTTGAGATGGCTCCTCTCGAAGCCTGCCAATGGCATCCGCGGCGCGGCAAGTGGTTGCGGACGGAAGATCCGCTGTTGGGCGAGGCCGGAATGACCAAGTTGGTGAACAGCGCTCCGCAGACCTGGGAGCTGACAGTGTCAAAGCCGGCGGTCGGGTCGTGCTACTCGCTGGATTGGGTTCTGCATTCGCCGTCACCCGCTCTTGACGGCCTGGCGGAAGAGGCGATACAGTTCCGCAAGCGTTTATTACAACACCGCCACGCGCGGCTCGGTAAAATGAAGGGGAACCAGGCTGTTCTAGAGTGTTTCGAGAAGTTAAAGACAGAAGTCTACAAGTTGTTCACTCCGGAGCCTGGAGAACAGTTTGAGGTTTCGGCGTTGACCTACGACGAAGGCGAGCGAGCGCTGGTATTTTTCGAAGGTACGATAGACGGTGAACCGCTTCCGGAGACGATGTGGATCAATGGTTCGCTGCCGTTCGGTATCGGACTGGCGGGGACCTGCTTCAAGAACGGTCAAATTCTTTTTCATCAGAGGCAGGCGCGCAAGGTGAACGAGCCGAAGGTCTACTTGCCGCTGCCAAAATCGAATTCCCACGAGATCTTGGTGTCACTGCCGCTCGACCACCCGGAGTTTTCCAAAAGCGCGCACAGCTCCGTCGCGATCGACCGGTCCCGGCAATGTATCGGCGTGGTCAACGTGGGTTCGCGGAGCAGAAACGAAAAACTGGCGGCAGCCTTCAGCCAGGGGAGCGCCGGCGGCCGGCTCTTGGACCTGTGCCGGGAATTTTGCAGTGTGCTATACGATAAGCTAGTTAATTAGGTGCTAGAGAAGAAATGACGATTCTGGATTGGCCAATCGGCTGGACGCAGCTGTCCTCAGATACATACGCCATGCCCATGCCGGTAAGAGAAGTGCCGCATTCACAAGAAAAGCGGCGGCGCCGCAAGCCGGCGGCTTCTCCACATCCATCTTCCAATTTAAAACCGTCCACGAACGACAAGAGCGAACCCGAAGCCTCTCCAACTGTAAAGTAGGGTTTGGCTCGCATTATCCTAAATACCTTCGGGTCCTTTGGCGACCTGCATCCGTACCTCGCGCTGGCGATAGAACTGTGCAAACGGGGACATCAAGCTGTAGTGGCAACCGCTGAAGTGTATCGCACAAAGGTGGAAGCCGAGGGCGTGGAGTTTGCGCCCGTGCGTCCGGATATAGGCGAATTCTTAGATAACCCGGAATTCATTGCCAAGCTGTGGGATCCGCGTACCGGCCCGGAATTCCTGATCCGCGATTACGTCATGCCGCAGGTGGAGGGCAGCTACGAAGACCTGCTCGCGGCTTGCCGGGGCGCGGATCTGCTGTTGACTCATGCGGCTGCCTATGCGGGGCCGGTGGTTGCGGAAAAGCTGGGGATGCGATGGCTGTCGGTGGTGCTGCAGCCCATGATCTTCACTTCGAAGTATGATGCGCCCGTGCTTTCCGGCGCGACTTGGTTGAAGCACCTGTATGGAGACGGAGGATGGCTGTTTTCGCTCCTCATGCGGCTAGCCGAACCCAAACTGATGTCCTGGGCGAAGCCGCTAATCGAGTTGCGGCAGCGTATTGGACTTCCACCCTTACACGCGAACCCCATACTCGAAGGCCAATTCTCTCCGTTCGGAACGCTCGCATTCTTTTCAGAGCATTTTGCCAAGCCCCAGCCGGATTGGCCTCCGCATGTGACCATGACCGGGTTTATCAGCTATGACAAACGCGGCGAAGGCTTCGGCGAATCTTCGGGAGGGGACGGCCTGGCGCGGTTTCTCGAAAACGGACCAGCGCCGGTTTTGTTCACGTTGGGATCTTCCGCCGTGATGAATCCGGGAAGTTTTTACCAGGAAAGCCTGGCAGCGGCGCAAACTTTGGGAGTGCGGGCCGTGCTGCTGATTGGCCGGCTGGACCGCAGCCACTTCCATCCGGTTTCACCTGAAAGCGTTTTCTTTGCCGATTACGCGCCATATTCGGAAGTAATGCCGCGGGCGGCGGCAATCGTGCATCAAGGCGGCATCGGCACCACAGCGCAAGCTTTACGCGCGGGACGGCCCACCATCGTGGTGCCCTGGTCGCATGACCAGCCGGATAATGCAGAGCGCCTGCGCAAGCTGGGGGTGTCTCGCACTATTCCCCGCTCCGGTTATACCGCCCGAAGGTCCGCGCGGGAACTGAAGCAATTGCTTAATGGCGAAGGTTACAGAATTTGCGCCGCTAACCTGGGAGCCAAGCTCGCGAAGAACGATGGATTGGGCCGGGCAGCCGATGCAGTGGAACGCTCACTCTAAACTGAACCGATGGACAAGGATTAGGAAGAAATTTGCGTGACACCTACAAACCTATCGTCAAGTTAACCTTTCTAGCATTTGCCCTTGGCGCAATCACTTGTGTGCCAGCGATCCTGCTTCCCTTATGGCTTGATGAAATACTGCAACTTCTTGGTACCCGGGATCTTGGCGTTAGCGCCCTAATGACCTACGTGGCAGAGAACGCGGGCGGCGTGCCGTTGGGCTACCTCACCCAAGCGGCCGCCATTCATGTTGTTGGCTACTCTGTTTTCGCCGCAAGATTACCCTCGATCATCTTTGGGGTGTTCAGTTATTTCGGTTTCGGCGTACTTATATTGCAAGCGAAGCTGACGCGGCCCATGATCAGCCTTCTTTTGTTCGCCCTCCTCCCACTCCAATTCCGGTACGCGTCCGAAGCAAGACCTTACGAACAAGCTCTCTGCTTCACGATTTGGTGCAGCGTGTTGTTCCTAGAAATCGTGGCACGGCCACGGGTGTGGAAGTCGGTTGTTTACGCGTTGCTTGTGAGCTGCGCCGTATACACGCAGCCATTTGGATTGTTCATCGTGGCCGCTCATCTGGGCTGGGTGATCCTGACCTGGAAACCGGAACGCAAGCAACTCATTTTGAATGCCGGAATCGCGGCCATAGCCGGCGGATTGGCGTTCTTGCCTTGGTTCTTCTTCGCGCGCAACCACTGGCATCAGGCTATTTCCGCAGCCGGAACAGGTACCGGAATGGATCTAAAAACGCCCATACTAATCGTTCGCGAGATCACTGGCGCGGGGTTTCCTGGCGCTGTGTTGATCTCCATTCTCATCTTCTTTGGGCTGACGGCAACCGACCGGCCGCGGGACGAGCGGCTCTTTTGGAGCTTGGCGCTTGCCACGCCCATGCTACTTACAATATCGGCGGACGCTGCTTTCGGGTATTTTTTCGCCATCAGGCAAATGATCTTCGTACTTCCCGCTCTGGCAATGCTGGCCGCCTTTGGCCTGGAAGCGTACATGGCAAAACATGGAAAGGCTGCGGTAACCGTTGTAACCGTGCTCTTCGTGACATTCTTGTATTCTAATTTTCGTTTCTTGACCAGGCCGAGAGAGGATTGGCAACAAGCCTCGAAAGTGGTGGAGACGCAAGTGCGGGCCGGCGCTTGCTATGTCCCGCTTCCAGAAAGTTCTGGCTCCCTTTTCGAGTTCTTTCGTCCGTCGCTGGCGCGACACCGCTGTGTAACAACCACCCAAGAGCACCGAAACGAAATCGTCGTCGCGACCAGCCCCTATGCAAACCTCAATGAGATCCAGCTACGCCGAACGGAGCTACATAAAGCGAATTTCCGGCTCGTTATTCGAGACCTGAACCAGCAACCGTTGGTCCAGCTATGGCAGCGCCCTTAACACGTCTAGCGCTTTTTGCGAACTAAACGGCGCGCCTTCTTGATCGCGCCCGGTGCTTCTGAAAAAGCTTCTTCCACCAGCGCCTCCTGCTGATCATGATGCACCTTATGCGCGCCCGCCGCCGGACTTGCCGCCAAGGAGCGGCCTACATATCGCAGCTGCCGTTTAATAGGTCCACCATTCTCACCCGGGTTGATGATGGATTGCATCTGCTCTTCGACGAACGACCAGGCACCCATATTTTCGGGCTCTTCTTGCACCCAGAACAGTTCGGCCGCTTCGGAGTAGCGCCGCAGAATGTCGGTCAAGCGCTGTAGCGGGAACGGATAGAGTTGTTCCAGGCGAATGATCGCTACATCATTACGGCCCGCTTCTTCGCGCTTGTTGACCAGATCGTAGTACACCTTGCCGGAGCACAACAGCACGCGGCGAATATGGCCGCCCAGGAATTTGGGGTCGCCGATCACTTCCTGGAATACACCTGAACTCAATTCTTCCAGGCGGGAAGCGGCTTTGGCATAGCGCAGCAGGAATTTCGGAGTGAAGACGATCAGCGGCTTGCGGATGCCGCGGCGGTCCGCTCCGCCATGCATTTGACGCCGCAGCAAATGGAAGTACTGCGCGGGCGTCGTACAGTTGCAAATCTGAATATTGTTCTCGGCGCAGAGTTGCAGGAAGCGCTCCAGGCGGGCGCTGGAATGCTCCGGCCCCTGCCCTTCCAAACCGTGCGGCAGCAACAGCACCAGGCCGCTGGGCTGGTTCCACTTCGATTCGGCCGAGACAATGAACTGGTCGATGATGATCTGCGCGCCGTTCACGAAATCGCCAAACTGCGCTTCCCACATGACCAGCGTCAACGGGTCAGCCACGCTGTAACCGAACTCAAAGCCCATCACGGCGTATTCGCTCAGCAGGCTGTCCACAGCCTCAAACTTGGCTTGGCCCGGATCCAGATGCTTGATCGGCAGGTAGCATTCGCCGGTCTCGTAATCGCTGAACTTTAAATGGCGCTGGGTGAAGGTGCCGCGCGAAACGTCTTCGCCGCTTAACCGCACGGGCGTGCCTTCCATGACCAGACTGGCAAAAGCCAGTGTTTCCGCGAAACCCCAATCGATGGGCGCGCCTTTCAGCGCCTCCCGCCGCTTTTCGAGCAGCGTTTTCAATTTCGGATGAAGGTGGAAATTCTCAGGCAGCGTGGTGAGCTTATCCACGACTTTGACCAGAGCGTCATGGCTGACAGCAGTGGCGGGAATGGGTTGGAACACCTCCTCCGCCGGAGCCACGGCAAATTCTTCAATTACAAACTGCTCGCGGTTTTTCTTGGCTTCGTCGTAAGTCTCGTTGAGGCGGGTTTTCGCGATCAGACGCAGATTGTCTATCTGATCTTGCGGCAGCAGCTTCTCGCGGACCAATTGCTCAGAATACTGAGTGGCCACGGTGGGAGTGGCTTTGATCTTCCGGTACATCACCGGCTGCGTGTAGCTGGGATCGTCCGCTTCGTTATGTCCCTGGCGGCGGTAACCAATGATGTCAATCACCACGTCGCGTTTGAAGTGTTGGCGGTAATCGTAGGCAAGCTGAGCCATGCGCAGGCAGGCTTCCGGATCGTCGCCATTCACGTGGAAAATCGGCGCTTGCACGGAGAGCGCAATGTCGGTGCAATAGAGGCTGCTGCGGCCGTCGAGCGGATTCGTAGTGAAACCGATCTGGTTATTCGTCACCACGTGAATGGTGCCGCCGGTCTTGTAGCCGTCAAGCTGCGAAAATTGCAGCACTTCGGCCACCACGCCTTGGCCGATGAACGCTGCATCGCCGTGGATCAAAATCGGGAGAACACGCTCGCGCTCGGTATCGCCCAAACGGTCCTGCTTCGGACGAACCAAGCCTTCCACCACGGGGTCCACCGCTTCCAGATGGCTGGGATTGAAAGCCACGGAGACCAGGATTTCTTTGCCTCCCGTGGAAGTATGCACGCCGCTCGCGCCTAGGTGATATTTCACGTCGCCGGCGCCTTGCACGCTTTCGGGATCGGGCTCGCCGTCGAATTCGGAGAAGACCTGCGCCATCGACTTGCCCACCAGATTGGCCAGCACGTTCAGGCGTCCGCGATGAGCCATACCGATGACGGCTTCATGCACGTTGTTGTTGGCCGAGAGCTCAAGAATTTCGTCCAGAGCCACCATGGTGCTCTCCAAGCCTTCCAGGCCGAAGCGTTTCTGCCCAACGAAGCGGGTTTGCAGAAAATGCTCAAACTCTTCCGAGGTGATTAAGCGGCTCAGAATGCGCTGCTTCAACACGCTGTCCAGCTTCCACTGGTTTAGCGTGGATTCCATGCGCTCCTGCAGCCACTGCTTCTGCTCAGGGTCCTGGATGTGCATGTACTCGATCCCGACCGAACCACAGTAGGTGGAGCGTAAACGGTCCAGAATCTCGCGCAGGGTCTCATACGGCTGCATGTAGGAGGCGATGGCCCCGCTGGGAGCCTTCACCGCGCCGGAGAGAAACGGACGGTCCAGATCCCAAATGGAAAGGCCGTAGGAAGCCGGATCAAGTTCGGCGGGGAAGACCGGATCACTGCCGAGCGGATTGGTATTGGCCATCATGTGGCCTTGAATCCGGTAGGCGTTGATGAGCTGAATGACGGCTGCTTCCTTGGCCACATCGGTGTTGACCGAACCGAAGCGCGTAGGCGTGATTTGCTTGTCCGACTGCCAACGGATGGGGATGGACGGAATTTTAAGATCGCGGAAAGCGGAATCGTAAAACCCGTCTTCGCCTTGCAGCAACTGCTGCAGCTTGGCTAAAAACGCGCCGGACTCCGCCCCTTGAATGATGCGGTGATCATAGGTGCAGGTGATCATCAGCGTTTTGCTCAAGCCGAGCATCGCTCGATTTTCTTCGCTGATGGCGGCGAACTCAGCAGGATAGTCGATGGCGCCGGTAGCGATGATGGCACCCTGCCCCGGCATCAAGCGCGGCACCGAACCCAGCGTGCCTACCGTGCCTGGATTTGTCAGCGAAATGCTGCTGCCGGTAAAATCCGCCACCTGCAGTTTGTTGGTGCGGGCGCGCGCGACGATATCATCGTAGGCAGCCACGAACTGCGCGAACGTCATGCCGTCCGCATTCTTGATATTCGGTACTTTCAGCGAACGCGTGCCGTCTTTCGCCGCGATATCGACGGCCAAACCGATGTTGACGTGCGCGCGGACCACGCGAAACGGCTCGCCGCCGTTTTCGGCAAAAGCGTGGTTTAACGCCGGATTGGTTTTCAGCGCCTTCACAATGGCCCAAGCGATGATGTGCGTGAAGCTCAGCTTTCCACGGCCTTGGCGGCTGCGGTATTTGTTGATGATGTTGCGGTTTTCCTCAATGACCCGGACGGGCATTTGGCGCTGCGAAGTGGCGACGGGAATAGCCAGGCTCGCCGTCATGTTTTCGGCAATTCGGGCAGCCGCGCCGCGCAGAGGAATGAGCTGGTCGCTCGCCGCTTTTTCTTCAGCCTTGGCGGGGGGCGCCGGCGTAGTCTTGGCTACTTCCGTCTTTGTTATGGGAGCACCACTGGCGGGGGGCGCGGGCACGACGCCGTTGGCAGGCGCGGGCGCTTTTACAGGCGCCAGAGCGGGTGCAGCCGCCACCACGGGCGGCGCTTCGGCTATGGCGACGGCGGAATCTCCGTTGCTTGCGGCGCCGGCACCGTTTGGTTCTTCGGCGTGTACAAAAAGGTCGGACCAGCCTTCATCTACGCTTTTGCTGTCGAACTGGTATTGCTGGTAGAGTTCGTCCTCCAACCAGCTATTGATACCTAGCGCGGGGTCATTTCCTTGAGACATGTTGTTTTTGGCTTGCGAGAGTGGGATGAGCAGCAAACAGCTTCCGAACTGTTTTGCGCGTTTGCTTCCAGTTCTTTTATTGTAACGAAAGACATACCATACCGCGCAGGCTGTAGACTACAAAGTGAATGACTTTTGAAGAGTTAGAAAGAGAGTATGTTACGCTCCGTCAGCAAGGTGAAGCTGTGCGGAGCTATCTTTGACGCGCCCGCAAAGCAGCGTGAGCTGACCGAGCTTGAGAGCGGCATCAACGATTCCAACTTCTGGAACAATCCTGAAAAGAGCCAGCGCATCATGCAGCAGCGCAAGCGGCTGGAAGAAGCGATTCAAACTTCCGGATCGGTAACGGGCGCCATTTCGGATATAGATACGCTGTTCGAATTGGGGCGTGAGGGCGAGAACGTAGCGCCGGATATCGAACGCGACATGAAAGCGTTTGAAGCCCGGCTGGCAGTGCTGGAAACCGGCATGCTGCTTTCCGGCGAAAACGACGCCCGCGACGCGATCATCACCATTCACCCCGGAGCGGGTGGAACGGAAAGCCAGGATTGGGCTGAAATGCTGCTGCGCATGTACTTGCGCTGGGCCGAGCGCCACAAGTTTGAGGCGATCATCACGGACCGGCAAGAGGGCGACGGCGCCGGCATTAAATCCGTCACCTTTGAGATCAATGGCGAGAACGTGTTCGGCCAGCTGCAATCGGAAGTGGGCGTGCACCGGCTGGTGCGCATTTCGCCATTCGATGCCAATGCGCGGCGGCATACGTCGTTCGCCTCGGTCTTCGTGTATCCGCAGATCGACGACGAGATCAAGATTGATATCAAGCCGGAAGATTTGAAGATTGACGTTTTTCGCGCCAGCGGCGCCGGCGGCCAGCACGTGAACCGGACAGAATCGGCGGTGCGCTTTACGCACTTGCCGACAGGCATCGTGGTGCAGTGCCAGAATGAACGGTCACAGCATAAGAACCGCGCCAGCGCGATGAAGCAGTTGCGCGCCAAACTCTACGAGTACGAGGTGGAGAAGAAGCGGTCGGAAGATCAAAAGGTTGAAGATACGAAGCTGGAGATCAATTTCGGCAGCCAGATTCGCAGCTATGTGCTGGCGCCTTACCGCTTGATTAAAGATAACCGGACCAAGTTGTCGATTGGCGATATCGATAAGGTTCTGGATGGCGATTTGGATTCGCTGATCCATGCTTATTTGGTGTGGCGCAAGACCGGCAAGATAGCGGGCAGCGATAAAGATGAATTGCCCGACTGATCGAGAGATGCAAGCCGCGGCCGAAATCATCCGGCGCGGCGGCTTGGTGGCCTTTCCAACCGAGACGGTTTACGGGCTGGGCGCGAACGCGCTGGACCCGGAAGCGGCGGCCAAGATCTATGCGGCCAAAGAACGGCCGTTCGCCAGCCCTTTGATTGTGCACGTTGCGGACGAAGCCATGGCGAGAACCATCGCCGCCGTTTGGCCGGAAAGCGCACGAGCCTTGGCGGCGCGCTTCTGGCCGGGGCCGTTGACGCTCATCGTGAAGAAGGCCGATATCGTTCCCGACCTGGTAACGGCGGGGTTGGATTCGGTGGGCATCCGCATTCCGGCGCATCCGATTGCGCTTGATTTGATCCGGCGTGCGGGCGTTCCAATTGCCGCGCCCAGCGCGAATCGTTTTACCGAGATCTCTCCCACCACGGCCGCGCATGTGCGGGCAAGCTTGGGCGGGCGCATCGACATGATTCTGGATGGCGGCTCAACGCAGGTGGGAATTGAATCCACCGTGGCGACACTCCGAAGAGTGCCTCCGGCGGTTCTGCGGCCGGGCATGATTACGCAAAGCCAGTTGGAAGCGGCAACCGGCATGCTCTGGGACCGCGAAGTGGATATTCCGCACATCGGCGGATTGCCCCATGAGTCACCTGGGCTGCATCCGAAGCACTATGCTCCGCGCACGCCGTTCTATTTGCTGGAACCGCATGCATCGAAACCGGCGGGCAAAGGCCGCGTGCTGGATATGCCTTCCGATAGAGAAACCTATGCGGCTACACTCTATGCGGAGCTGCATAAGGCCGATAGCGAAGGCTGGGAATGGATTGCAGTTGTGCGGCCAGTGGGTGTACCGGAATGGGCGGGAATATTGGACCGCTTAAGAAGAGCCAGCAACTCACATTGATTAAACTCAAGCACTGACTAAGTCAAAAGCTTTACGGTGGTCGCTGAGGAATTGCTCCAAACCTTTTTCCGTCAGCGGATGGTGGAACAACTGCTCCATCACCTTATAAGTGAGGGTGACAATGTGGACGCCCGATTTAGCCACTTCAATTACGTGCAGCGGGCCGCGTAGAGAAGCGGCCAGCACTTGGGTTGGAAATTTGTAATTCCCGTAGATCTTCATGATGTCGCCGATCAATTCGATGCCGGGCCAGCCGATATCATCGACGCGTCCGACAAACGGACTGACAATATAGGCGCCTGCCTTGGCGGCAACCAGTGCCTGAGCCGCGCTGAAGCAGAGCGTGACATTGGTGCGAATGCCTTCTTTCGAAAGCGCGCTAACCGCTTTGATGCCTTCGCCGACCAGCGGAATTTTCACGACGATATTTTTGTGAATCTTCGAGAGACGCCGGCCCTCTTCAATCATCTCTTTCGCGGTAGTGGAAAGCACTTCGGCGCTGACGTCACCGTCAATGATGCCGCAGATTTTGCGGACCTGTTCTTCCACTGGAACGCCTTCTTTGGCGATGATGCTGGGGTTGGTGGTAACACCGTCTACGATGCCCCACTCGGCCGCGGCTTTGAGTTCGGCGAGGTTCGCTGAATCGAGGAAAAACTTCATCCGTAATCTGACCCGATAGTATCAGAAGATGTCACAAATGGACGAAAGGATCACGATCTCTCCGGCCCGGGAGAGCCACATTCCGTTGATCTTACGCTTCATCCGGCAACTGGCGGAGTATGAAAAACTATCCAGCAAGGTGGTGGCTAGCGAGGCGCTGCTGCGGGAATCGCTATTCGGGAAACAGCCGAAAGCGGAAGTGCTGATCGCATATTTTGGAGAGGAGCCGGCCGGGTTCGCGGTCTTCTTCCATAACTTCTCGACGTTCGCGGGGCGGGCGGGAATCTATCTGGAAGATTTGTTCGTGGAGCCGAAATTCCGGCGGAACGGAATCGGGAAAGCGCTGCTGGCGCATTTGGCGAAGCTCACCAAGGAACGCGATTGTGCACGGTTGGAATGGGCGGTGCTCGATTGGAACACCCCCGCGATCAAGTTCTACAAGAAGGTAGGCGCAGAATCGATGGATGATTGGACAGTCTACCGGGTGAGCGGCGCTGAGTTGGATAGTTTGGCGAAGCTTACTGCTTCGACACAACAGGAAAATTGACTTCCACGGTCGCCTTAGTCTTCACGGCTACGCCATTGCTCATTCCCGGCTTAAAGCGCCATTTCTGAACGACCTCTATTGCCTTTTGGTCGAAGCCTGGGCCCAAGGACCGCGCGACTTGGGCGTCCTGAGGAACGCCGTTTTCATCGATCAAGATGAAAAGCATGACAGTTCCGCTTTTGGGGCTTTCTCCATAAGGCAGTTGTGGTTCCGCCTGGCTGATTAACCTTGGCGGAGAATTGCCATTGGCGCTCACGCTCTCGCCTATTTGCTCTTTCCATTCGGGGTGTTCAGCGATAATTTCGCGGTTTATATCCGGGATCATTTGCCGGGCATAGCGCAGAGAAGCTTGAACGGTTTCGGCCAGGAGCAATCTCATGTCACTACTTATCGCATAATCAAAGGCAATGCCCGTGCCCGCGGCGGTGATGAAACAACTCACTGCAATTCCCAATTTCAAAGTAATCAAGAACGAGCCGTTGGCTGGTTATACGCGGTTCGATATCGGCGGTCCGGCGGCTGTGCTGGGCGATGCTTCCAGCGCCGAAGCAGGCCGGGCGGCCCTGCACGCGCTGGCACAAAACGGCGAGCGGAGAATGATCATTGGCGGCGGCACGAACCTGGTTGTCTCCGATGGCGGATTTGACGGCATTGTGCTGCGCTACACCGGCGCGGCGATTGAACACGAGAGCACAACATTGCGCGTAGAGGCTGGGGCGGTTCTGCAGGATGTTGTGGACCGGAGCATTGCTTTGGGTCTAAAAGGCTTGGAGACAATGACAGGCATTCCCGGTTCTCTCGGCGGCGCGGTGTATGGGAATGCCGGCGCGTACGGGCACTCGATTCAAGAATTGGTAACAGCGGTTCATGCCACGAACGGCGAACGGATGCAGATGTTTTCGAATGCGGAGTGCCAGTTCCGCTATCGCGACAGCGTGTTCAAGCAGCAGAAAGAGTGGTTGATTCTTTCGGCGGAGCTGCGCTTTACTCCAGGAGATACGGCTGAGCTAAAGAAGATTGCCGACGGGATTCGCTCGATCCGCGACGCCAAGTATCCTCCCACGATGAAATGTGCCGGGAGCATCTTCAAGAATCTGATGTTGGCCGAACTCCCGGCGAGCGTGCAGGCGCAAGTGCCTTCCAATATTGTGCGCGAAGGAAAAGTGCCTTCCGCCTGGTTTCTGGAGCAGGTGGGAGCAAAGGGGCTGCGGCGCGGAGATATCCAGGTGGCCGAATATCATGCGAACCTAATCTACAACGATGGCTCGGGTACGGCGGCGGACTTAGTGGCGGTGATTCAAGAGTTGAAGAGCCGCGTGCGCGAACGCTTCGGGTTCGATATAGAGGAGGAGGTGCAGTACGTATGAACCCAATAGTGCTGACTTGCGCCGTCACGCTAGTGTTGACCAACGGCAAAATTTGGACTGCCAACCCGAAGCAGCCCGAAGCGGCAGCCGTGGCCGTATGCGGAAAGCGGATTGGGGCTGTCGGCTCAACCACTGAGATTCAAAGTCTCAAACTCCCGGAGACGCCCGAGATCGATCTGGAAGGCAGACGCGTGGTTCCCGGGTTCAACGACGCGCACGTGCATTTCTTCAGCGGCGGAGAGAGCCTGGCGGGACCGCAATTGCGCTATTCAAAAAGCCAGCAGGAGTTCCGCGATACGCTGGCGATGTACGCGAGGCCGCTGCCCACGGGCACTTGGATCACCGAGGGAGATTGGGATCACGAAAACTGGACGCCGGCGGAATTGCCGACGCGCCAGTTGATCGACGGCGTTACTCTGAACTGGCCGGTATTCGTCAGCCGGCTGGACGGGCACATGTCGCTGGCGAATTCGGCAGCGTTGAAATTGGCGGGGGTTGACCGCACGACGAAGGACGTTCCCGGCGGCGTGATTGTGCGCGATGCGGAGGGCAACCCCACGGGCATTTTGAAAGACGCCGCGCAAGGGCTGGTGTCGCGCGTCATTCCGCCGCCGTCGCAAGAGCAGATCATCCGGGCGATCAGGGCGGCGCAGTTATACGCGAATTCGCATGGCGTCACCAGCGTGCAAGACATGTCGGCGTCGCCCGATGTTTTGCGCGCGTACCAAACGATGCTAAAGAACGGTCAACTGACGGTACGCATTTCCGGGCACCAGCCGCTTACAAATTGGAAGCGTTTGGCGGATGTGGGGATTGTGGCGGATTTCGGGAATGAGTATCTGCATATCGGCGGCGTGAAGGGCTTCGCGGACGGATCGTTAGGCTCCACGACCGCGCTACTGTTTGAGCCGTATCTGGATTCGCCGCAAACCAGCGGCATCACGAGCGCGGAATTGGCCGACCCGGAGAAGATGTGGCGCAACATTGAAGGAGCGGACGCGGCCGGGCTGCAAATTGCGATTCACGCCATTGGCGATAAGGCAAACCGGACGATTCTCGATTTCTATGAACGCCTGGAACGCGAACATGGCGCGCGCGACCGGCGTTTGCGGATTGAACACGCACAACATTTAACAGCGGCGGATATTCCGCGCTTCGGCAAGCTGCATGTGATTGCGTCGATGCAGCCGTATCACTTGATAGACGACGGGCGTTGGGCGGAAAAACGCATTGGACCGGAACGCGCCAAGATGGCGTATGCGTTTCGCGGGCTTTTGGATTCGGGCGCTACGCTGGCGTTCGGTTCGGATTGGCCTGTGGCGCCAATGGTTCCGTTGATGGGCATCTATGCCGCGGTCACGCGCCGGACGCTGGATGGCAAACGGCCTGAGGGTTGGGTGCCCGAGCAGAAGATCAGCGTGGCGGAAGCGGTGCGCGCTTATACGATGGGCTCGGCTTATGCCAGCTTTGAGGAGAATAGCAAGGGATCGATTGAGCCCGGCAAGCTAGCGGATTTGGCGGTGCTGACGGACGATATTTTTGAGATTGATCCGGTGAAGCTTGCGGACACGAAAGTGTTTATGACCATTTTCGATGGACGGAGGGTGGTTCCTATCGAGCCGGTTTATCCGAGAGATCCCAGCGGGTTGCTAATACGGAAGTAAGTCTCTAGAAGACGTGCAGTTGGATGCGTAGGAATTTCTTGGGGTTTGCCCGGAAATCCTTGACGAATTCATGCAGTTCACGAGTGGTGCCATCAAGCGAGTCGTACAGCGACGGGTTCACCATGAGTTGTCCGATGGTTCCCTGGCCGGCATTGACCTTGTCGATGGTCAGGTTAACTTTGTCGAGCGTGGTGGAGAGTTGTTTGGAGATCTTGTCGTCCGTCAGCAGCTGCCCGGCGGTGCCTTTGCCGGCGTTCAGGTTGGTGAGAATCGTATTCAACTCGACGACGGTTTGATTCACCTGGTTATACAACTTCGGATCTTTCAAAAGCAGGCCGGCGGTTCCCTGCCCGGACTGCAAGCCCTGCGTCAGATCATCCACTTTGGTAATAATGCCTTGCAACTGAGTGTAGAGCGCATCATCATTTACCAAATGCCCGATGGTGCCGTTCTTCGAATTCAAAGTGGTCGAGAGTAACTGGACCTGGTTCACGGTGGCCTGGAGGCTGTTGTACAGAGTTTCATCCACTAGCAATTTGCCGATAGTGCCTTTGCCGACTTCCACTTGCCCGACGATATCCTGCACTTTACCCAGAATGAGCTGCAGAGAATCGAGCACGTTGTAGCCCTGCTGGACCAACTGATCGAATTGGCGCGTGTCGGCGGCCTTGAGGGTGGCGTCCGCCTGGATCAAAGTGGGGCTGGTTCCTTTGTTGATCTGCAAGAACTTGCTGCTGCCTAGCAGATTGTCGGAAGAAATTGAACCGATGGAATCAGAGGGAATCTGCTTGATCATGTCGCCCGAAATATTGAAGTCGACGCGGATGACTCGCGCGGGATTGGTGTCACCGGACAATGCAACCTTGTCAACCTTCCCTGCTTCTATGCCGTTGATGCGAACCGGCGCTCCATGATTGAGGCCGGACGCATCGGAGGTGAACAGATGCAGCGGTGTTTCTTTGGTGAACCAGCTCATGTTGCCGGTGAGTAGAAATACCAGAAGCGCCAGGCACGTCATGGCGACGATGCCCAAAATTCCTACTCTCAACTGAGCGAGACTTACTTTCTCTTTACTGGGCATGCCTATCCTCGTGTCTCTGGAATCTTTTTACGTACTCGTCGCTTGAGCTTTCCAGTTCTTGGCGCGTTCCAAGAAAAACAATTTCGCCTTCCTTCATCACCATGAATCTGGTGCGGGCCTTCGTGTCGGGCAGCAGCTCTTCTTCTTCAGAATCGTAGCGGAAATTTGCCATAATTTCGCCATCCTGGTAGCGGTGCGTGACCACTAGCGAGGCGCTATTACGAACGTCGCGCTCTTTGGCGAGTAAAGCCATGATGGTATTGGCGGTAATGGGATCGAGACCGGCGGTCGGCGAATCGTATAGAACCAAAGGAGGTTCCGTCACGACAGCGCGTGCGATTCCGACGCGGCGGCGCATGCCACCGGAGATTTCGGATGGAAACTTGTCGAACGTTTGTTCGAGTTCGACAAAGCGCAAGGTATCGCGGACCAGCTTTTCGGTGTCGAGTTCCTTCGCCTTCGCGAGGCCCGGCTGGTTCACCAGCGGATATTCAACATTCTCACCCACGGTGAATGAATCGAATAGGCCGCCTTCCTGGAATAAGAAGCCGGCGCGGTGGCGCAACAAAAACAACTCGTTCTCGCTCATCCTGGTCACATCCTCTCCGAAGAGTTTGACGCTGCCCTGGTCCACTCGCACCAAGCCGATGACCGCTTTCAACAGCGTGGTTTTTCCGCTGCCGGCCGCGCCGAAGATGATGCGCGTTTCACCCGGTTCGAGAGTGAGCGAGATATTCCGCAGCGCCCAGCTTTCCCCGTAGCGAAGGCTTACGTCTTTAAACTCGAGAATGGGCTCGGCGGACATACGATTTATTTGAGGCCGACAAAGATCTTGTCTATTAAAAACGTTACAACGAAGATCCAAATGGAAGCGGACACCACGGCTTGTGTGGTGGAGTGGCCGACGCCTTGCGTGCCGCCGGTAGTGCGCAGGCCGTAAAAGCAACCGACGAGTGCGATGATCATGCCGAAGATGAACGGTTTGAGCAAGCCCTGCGCCAAATCATTCATCACGAGCGCTTGCCAGGATGAGGTCCAATATTGACCGCCGGAGATTACGTGAAGCAGCGGCACCGCGACCAGATAGGCTCCGATGAGTCCGATGGCATCGGCAATGATGGTGAGCAAGGGGAGCATGATCGCGGTGGCGATGAGCCGGGGCGTGACGAGTTTCTTTATCGGATCTGTGCCGAGCGCGCGCATGGCGTCAATCTGCTCAGTCACCTTCATGGAGCCCAGCTCGCTGGCGATGCCGGAAGCATTGCGGCCCGCCACCAAAAGAGCGGTCAACACAGGTCCCAATTCGCGGACAAGAGTTAACGATACGATGGTGCCGACTTCAGTACTGGCCCCATACGTATTAAGCGCGCGGGCCATTTGCAAGGCGATGATGGCTCCGCTAAAGGCGCCCGTCAAAACCACGATGGGAAGACTACCGACACCGATGATGTCCATCTGCAAAGCGACATCGTCGTAGTAGTGCGGGCTGCGGAAAAGGTTGCGAAGTGACCGGCCAGCGAGGAGTAAGAATTCCTGGAAGGACGCTATCAACGTCGTCAGGAAATCAGGCAATCAGGAGCTCCCAGACACGACCTAGCCCACATGGTTTCGATCCTAGCATATGTATTGTAAGCGGATTGAGCGAGGGCAAAGGAACTAGAACGTGGCCTCGGCGGGGGGGGACTTATCACTCTCGTTATTCTTCTTGTCCACGGCGCTGACTTGATAACGATAGGCTTTGCCGGCTTCAACCGCGTGATCGCTATAGAGCGGCAGATTGGTCATTGAGCCTAGCCGTTGGAGAGGTGAATTGTTCACAGAGCGGTAGACGTAATAGCCTGCCAAATCGGATTCCGGGCTGCGCTGCCAGGAGAGTTCGATGGAACCGGGACCGACCAGCGCGGTGAGCCCGGCGGGGACTGAAGGGGCAAATTTGTCGATGGGCGTTATGGACACGGGTTCGGAGGCAAGGCTTTCGGCCGTTTCCCGTAGAGCAACGACAGTATATGTGTACTTGATATCGAATTGCGACGAGGCGTCAAGGTACGAACCTTGCTCCGCAATACCCACTTCCGCCGGGGCGGTTTCAGTGGGACCTTGCCGGCTGACGCGGTATTTCACGCCGGCGGCTGCCGGCCAGTGCAACAGGACGCCTTTGGCGGTGGCCTCAGCCGTAATCACGGGCGGCGATAGCGGAGTAATGACATTGAGCGTAATGCGATTCGACCAAGCCGAATAATGATCTTCGCCTTTTTTTACGGCGGTGCGGACCGCTACCACCACGCGCCGGCCTTCCCAATCGGATGCCGGAATCGTTGTAGAAACGGCGGCGGGCTGAGGATCATGCGGATCACCCAGGGAGGGAGCGGGGACGGGATATTGCCTGGCGGAAGCGGCCCAACGGTTGAAATCAAACGGCGACGGCGGAACTTCCGGACCGACGCGCAGATCTATGCTGGAAAGGCTTTTGACCGGAAGGCTGTCGGTGGTGCGCGGAGGCGTTTGAAAGGCGATCAGAATGTCGCCGCCGCGCTGGATGGCGACCAGGCCAGTGACAGCATTCGGCAACTGCGGCGAGGGAGGTAGCACGGGGCCCACATAACCGCAGCTTGCAAACAACAGAAAACCCAGCAGAGACAGGGTTAAAGCGCCACGCACTACAGGATGTACCTGCTGAGATCCTGATCTTTGACAATTTCCGAGAGCTGTTTGCGCACGTAAACAGCATCAATGCGAACGTTCTTTTTCTTCAGGTCGGGACCATCAAAGGAGATGTCTTCGAGCAGCTTTTCCATGATGGTGTGCAGACGCCGCGCGCCGATATTTTCAGCGCTCTCATTCACCTGAGCGGCTATTTTTGAAATTTCGACCAGCGAGTCGTCGGAAAACGTAAGCTTGATGCCTTCGGTTTCGAGCAAGGCGGAATACTGCTTGATGAGCGCCGATTTGGGCTCCTTCAAAATGCGGATGAAATCGGCTTCAGTGAGCGTTTTCAATTCGACGCGAATTGGGAAGCGGCCTTGCAACTCAGGGATTAAGTCAGAGGGCTTCGAAACATGGAACGCGCCGGCGGCCACGAAAAGAATATGGTCAGTGCGCACAAAGCCGTGGCGGGTGTTGACGGTGGTTCCTTCCACAATGGGCAGGATGTCACGCTGCACGCCTTCGCGGCTGACGTCCGGGCCATGACCGCCTTCGCGGCCGGCGATCTTATCGATTTCGTCGAGAAAGATGATGCCGTTGCGCTCCACGCGCTCCAGCGCGATACGCGTGACCTGATCCATATCGATCAGCTTCTGCTCTTCTTCCTGAATGAGATATTCCAAGGCTTCGGAGACACGCATGTTGCGTTTCTTGGTGCGCGGCCCAAACAGGCCAGGGATGATGTCTTTCAGGTTGATATCCATCTCCTCCATGTTGCCGTTGGTGGAGACTTCAAACGTGGGGCCACGCTCTTTTACGTCGACTTCTACCGTTCGATCGTCCAGTTTGCCGGCACGGAGCTTTTCGCGCAGCTTTTCGCGGGTGCGCTCCACGCTTTCCGGAGACTCGGGCGGAGGCGGCATAAGCAGATCAAGCAGGCGGTCTTCCGCCAACTGTTCAGCGCGGTCGGCCACCTGCTCCAGGCGCTCTTCGCGAACCATGTCGATGGAGACATCCACGAGATCTCGAATCATGGATTCGACGTCGCGGCCGACGTAGCCGACTTCGGTGAATTTGCTGGCTTCGACTTTGAGGAAGGGAGAGTTAGAAAGCTTGGCGAGCCGCCGGGCGATTTCCGTTTTGCCGACGCCGGTGGGCCCAATCATAAGGATGTTCTTGGGCATGACCTCTTCGGCCATTTCGGGTTCCAGCTTTTGGCGACGGATGCGGTTGCGCAAAGCGATGGCGACGGAGCGCTTGGCGTCCGCCTGGCCCACGACGTGCTTATCGAGCTCGGCTACGATTTCGCGCGGAGTCAGTTCGTCGAGCAAAGGAGTTTCATCGGAAGATTGCTGGGGCAGATAGATAACCATTAGGCCAGTTCCTCAATGGTGACGTTTTCGTTGGTATAGATGCACGTGTCGCTGGCAATCTTCATGGATTTTTCGACCACCTCGCGGGCGCTCAAGTTCGTGTTTTCGATTAAAGCCACGGCCGCGCACTTGGCGAAAGGCGCGCCGGAGCCGATGGCCGCCACGGGGCTGTCGGGCTCAATTACGTCGCCGGTGCCGCTGACAATATACATGTTTTGCGTGTCGGCCACAAGCAGCAGGGCTTCCAGGTGGCGCAGCATGCGATCGGTACGCCACTCCTTGGCGAGCTCTACGACGCTGCGGGGCAGATTGCCGCTATGTTGTTCGAGCTTGGCTTCGAAACGGGCAAAGAGAGCAAAGGCGTCGGCGGTGGAGCCGGCAAAGCCGGAGATAATTTTGCCGTTGTAGAAACGCCGCAGTTTTTTCGCGCCACTTTTCAATACTTCAGCGCCCATAGTGACCTGGCCATCGCCGGCAAGAACTACTTTGCCGTTGCGCCGTACGCAGAGTATGGTTGTGGAACGGATTCTTCTAGTCTTCAAAATATAAACCTAAGCACCGGGGTTCTGGCGCAAACGTCGCGGCAGGGGGCCCGGTGCACCTTCATTTCATCACAGGGGGTGAATGGGTTTGGGGGCTGGGTGCGGGTAAGCGGCTGAGATGGCGGGTTTTGCGGTGGGCGGTTTGAGCAACCGAAGATCTTGGGGCGCTTACGCTTCCCGCTCAGTTTCGGCATTTTGGACGCACAGGTGGGGAGGCAAAAATAGTTGAACAGCGGGCGGCCGGGGACGGTCTTAGCGTTTGAGTATTGTCGAAGGAATATGACCGGGCACTCCGAACAGATCGGGCTGGGAGAAACCGTGTTGGCGGATGAGCAAGACATCGCCGGTTGTGATGAGAGATTTGCGGCGTTAGTGGGGCGGCAGTCGCGCTTTGTTTTTCGCGTGGCTTATGCGGTGCTGAGAAATTCGCATGATGCCGAAGACGTGGTGCAGGAGGTGTTTCTTAAACTGTACCGGACGTCGCAATGGGAAAAGATGAAAGATGAACGCGCTTATCTGGCGCGCGTGGCTTGGCGCATTTCTGTTGACCGGCTGCCAAAGGGGCGGGACTCCGGAAGCAACGACGAGTTGAATGCGGAGCCGCCTTCGGCGGATGAGACGCCGGAGCAAGCGGTGGTTCAGGCAAATTGGTCGGCGGTGGTTCACCGCTTGATGGACGCGCTGCCGGAGGAATTGCGATTGCCGCTTGCGTTGTCGTCCATTGATGAGTTGAAGTCGCATGAGATTGCACGGATTTTGGGAATTCCGGAGGGGACGGTGCGGACGCGCTTGATGAAGGCGCGGGCGGTGTTGAAACAGAAATTGGCGTTGGTCATGGGAGATCGTTATGGCAGCTAACCGGGACGAATTGGACGCAATTCTTGAAAAGGGCATTGCGAGCTATCCCGAGGCGGAACCGCTGGCGGGGATGGAAGAGCGGATTATTGCGCGGATTGGCATGGCGAAAATGCCACGGCGCAGTGTGATCGGTTGGCGTGCGGTTTGGGCTGTCGGATTTGCGGCGGTGGCGATTACTGGGCTGGTATTGATCCGGACAGGGCAGATCGAACCACGCCCGGTAGCCGTTGCCGTTGTAAACAGGCCGCCGCATTTCGAGCCGACGCCAGTTCAGATTTCGGAGCCGCAGCGCCGGCCGCACATCGCGCATGTCCATAGAGTGAGAGCTTTGCCGAAAGGACCGGTGTTTCCCACGCCGTCGCCCTTGACGAGACAAGAACGCCTGATGGTGACGCTGGTTTCAGAGAATCCTGATGAAGCGGCGCAGGTATTGGACAGTTTGCGGCAGGGGCATGATGAGCCTATAGCAATTGCTCCTATCGTAATCCCGCCGATTCCGATGAGTGACGAACAGTAGAAAGGACCAGTTTATGTATGTGTCTCAGAGATGGATTCCCGCGCTTTTGGCAGTGGCGATGGCTGCCGGCACGGCTTTTGGTCAAGACGCCGGACCTGTCAAGTCTTACAAGCTTGAGTTCGTAGTCAAGGAAGTGGAGGGCGCAAAAACTCTGAACTCACGAGCCTATTCGATGGTGGCGTTGGGAGATAAGTCTGACAGTTCTATTAGGACCAGTAGCCGGATCATGGTAACAAAACAAAGCCCAAACTCATCGCAAATGGTGAACGTCGATCTGGGCGTAAGGATCGACACCCGCGTCATCACGGAGGCGGACAATCGATTATCGCTGTTCGTAAAGGTTGATGTCACCAGTTCCTCAGGAGACCCCTCCGCCCCGAACCTCCCTGTTACCCGCCAGAATCAATGGGGTTCAACGCTGGCCGTGCCACTTAAAAAACCAACCTTGATCTTTTCATCCGACTTCTTGGATGCGAAGCAGCAAATGCAAATCGAGGTTACCGCGATACCTTTTCCCTAGCTTGCCTTTGAAACCTGCGCCGGTTGAGATATGTCTTTGGATAGGAGAACAGAGAGATGTCAAACAAGAGCGGATCCACGGTGATTCCGGCGCTACGTTACGGAGATGCTCCGGCGGCTATCGATTGGTTGTGCATGGCATTTGGCTTTGAGAAACCGGCGGTGTATCCGAATCCCGATGGAACTATTGGGCATGCGCAGCTCACCTTTGGAAACGGCATGGTGATGTTGGGTTCACTAAGTACAGACACTGCTTACAGCAAGCTTTTGACGCAACCGGTGGAAATTGGCGAGAAGGAAACGCAAACGCCTTACCTGGTGGTTTCCGATTGCGACAAAGTTTACGCGACGGCCAAGGCCGCGGGCGCTCAGATGGTCATTGACATTAGAGATATGGACTACGGGGGACGTGCGTTTACTTGCCGCGATCCGGAAGGGCATATTTGGAGTATCGGCAGCTACGATCCGTGGGCGGACGGCGGAACGGCCTGAGAGCGGCGCGGCGGTGACCCCGGCGTTTTCAGCGCGGCTGATTTGGCGTTGCAGACCTCCGCTTTGGCTTCGAGCAGCGTGATTTCGAATTCGGTTTTTTCTTGTTTGAGGGCGAAGCGGCGGAGTTCGAGGTCTTCTCTAAAGTCAACATCATGCTGCCGCAAAGCCATGCGGCGGAGGCACTCCGCATGGCGAAAAGCACGATCAAAGGCGCGTTCGGCAATCAGATTATTTCCAGACCTATTTCCAAGCCACGGCCGCAATGTTCATATGCAAACCGGGCTTGAACCACTCGTTGATTTCCCATACTTTGACCCGGCTGAAGACACTCTTCAATACTTTTTCCAGGCTGCCGGGCGTGAAGAAGTTTACATGTGTGGCCTCCAGCAGATGCCAAGGCACGACCTGGGACTCGCTCATGATGGGGAGGACCGCGATGTTGGGCACGGTCATGATGAATTTGGAGGCTGTCACGCGGTGCACTTCCTGCAGCACGGCCTCGTATGCGTCGATGTGCTCCAGCACCTCCAGCATGGCGCAGACCTCAAATGAATTATCGGGAAGATCCGTCTTGGTGACATCACCCACAACTACGTTTCTTCCCTTTTGCTTGGCCATCTCGACGGCGTTGGGGTCGCTTTCGATTCCGAGGTAACGAACGGATGAGGGCAAGTATTGTTGTAACGCGCCGCATCCGGCTCCGAAATCGACTACGCTTTTAGTGCAGTGCGTGGTCACCATCGTCTGGGCTTCCTGGCAGAGTTGATCGACCGGTGGTCCCGAACCGTAGATGTTTTCGCGTTTAAGCACGTGGCCGGTCTGGCTTGCCGATATCAATAACTCTTCGTACGGACGCATTCGTTCTATTCTGGCGCAATTGGTCTTTAGCGGCGGCAAGATAGCCTGTTATGCTCCGGAATAGTGACTTCCGCCATTACAATCGAGCCAGGGAAGCGGTCCGGACAGCCGTGCATTCGCAATCTCCGCATTACTGTGTGGGATGTACTCAGTTGGCTTGCTGGCGGCATGACCGAAGACGAGATTCTGGACGACTATCCCGAACTTAAGCGGGATGACTTTCGAGCCGTTTATGAGTACGCTACCAAAGTTGGCAAGCGCGTAACTCGCTTCTAACGCGGGTCTTCACGTGCTACGCCGCTGGAAAGGCGCATTCGTGAGTAGCCGAACGTAATGGGTCGCTTACGCTTCCCGCTCAGTTTCAGTAGTTTGAACGGTGGGAAATTGACGCGGACTATCCGCATCGCGCTTAAGTAAATGACATCGGCCACTTACTTAGATCAGTATTATGGCATTGAGCAAAAGTGCTTGTGGCAACTAGCAGGCGTTCGAGGATGTAGCCATTAAGATGTTATCCTCCCGAGTTGGAGACGAATCGCCGGAGTTCGATTTGGGCTATCGTTCCGCTGCTGTTGTGGGCGGTCTATCACTGGATTGAAACAATTCAACGGATTCGACGCTATTACACGCCGCTGCCGGTGTGGGATTACTGGGACGTTGCGGCGCACTTAGAACGATACCGGGCGCTTGATGTTAGCGTCTTGTGGGTTCAGCACAACGAGCATCGCATCCTCTTTCCTGAGATTGTTTTTGCGCTGGACATGCTGTTATTCCGCGGCCAGCAGATTTTTCCGGTTTGTGTTAGCGTGCTTTGCTACCTAGGAATATTGGCCATCCTCGGCTGGATACTCCATGCCAGTGGGCGGCTTTCTCCTTCGCTGCAAATTGCGGCGGTTTTGCTGGGCGCCATCATTATGGGCTGGCAGGGAAGCGCTGGTTTTCTGGCGGATACTTTTTTGCTGCAGTGGACGATGCTCCAGTTTACCGTGGCGGCGTCTTTAGGCTTGTTGACTTTCGCCAAACGGTCCGGCGGTGGATGGTATTTCGCCGCTTCCCTGGCTTTTGCCGAGGTGGCCACGTTCTCATCGGGCAATGGCATGCTGCTGTGGCCGGTGCTGGTGTTAGCGGCGCTGGCGCTCCGTTTGCCAGGGAAGCGAACCTGGCTATTGGCGGCCGTGGGCGTTGCGTCGATAGGCCTTTACTTCACCGGCTACCGATTTTCGGGAAGCATCAACCTGAAGAATTTCTTCGTGTATCCGCTCTATTCGCTCGACTTTGTGGGCGCGTATCTGGGTATGCCTTTTGGCGGCATGAAAGGCACGTATTTCGGCGTCAACCTGGGCTTGGGCGGATTGGGAATTGCGGTCACTTTGTTTTGCATCGCGGCGCGAAAGCGGCTGCTGGCTGCGCCGGCCAGCGCTCTTTTTTTTGGGCTGTATCTCTTTGCTGTTCTGACGGCGTTGTTGACGGCGGCAGGGCGGATGGATCCATCCGATCCCCACTTTCTGGCAGCGGAAGCGCAGCGCTATCTTTCGACGCCGCTGATGAACTGGGCCGTCCTGGTGATGATGGTGATCTGGATGTCCGGCGCGTGCGGCTGGAAGATATTTTCGCCGGCTCAGATTTGTGTGCTAGCCGCCGTGCTTTCGCTATTGGGTTTTCCGAAACTACGCTGGTGGCTGCGCGACCAGGATGCGACATTTTCCGTGCGGCAAGCGGCTACGATTGCGCTGCGCGACGGCATTGTCGATCCCAACCTTATCCTGAAGGTTTTTCCCGATCCGAATGTGGTTCAACCGCTGATTCGGGAACTCCGGGATAAACATCTTTCTGTTTTTAGCGACCGGCGCTGTGGGTTGATCGGGAAGCCTTTGCAGGATTCATTCCGGATGCTGAAACAGCGGGGCTTCGGCGCGGTTACTTATCTGCACCCCGTGCAATCGGGCATTGAAGTGGCGGGTTGGGTGGATTCCAGCCGGGATCGTGAAGATGCCCGCGAGATTGTGCTGGTGAACGAGGCAGGGCTCATCGTGGGGTTTGGCAGCAAGCTGGGGGATTTGTTTCCGGACCGATTACTGGGTTTGCAAACGCCTCCTTCGCTGGGCTGGGTGGGTTTTGTCAACCTCAGCATAGAGTCGAGTTTTTTCCAACCGTACCTCATCAGAAAGCATCAACTTGTATCGCTAGGAGAACCGGTTCGTGTTCCTGAAATCACGGCCGTTGCGCCTGAGAACGTGGGCCAGGCGATCAGCGGCATCGCATGGACCGTGAATCCGGGCTGGAAACAGCATGGCGAATTGCCGGCCGAGGGATGGCTGGGTACGGGTCCGGGGGGCGTCTATAGCAGCCGGAGGCACTGGGAAGGCGATCATTGGAAACACGAGGGCCCAAAGGAAAATGGGGTTCTTACAGCTAGTTTTCCCGCGCCGGCCGGCCAATGCTTAGTGCTGCCGCTATTGCATGGCCCTTCGGTGGGAGGACTTTCGGTCATGGCAAACGGCGCGGCGGTTTCGTTTCAAAACGGAGAAACGGCGTGGACGTATGCCCGCATTCCGCTGCACGGCGCGGGGGCGACGCTGACCATTTCCGCTCCGCACCCGGAGAATTGGTTAGCGGTGGGAGAGCCGCGAGAATGCCAGTGAGCCATGCGCGACAATATCCAGTGGTTTGCAAAAAATGAAAATTAAGAAAGTGATGGCAGCGTGAGACTGCTGATTACAGGCGCTTGCGGATTTGTAGGGAATCGGGTGGCGCTGGCGCTGCTGGAGCGGATTCCCGATTTGGAAATCACCGGCGTTGATAATCTGATGCGTCCGGGGTCGGAGCTCAACCGCAGCAAGGCTAACGCGCGCGGCATCCGCTTTATTCATTGCGATTTGCGGATGCGCAGCGATGTGGAGGCATTGCCGAAGTGCGATTGGGTGATTGACGCGGCCGCGAACCCGAGTGTTTTGGCGGGGGTGGATGGGCGATCGAGCCCCAGGCAGCTGACCGAACATAACCTGGTGGGCACGCTGAACCTGCTGGAGTATTGCCGCGAGCACAAGCCGGGTTTGATTTTATTGAGCAGCAGCCGGGTTTATTCGGTGGCGGATTTGGCCGCTTTGCCGATGAATGAGGTGGCACGCGCATTCCGGTTGGACAGCACGAAAAACAGAATCGAGGGGGTAAGCCGGCAAGGATTGACGGAAGAGTTTCCCACGCGTCCGCCTGTTTCGCTTTACGGGGCCACCAAACTGGCTTCCGAGATTATGGCGCGGGAATTCGGCCATACGTTCCAATTTCCAGTCTGGGTAAACCGGTGCGGCGTGATGGCCGGGCCGGGCCAATTTGGAACGGCGGAGCAAGGCATTTTTTCGTACTGGCTGCATGCTCATGCGGCCCGGCTGCCGCTGCGGTATATCGGTTTCGGCGGCTTGGGGTACCAGGTGCGGGACGCCATGCACCCGGATGATCTGGCCGATTTGCTGACGCTACAGATATTAGGGAAAGAGCCTTCCGGAGACGCTACCTATAACGTGGGCGGCGGCCGCGATAACGCGATGTCGCTGGCGCAATTGACGGCCTGGTGCGATGAACGGTTTGGCAGCCACGCGCCTGAGGCGGATCACCGGCCGCGCCCATTTGATATCCCCTGGGTGGTGATGGATGCGCGGCGCGCCACGCGGGATTTTGGATGGCAGCCCAAACGTTCCTTGACCTCCATTTTGGATGAGATTGCCACGCATGTGCAGGAAAACCCCGATTGGCTGAAGCGCATCGGAGCAGTGTGACCGCGCCGGTGCGCGCGCTAAACACCCCGTTGCGGTTGCTCAGCGTCGTGATTCCGGCGCGGAATGAAGAAGACTGTATTGAATCGACGGTGGCGGATCTGTATCGCGAGCTGTACAACCGGCACGTGCCGCACGAAATTGTGGTGGTGGACGACGGGAGCACGGATTCCACTTGGACGAAGCTGGAGGCTTTGCGGCAGAGCATTCCTACGCTGAAGCCGCTGCAAAATAACGGCCTGCACGGATTTGGGCGGGCTATTATTTACGGATTCGACCACATGGCGGGCGACGCCGTGGTGGTGATGATGGCGGACGCATCAGACGATAGCAAAGATGTGCTGCGCTATTGGGATCTGCTGAATGAAGGCTGGGACGCGGTTTTCGGCTCGCGCTTTGTGAAGGGCGGGGGCGTGGTTGATTATCCATGGGTGAAGCTGCGGATCAACCGGCTGGCGAACCTGTTTATCCGGCTTCTTTTTCGTTACAAGCTGAATGACACGACTAACGCTTTCAAGGCGTACCGGCGCGTGGCGATTGACGGCTGCCGTCCGCTGTTGTCGCCGCATTTTAATTTGACGGTGGAATTGCCGCTCAAAACGATTGTGCGGGGATTTAGCTGGACGACGATGCCGATTACCTGGCGTAACCGGCAAACCGGGGTTTCCAAGCTGAAGATTAAAGAGATGGGCAGCCGGTATTTGTTTATTTGCTTGTATGTTTGGCTGGAAAAATCTTTGAGCCGGGGAGATTACCGGCATGATGCGGCCCGGCGTACTTAAGCGCGGAACGCTACCCAGGCTGGGGGCGAGGTGTATTCATGGAATATGATCCGCACAAGCTCCGGCATTGCCACTTTGCTAAAAAGCCGTAGCATTCAAATCGCGTTTCTTCTCTGGCTGCTTTTGAGCATCTCGGGCATTTTGCTGAGTCGTGATGGAATCCCTTTGAACATACCTGCCTTGCGCAGAATGCCCCCCATCTCCGCCATTCTTTTTTCTTCCATCGCTATTGCCGTCCTCCTCGTCGAGATGGGAATCGTACTCTTCCTGGCACGTGGCCGGCCGTTTCCCCAACTGGAGCTGCGTGCGCCGGACTGCGCCATTGCGAAAAAAGAGACGTTGTCATTGTGGATCTACATTGCTTTGGTCATGCTGGCCGGCCGCTATCTCGGCCTTCACTTCTTTAGCGAAGGCATCGCCATGCACTTGAATGGATCGGTAGTGGGCGCCACGCGTATTCAGTCACCGCTCGAAGTCTGCACCTGGGCGGCCTATAACGGCATCTTGCTCGCGTTGGTCCCCTACATTGCCTTTCGACGCCGCGGCTATTCCCACCAGGCCCTCAACCTAAAATCCGCGAATCTCAAAAATGATTGCCTTGTCATCGCAGTGATTCTGCTGATCAGTTGCTTGCTCGATCTCGCCGGACCTAACAGCTTCGAGCTCTCGCCTCGTCAGCAATTCCTGGGCGGTCTCGCATCCTTCTTGCTGAATATGGCGGGGACCGATCTACCGATTATGATTTTGCTCTACGGCATTCTGCTGCCCCGTTATGTCAAACTGACCTCTCCCCTAACTGGTTACCTGCTGGGCGCCGCCAGCTACCCCGCCATGCATCTGTTCGAATCCTGGACGCGCTACGGCACGATGGCGAGTTCCGCGGCATCCGTCGTTTTTGTCTTTCTCACCTTCTTTCCGCCCGGACTCATGAAATCGTTCCTCACTATGCGTACTGGAAACGCATGGGTCCATCTCTGGGCGTTTCACGCCATTTCGCCGCATGTCACTGTCGACACCCGGTTAATTGTGGACGACTTTGGTATTAAATGACGCCACAGGTACTTTCCGCTAGTTTGTGGCTGGCCGGGTGGGGGCGGTGGGCAGGGGTTTGCGGGGAAGCATTTCGGGACGGGTGGCGGTGTTGTAGACGAATGACGCGATGATGGCGGAGGCCTGCATCAGGTCGCCTGCTTGGATGCGGTCATACACATCCATATTGGAGTGGTGGGTGCGGGTGTCGTAGTCCATGGGGTCTTGGATGAACTGGAAGCCGGGCAGGCCGACGGCATCAAAGGAGAGGTGGTCCGTCCCGCCGGTGTTGCGAATAGAGATGGCTGTTGCGCCCAGATCTTTGAAGGGCGCGAGCCAGGATTCGAAGATGGGCCGCATCATGTCGTTGCCTTGCAAATAGACGCCGCGGATTTTGCCGGTGCCGTTATCGTAGTTGAAATAGCCAGCGAGCTTGGCGTGCTCGGCGGTGATCTTCATGGTTTGACGGTCACCGAAATGCTCCATCACGTAGGCTCTGGAACCCAGCAAGCCTTCCTCTTCCCCGCCCCATAGTCCGATGCGGACGGTGCGATCCATGGAAAGGTTGGCGGCCTTGAGGATGCGCGCCGCTTCGATCATGACCGCGCTGCCGGCGCCGTTATCGGTGGCTCCAGTGCCGCCGTGCCAGGAATCAAAGTGTGCGCCGAGCATCACGATTTCGTCTTTGTGTGGGCCCGTGCCGGGGATTTCGCCGAGGATGTTGAAGCAATCGGGATTATCGTTGTAAATCTCGTTTTGAATATTGAATTCGAGTTTGACCGGGATTTTATGCGCTAAGAGGCGGGCGATGCGATTGTAATGCTCCGGCATGAGGGCGACGGCTGGGATGGCAACCGGCTTCTTCGGATCGTAGGTTCCGCCGGAAGCGGCAAAGATGGTTCCACCGTCGCCTTGCGGACCGGCGGAGAGGATCAGCACGACGCCTTCATCGCGGTAAAACTGCGCCAACTTATCTTGCATGCGCATCCGCTCTTCACGGGATAGGGGCGGACCGCCCGCGCGTTGGCCAGGTCCGCGGCTAGGACGGCCGAGCTCAGGCGCTTCGGATTCGTCGGCCAAGTCCGCGTCGGTGTAGCGCCGGGCTTCTGCTTTGTCGGGGAACGGCAACTCTCTAGGCGCGGTGGTCATGACGATTTTGCCTTTGAGTTTGCCTTTGTACTTGTCGAAGTCAGCTTCGGTGCGGATGGTGACGAGCATGGGCTCGCCGGAGACGCTGCCGTTGGTGCCGCCGGTCCAGGCTAGGGGGACGCCGAAGAGAGATGAAAATTGCGGCTCCTGCATGTGCGCTTCGAAGTATTTGTTGGCCCAGCCACGGCCAAACGGCCCCCATTTTTCTTCATGCACATTCACCAGCCCGTATTCTTCCAGGCGTTTTACCGTCCAGTCGCCAGCCGATTTGTAATTGGGTGAGTTGGTGAGGCGAGGACCGTGCACGTCGGTCAGGTAAAACATGGTATCCATCACCTTCGAGTTCGTGAAGGCTTCGGTCTTGATCCGGTTGATCACGGACAGATCGACTTTATCCTGACCTAATAAGAAGAGCGGAAGAGCGATGGCAAACGGGAGGGCACGAAGAAGTTTGTTGCGCATGTAATAGTTGCTTTTAGGTATTCTCTATAAACGACCGCAATCGGGGTTTGGTTACCTTGTTGCGGCAAAAGCGCTACAAGAATGATGTATTTCATGGGAAGCTGTTGCAATAACGACACATTTATATAGATACAAGCGCTCTGTAATCAGCTAATTAGGACACTCCCTGCTATCCTGTTGCTTACGCGATGACTGTTGAAACTACGCTTGGCCGACCGGTCGAAGTTCAAGGGATAGGGCTTCATCATGGAGCGCCAGTTCAGCTGCGAATCACGCCCGCGCCGCCAGCGACAGGCATTGTGTTCTTACGGACGGATTTGGCGAATACGCAAATTCCGGCCAGCTGGGAATATGTGGAGCGCGTCAGCTATGCCACTAGCCTGATGCATCCCAAAGGCATTTTCATTTCGACCACCGAGCACCTGTTGAGCGTGATGTATGGGATGGGCATTGATAATGCGTACATTGAGCTGGACAACCTGGAATTGCCGATTCTGGATGGCAGCAGTTTACCGTTTGTGCAGCTTTTGCAGAGCGCGGGCAGGAGAGAGTCACGCCGTCCGCGCCGCTACATGAAGATTCTGAAGGAGGTGCGGGTGGAATCGAACGGGAAATCGGTGGCGATTTTACCTTCGGACAAATTCGAGCTGCGCTGCCATAATTTTTTCGACCATCCGATGGTGGGCCACCAGAGCCTGGAAATGGAAGTGACGCCTGAGAGCTACGCGCGTGAAATTGCGCCGGCCCGGACGTTTGGGTTCGAGTATGAGTTGGACCAGATGCGCGACATGGGGTTGATTCGCGGCGCTACGCTGGATAACGCAATTTGTTTTACGCGGGACGGAGTTGCGAATCCTGGCGGGCTGCGGTTCCCGGATGAGTGCTGCCGGCACAAGGCGCTGGATTTGATTGGCGACCTGGCGCTGATCGGGCGGCCGCTGCTAGGCTGCGTGGTGGCGGAAAAGGCTGGGCACGCCATGCATGCCCAATTAGTGAATAAGATTGTCTCCGATCCTTCCCTATACCAAATTGTTACTTTTGAGCGGGCCAAAGCCGTAGGCTATTAAACTTAGTTCTTGCGCTGGCTGCCTCACTTCCTCACGCTTCTCCGGCTGATTGCCGCGCCTATTCTCGTTTGGCTGCTGGTGAAATCGGAATTCCGCACGGCGCTGGTGGTGGTGATTCTGGCGGGGCTTACCGATTGGTTTGACGGCTTTGCGGCGCGGAAGCTGGATGCGGGCGGCAAGCTGGGAACTATATTAGATCCGCTGGCGGACAAGATTCTGCTGGTAACGCTGTTCGTCATTTTGGGTGTGCTGCGCCTGATCCCGCTTTGGATGCTGTTTCTGGCAATTGCTCGCGATGTGGTGGTGACCGGCGGAGCGCTGCTGCTGCGGATTTACCGCAACCGGCGTACGTTTCTACCCTCTATGTTGGGGAAAGTAAGCACTTTCTTCCAGCTAGTGCTGGTTTTCCTGACGCTGCTGTACGCTGCCCTTCCGTTGACGCTATTCTTGTGGCTGAAAACGACGGCGCTGGTATTGTGCGCTATTTTCACGCTGGTGAGCTGGCGGGAATACGTGCTCCGCGGCATAGCGATGAAACGGGCTCCGGCATTGCCTGAAACGCCTAGCGGTACCCTGTGAACTGAGCGTTTGTGGAAAAGCATGATTGACGATATGAAGGTGCGGGAGTAGCCTGGAGTCATGGAGCCGAATGTCGAAAGATTTTTGCCTTCGCGCTTCTACGCGAGCGTAGGCTGGGCCGCGTTAACGGGCTCTTTGGTTTGCGTGCTCTGCGCTTTCAGAGCACCTTACGCGTTTATTCCAGCGGTGCTTTGCATTCTGACAGCGACTGGACTTTTTTGGCTGGCGGCGCGGCCGCTGATTTCCGTGGGCGAAACGCAGTTTACGATCGGCGAGCGCGCCATTGCGTGGCGCGAGGTTCGGGAGATTAACCGCAGCCGTTTTCTATCCCCGCTGGTTTTACAGATCAAGCTGACGAATTCCCGCTCTAAAGTTCTGGTTTATCCCGGAGAGCCTAGCCGTATTGAACTACTGCTGGCGCAGCTTCGCAAGAGGTCGCACTTGGCTACGTTTGACGGCGTTCCTTACCGTGAATATTGGCACTGGACTAACTTGGAAGAGCACGAGCAGCATTCGGAAGCGTCAGCAGCGACGCCGCCCGTTCGGCTGTTCACACCAGACGACGAGGCGGAGATTGAGCGCTTGTTTCAGACGCTCAAAACCGGCGGGCGTTTGGATTCGCATACGCACACAAACGGGCCACATACAATAGATCCTTCCCCCACTTCGGGCGCCAAAACCTCTGGTGAGGATTAGGCCCGCTGTCCATTCCACGCCGCCACTCGGCCAGACCCGTCCGGCGCAGAGGGTGTCTTCCCTGGCTACTTTTCCTTTTATTGCTATTGGGGTTGGGGGCGTGGCTATTTTCCGCTTCCTTTCTGACGATGGCAGGTGGATTCCTTGTGAAGGATGACGGCCCGCGCAAAGCGGATGCGATTGTTGTTTTGGGCGGCGATGAGTTTGGCATGCGCGCCATAAAAGGGGCGGAATTGGCGCAAGCGGGCTATGCGCCGTATGTGCTGGTGAGCGGGCCGCCTTCTCTGTTGGGCAATGAAGCGGACATGACCATTGAATACGCCAAGCGGAAAGGGTTTCCGGCAGCGCTTTTCCGCCCGGTTGTCCTTCCTAAGGAAGAAGCGGCCTCCACCCGAACGGAGGCCAGCTACCTGGGTGATTATTTAAAGAAGAACGGCGTGCACAGCATTTTGCTGGTGACCAGCAACTTCCATACGCGGCGCGCGCGGAGCCTGTGGCGGAACGCCAATCCGTGGCTGAATATTGCCGTCGTGGCGGCTCCGGACCGGTATTTTACGCCGGAGACCTGGTGGAAAACGCGCCGCGGGAAAAAGACGTTTCTGTACGAATGGTTGAAAACGCTGAATACATGGGCTGGGATGTAGTCATTTGAACGGCCTGTTTACACTTCTGCCGTATGTGCGCCGTTACCGCAAAGGAATGGCGCTGGGCATCGGCTCGCTGCTTGCCAAGAATTTATTAGCCGCTGCGCTGCCGCTGGTGATCCGGAGCGGCATTGATTCTTTAACGCGCGGTTTTCAGATGCGCGTTGTGCTGCAGATGGCGGCGCTGCTGGTGGGCGTTTCACTGTTGAAGGGCCTGTTCCAATATTGGATGCGCGTGATTATTATCGGCATCTCGCGCGATATCGAATTCGATTTGCGGAACAATCTATTTCACCATTTGGTGGGACTTTCGCAGGATTTCTACACGCGCTACCGCACGGGCGACATTATGGCGCGCAGCACGAACGACCTGAACGCGGTGAGGATGATGCTGGGTCCGGGCATCATGTATTGGACCGAGACTTGCATCACGTTGATTCTTTCGGTGGCGGTGATGGTGCATACGAATGCGCGGCTCACGCTGGTCTCGCTGCTGCCCGCGCCTTTTGTTTCGGTGGCCGTGATCTTGTTCGGACGGCGTATTCATTCCCGCTTCGAACATATTCAGAAGATGTTTTCCGATATCAGCAGCCGGGTGCAGGAGAATCTGGCCGGGGTGCGAGTGGTGCGGGCGTATGCGCAAGAGAAGGCTGAAGTAGAGCAGTTTGAAAATCTGAACAAGGATTATATCCGGGAAAACATTGGCTTGGCGCGCATTCAGGGCGTGTTTACACCGCTGCTGCAGGCGCTGATCGGGCTCACGTTTCTGCTGGTGTTGTGGTACGGCGGAAGAGAGTTGCTGGCGGGACGGCTTACGTTGGGTAGCTTCGTCATGTTTAACACCTATATGGGCATGCTGATTTGGCCCATGATCGCGCTGGGCTGGGTGGTGAATTTGATGCAACGCGGGACGGCGTCGCTGGGCCGGATCAATGAGATTCTGCGGGAACGGCCAACGATTGCACGGCCTCACGGTCACGGCTCGGTTGGAGTCGTTAAAGGGAATGAAATCCGGTTTCGCGGCGTAAGCATGGCTTTCGGCGAGCGGGAGGCGATTTCCAATATTGATTTGACCATCCATGCCGGAGAGACGGTGGCGATTGTCGGCCACACGGGCAGCGGCAAGACAACGCTGGTCAACTTAATTCCGCGGCTGTTCGACCCGACCGCGGGCCTGGTTGAAGTGGGCGGCGTCGATGTCAGGAATTACGACCCGGAGGAATTGCGCCAGGAAATTGGCTTCGTTCCGCAGGAGACATTTTTGTTCAGCGCCACGCTGGCGGAAAACATTGCCTGGGGCGAGCGGGAAGCAAACGAAGAGCGGATTCTTTGGGCGGCCGAAGTAGCTGGTTTGGCTAGTGACATTGAGGCGTTCCCCAACGGACTGAAAACGGTGATAGGGGAACGCGGATTGACGTTATCCGGCGGACAGAAACAACGGGCGGCGATTGCGCGGGCGATCTACCGCAACCCGCGCATTTTAATTCTGGACGATGCCCTATCGAGCGTGGATACAGTGACGGAAGAAAAGATTCTGCGGCGGTTGGCGGAGGTGATGCGCGGGCGCACCACCATCCTGATTTCGCATCGTGTTTCCACGGTGCAAAACGCCAGCCGGATCGCTGTGTTAGCCCGCGGCCTTGTGGTAGAAATGGGAACGCACCAGGAACTGCAACAGCGCGGCGGTTATTATGCCGAGTTGCACCAGAAACAATTACTCGAAGAAGAGTTGGAGGCAATTTAACCTATGTCAGGAACAAGCATCAATCGCCGCCGGTGGCTGCAGACAGCCGGAAGTGCGGCGGCCTTGGGCGCGGCGGCGGGTGGAAGCTTAGAGGCGCAGGAATACCGTTTAGGCGGAGCCGACATCAAGCTGGGCATCGCGTCTTATTCTTTCCGCAATTTCCCGCGCGAAAAAGCCATCGCCATGGCGAAAGAACTGGGCACGCCCTACATCAACATCAAAGATTTCCACCTAAAAATGGACAGTACGCCGGAGCAGATCCAGGCGGCAAAGAAAGAATTTGCGGACGCGGGCCTGATTCTCGTCGGCTGCGGCAACGTCAGTTTCCAGAAAAACGATGAGGCGGACATAAAGGCAAAATTCGACTACGCCAAGGCCGCGGGCTTTCCGCTGATTGTGTGTGCTCCCACGCATGAGACGCTTCCGAAGTTGGAAAAGTATGTGAAGGAATACGACATTAAGATCGCGATTCACGACCATGGGCCGGAGGATAAACATTTCCCAACACCGGAAAGCGTTTTGAACGCGGTGAAGAACATGGACCCGCGCATGGGCCTGTGCATGGATATCGGCCACACGTCGAGAGACGGCGTCAACATTGTCGAATGGATCGAGAAAGCAGGGCCGCGCTTGCTCGATATGCACACCAAAGACTTATCTGACCCGATGGTGAGGGAAAGCCAGGTGGCGGTAGGCGACGGGAAGTTGCCGATTCCACAGATTTTTCTAAAATTAATTGAACTGAAGTATAAAGGATGCGTCAATTTGGAATACGAAGTTCACGCCGATAATCCGATGCCGGGGATGCAGAAGAGCTTTTCCTACATGCGGGGCGTCTTGGCGGGGATTCGGGCAGCGAAATATTCTACGTAACGGTTGTTGTTAGGGGGTCTGATTGAAGCTTCGAAACCGGTTGTTCCTCTTCGTGTGTCAAGCGCTGGTGCTGGCGAGTTTGTGCCAAGCGCAAACCAAGGTTACTTCAGTGGAGGGCATCACGGAGTACAAGCTGGATAACGGCTTGCGGGTGCTGCTGTTCCCAGATCCCTCTAAACCGACCATCACGGTCAACATTACTTATTTGGTTGGCTCGCGGCAAGAGGGCTCGGGCGAGGGCGGCATGGCGCATTTGCTGGAGCACATGCTGTTTAAGGGAAGCCCCAAGCACACCAATATTCCGCAGGAATTGACGGAGCACGGGGCGCGGCCGAACGGCAGCACTTCCTGGGACCGGACTAACTACTTCGAGACGTTTCAGGCAACGGATGAAAACCTGAAGTGGGCGCTGGATTTGGAGTCAGACCGGATGCTCAATTCGTTCATCCGGAAAGAAGATTTCGATAAGGAATTTTCAGTGGTACGGAATGAGTTTGAAATGGGCGAGAACAGGCCGTTTTCCGTTCTTTTCGAGCGCACGATGTCGGCAGCTTACCTGGTACATAGCTACGGCCGGCCGGTGATTGGCAACAAGTCAGACGTGGAACGCGTTCCGATGGAAAACCTGCGCGTTTTTTACCACAAGTTTTACCAACCCGACAATGCCGTGCTGATGATTGCGGGGAAGATCGACGAGCCCAAAGTTCTGGCGCTGGTGAACGAGTATTTCGGCAAAATTCCACGCCCGTCGCGCACGCTAACGCCCACGCATACGGTAGAGCCGACGCAAGACGGCGAACGGCTGACAGTGGTGCGGCGGGTGGGTGACATTCAAGCGGTGCTGGCGGCTTATCATGTGCCGGACGGAGCAAATCCAGATGCGGCCGCGCTGGAAGTTCTGGCGAGTGTTTTGGGCGAAGATTCTTCCGGACGCTTGTATAAGGCGCTGGTGGATAACAAGAAGGCCTCGCAGATTTTCGCCGACGACATGCAACTCAACGAGCCGGGCCTGTTTCTGGCCGGGGCCGTGGTGAACAAAACGGATTCGCTCGACAGCGCGCGCGATACGCTGCTGGACACGATTTCGGCGGTGATTAAGGAGCCGCCGAGTAAAGACGAAGTAGAGCGCGCCAAGACACGGCTTTTGAAGAACATCGATATCTCGCTGCGGAATGCCGAGGGAGTCGGCCTCTTTATGAGCGAGTGGGAGGCCATAGGCGACTGGCGGCTTTTGTTTCTTGACCGCGACCGCCTAAAGAGTGTGACGCCCGAAGACGTTAAGCGCGTGGCAACCACTTATTTGAAGCCTTCCAACCGCACGATGGGCGAGTTCATCCCCGATGCGAAACCCGACCGGTCTGAGATTCCGGCAAGAACCGATGTCGCCGCGGCAGTGAAGGACTATAAAGGCGAAGCGGTGATGGCACAGGGAGAAGCGTTCGATCCATCGCCGAAAAACATTGAGACTCGGACGGAGCGGCTGACGCTGCCTTCGGGCATGAAAGTTTCGCTGCTGCAGAAGAAAACGCGCGGGGCCAGCGTGCATGCCGTGATCGCGTTGCATTTCGGGACGGTGGACAACCTGAAGGGAAAAGACGTGATTGCGTCGCTGGCCGGAAGCAGTTTGATGCGCGGCACGGCCAAGAAAAACCGGCAACAGATTCAGGATGAAATTGACCGCTTGAAAACGCAATTGCGTGTTTCCGGCGATGCGACCGGCGCCCGGGTGATGATCGAAACGGCACATAGCAACTTGCCGAACGTGTTGCGGCTGGCGGGCGAGATTCTGAAAGAAGCCACCATTCCGGAAGATGAATTCGAGCAGATTCGTAAAGAAAACATCACCGGGATTGAAGCGCAAAAGAACGAGCCGCAAGCGATTGCGCCCATGCTGCTGAGCCGGGCGCTTTATCCGTTCCCAAGAGGTGATGTGCGCGCAGCAATGTCGTTCGATGAGGAATTGGAGGATCTGGGTAAAGCCAAGGTTGCGGATGCGCGCCAGTTCTATCACGATTTCTATGGCGCCAGCCACGGGGAGCTATCAGTTGTTGGAGATTTCGATCCGGCTGAAGTGAAGAAAGTAGTGACGGAATTGTTCGGTTCCTTTAAGAGTCCGGCAAAGTATGAACGCGTTAAGACCGGATTTACAAAGGTCGCGGCGGTGAACGAGACGATTGAGACACCGGACAAGGCGAACGCTATGTTCATGGCGGGACAGCGGCTGAACTTGAGCGACAGCGACCCGAATTATCCTGGGCTGGTTTTGGGCAATTACATGTTGGGCGGTGGATTTCTAAATTCGCACCTGGCCAGCCGGATTCGTGTAAAAGATGGGCTGAGCTATAGCGTGGGTTCGATAGTCTCGGCAAAATCGTTCGAGAAAGACGGCCTGTTTAGGGTGTACGCCATCGCCGCGCCGCAAAATGTGGCGAAGGTGGAGAGCGCCTTCAAAGAAGAACTGGATAAGGCTCTGAAGGACGGCTTTACCGCGGCGGAATTGGACGCGGATGAAGCGGGCTGGCTGCAATCGCGTCAGGTGCAACGATCGGAGGATGGCGCGTTGGCTGAGGTTTTGGCGGCGCGCGATTACGACGGCCGGACGCTGGCTTGGGACGGCGAGTTGGAGAATAAAGTGAGAGCGTTGAAAGTGGATGAGGTGCATGCGGCGCTGCGGCATGAGATTGATCCAGCCGGGATTTCGATTTTCAAGGCTGGCGATTTCAAGAAGGCGGCGACTGCGGCGGCAGGGACGAAGTAAGACATTTGAGGCGGAGCGCGTCCCGCGGAGCATACCCAGAATCGTCATTGTCGAAATAGACGTAGATGGCCTTCAATTCCTTTTTCCAAGCGCCGATCTTTTCAGCCCATTTTTTTAATGCGGCGTTGCTATAGGTACCCTGGTATTTGCCGCCGGGTCCATGTAAACGGATATAGGTGAAATCAGTAGTGACCTGAAGGGGCGATTTGTAGCCGGCTAAGTCGAAGATGCAATAGCCTACGTTGTGTTGCGACAGCAGTTCGTAAACCTGCAGCGTATCCCAGCTAGAATTCCGGAACTCGAAGGCATAGCGGTGATGATGAGGCAGGATGGCGAGGAAAGAGGCCAATCTGTCAAGGTCCAGCGGCCAATTGGGAGGTAGCTGAAAGAGGATCGGACCAAGTTTCGGCCCCAGCACTTCTACGGCGCTGAGAAAACGATCGAGCCCCTGCTGCGCATTGTTGAGTTTCTTCATGTGAGTCAGGAAGCGACTTCCTTTTACGGCGAAATGGAAGTTCGGCGGAGTGGAGTCCCGCCAAACGAGCAAAGTAGTTTGGGCGGGGAGTTTATAGAAAGTATTGTTGAGCTCTACTGTTTCGAACTTTTCGATGTAGTGGGCGAGCATGCGGGAACTGGGCAGACGCTCCGGATAGAAGTTTCCAAGCCAATGTTTGTAGTGCCAGCCTGAAGTTCCGATCCACAGTTTACTCATTCGCCCTCTGTGGAATGGACACGGGACTTTGTGTAAAAGTATCTCGACTAATGCTCCATGCGCTTACGTACGCTAGCGCTTCGTCTCCTGCACGGAGTTGTCGATTTCGGGGATTTCGATCAAGGTTTTGGTGCCTTGGCCGGGCTTGCTGTCGATTTGTAGGCGGTAACCGGCCCCGAACAGCACGCGCAAACGCTCGTTTACATTGCTGACTCCGACGCCGGATTCGAACAGAGCGGCCAGCTTTGATTCCGGGATGCCGACACCGTCGTCTTCGATGGAGATAAATAAACGCGAGCCGTCCAGCCAGGCACGGAGGCGGACGGAGCCGCCGTCGAGTTTACTGGCGAGTCCGTGCCGGATGGAATTTTCGATGATCGGCTGAAGGATCATGCTTGGCACTAAGCGGTCTACGGTGTTGGCATCGATCTCTTTGTGAAAACGCAGCTTGTCGCCGAAGCGGACCATTTCGATGGCCAGGTAATCATCAATGAATGAGATCTCTTCGCGCAGAGGAGAATAGTTTTCGGCCTTGCGCAGCAAGCGGCGCAAGATTTTAGAGAGCCGGTAGATCATGTTGCGGGCGCTCTCAGGATTGATGCGAATGAGCGTGGCGATGGAATTCAGAGTGTTGAAGAGAAAGTGCGGGTTGATTTGATTGGTCAGGGCCGCGAGACGGGCCTCCGTTAGGCGCGCGTGCTGGAGTTCGAGCTGGCGCTCGGCGCGGTAGCTGGCCCAGATGCGGATGGGTATGGAGACGGCGAAGAGCGTGGTGGCGGCCGACCAGGCAAAAAGCCCTGCGGTCAGCCGACTGTCTTCGAAGAGGAAAAATGTGTTGTGTGTGGGGAACTGACGATAGATGCCCCAGCGCAGCAGCTCCGCGGCTAACACCATGGCATTGCAAATGATGTTGAAGGCCGCCAATTCGATGACGCGGCGCTGAATCGCATTGCGGTTTAAGCGCAAAACCTGACGGAAAAAGCGGTAAAGATTCAGATCGACGAAAGGCGAAAAAGACCAGATGTCTTCGCGGCGCGGAGCGACATCATGCATGAGGCCACCGATGATTCCGGCAGCGGCGTACAGCGGCATTGACATGTACTTGTGCGCCACCATGTCCGGTACAGAGACGCAGAGCCCCGTAATAAGCCCGCTGACATAACCACCCAGCATGCCGGAGATGATGGCGCCCTCCATGGCTAAATCAATGGGTTGATACAGACGATGGCTCAAGATGCGAACCTCCGCGCTAGCGCCGAAGAGCACGGAAAAGATGAAGGCCAGCTGAAGTCTATCCCTTACAGTGCGCTCATCGCGCGTCAAGATGCGTTGAATAGGGCCAAACCGCATCAGGATACTGGCGATAGAGGCGGCGACGGCGACTTTCAGCAAGAGCGCGGCTAACTGCTGTTGATTAAGCATGCGGCTACGGCTTCCATGGTAGAGGATGGATAGATTATGTTGAGAAGGTTTGCGCTTTCGTTATTGGGGGCGGCGCTGTTGACGGCTGCATCCGAATCCGTATTCATCTTCACGGACGCTCCGTTCCCTTCGGCGCATGCGTCCAATATTGTGGAATTGCGTGACGGCGATTTTCTGGCTTCCTGGTTCGGCGGAACAGCGGAAGGCAAACCGGATGTCGCGATCTGGTCGGCACGGCTGCACAAGGGAGGGTGGTCGGCACCGGTTGAGCTTGCGCGAGAGCCGAATATCGCCACCTATAACCCGGTGATGTTCTACACCAAGAATCATCGGCTTTGGTTTTATTACAAGTTCGGTCCGCACCCCAGCAGTTGGTCGGCCGCGCGGCGGTGGAGCGATGACGATGGCAAGACTTGGTCTCCGGTGGAACATCTGCCGGCGGGTGTGACCGGGCCGATTCGCACTAAGCCGCTGGTGATGGAGGATGGAACAGTGGTCAGCGGCACCTCGGTTGAGAGCTATCACACATGGGCCGCGTGGATTGAGCGCAGCACCGACAACGGGCAATCGTGGCGGCGTATTGGTCCCATCACGGTGCCGCGAAGTGAGTGGTCCGGGACATACGGGATTATTCAGCCTACGGTCTTGCAGATGAGCGGGAAAAAGCTTCGGCTGTTTGCGCGTTCCACGAGCCAAATTGGGCGTATTTGCATTGCCGATTCCGATGACGCCGGGCTTACCTGGACGGATGCGCGCCCGCTCGATTTGCCCAATCCGAATTCCGGCATTGACGCGGTGCATTTGCGGGATGGGCGCTTTGTCGCCGTTTACAACGACTCCACCACTAAGCGAACGCCACTGGTATTGGCGTGGAGCAGCGACGGGGAACATTTCCAACAGTTTCGGACTTTGGAATCGGGAGAGGGTGAATTCTCCTATCCGGCGATGATTCAGGATCGCGCGGGCAATTTGGATATTACGTATACGTGGAATCGCAAACGGATTAAATTCGCGCGTGTTCCGCTTATTGAGATACCGGCGCGGCGTTGACGGCGGCGCCGGGTATGACCGCCGTTTTCACCGGCGTCCCTGGGTATTCGAAATGGCGCTTATAAGCGTTGATGGGGCTTTCCAGAAAATGCCACGAAACTGCCGCGGCTGTAATTGACATGGCTACGAGAACGACGAAGCGGAGCGCGGACGTTTCCGGCCACGAGACGCCGGCATATTTCAGCACGTAAAACAAGATAATGGTCATGAAGGGATGGAGCACGTACACTCCGTAACTGATCTTGCCCACGTAGGCGAGCGGTTTGAGTTCGAGCAGAGCGCCCACCGGCCCGCTGAAGGAAACAGCGGCCTGGCCCACGAGCCAAACAAAAGCAAACGCCAGAGCGAGATCAGACAACGCCAGCATGGCGGGCGATTCCAGATGCATGGCCTGCGCGGTCATGAATATGGCAAAGGCCGGCAAACCCACCCATAATGATATGCGGCTAAATAGACGGGCCTGCACGGGAGTGCTAAATTCCCGGTTGCTGAAGTATGCGAGGAGCGCGCCCATTCCCAGCGTATCCAGGCAGCCGAACAGCAGGCCCTCGCCTGACTGAATATGGAGTAGCGCCATAACCAGCCGCCAGGTGGGGGCGAGGCAAATGGTGGCAAGCATGACCTTGAATAAGTGGCGGCGCGGGACCAAGAGGATCAAACAAGGCCAGACGAGATAAAACTGCTCCTCCACCGCCAACGACCAGAAATGCGTTATCGCGCTGGGGCGTGGATGAAACACAACCTCATACACGTTCGTGAGATAGCAGAGATGCCACCACAGGGTTTGGCGAAACGGCTTGATGTTCAGCAGCACGCCCAGCGCGATAGTGGCGTAGTACACGGGAAAAATGCGCAAAAAGCGCCGGCAATAGAAGATGCGCAACGACTCACGCCGGTTTTTCCAGGAACGGCTGCGCAACAGAATGCCGGTGATGAGGAAGCCGCTGAGCACGAAGAAGAGCCGCACGCCCATCTGACCCCAAGCCACTCGCCCGAGCAGACCCTGCTGCGAGAGCGTGAAGTGGGTGATCATGGTAAACAGGACAGCAAACGCCCGCAAACCGTCCAACTGCTTCATGTATGTTGTGCGCAATACGGTCTGACCTCTTCTAAAGCTGTTTTTAGTTTAGTGCGTTGCGACAATGGAATTTGCTCACGTTGAATAAAGTTGCCGAGGCGGATTTCCCAAGCCGCTTCGGAAGATTTCGCATATTTGGGTTCGAAGGCGTTAAGGCGGCGGAGACTGAAGAAGCGGTGGTGTTGAAGCTGGGCGATTTGAGCGCCAGTCTTGGCCCGGTATTGGTTCGCATCCATTCACAATGCCTGACCGGAGACGTTTTCCACAGCTTGCGCTGCGATTGCCGCTCTCAATTGGAATTGGCGATGGACCAGATTGTGGCGGAGGGACGCGGCCTGCTGATTTATGAGCACCAAGAAGGACGCGGCATCGGATTACTGAATAAACTACGTGCCTATGAATTACAGGATCAGGGCCTGGATACGGTAGAGGCGAACGTCCAGCTCGGCTTTGAGCCGGATCTGCGCGATTATGCTTTGCCGGCTGCCATTCTAAAATATTTTGAAATAAAAGAAGTGCGGCTGTTGTCTAATAATCCTGACAAAGTAGAAGCGCTTGAAAATGCTGGAATTAAGGTGGTGGAGCGGGCACCGATCATCGCTCCGCCGCTGGCGACAACGGCCGAATATTTGAAGACGAAGCGGGAAAAAATGGGCCATTTGTTCTAGGCTTGCAAGATTAAAAAAAACTCAGCAAAAATGCTTCCATAAGTTCCCGAAATGCGTTAACCTGTTTTCACAGCCAACTATTCCATTTTTGGAAGAAGTTCACATTTTGGGTTCTTGACCTCCTCGTTCGAGCTGTAGAATCCAACACTTTTTCGACAATCTCGCGGCTCGACAAGCCGTGAGCTGGAGGTATACATATGAGCGCAGCAACATCTCCAGCGCCTGTCCCGATGCTACAAGAGGGATTGGCCTACTGGGAAGAGCTTGTCAATGAGTGCAAACGGCAAATCAACGCTATTAATGCCGCCGCAATGAATCACGGCCTGTTAACGGAAGGTTTGATTGAATGGATTCCGGGCCGAAACCTAGGAATGATCCGCCGTGAAACCCCTTCGACGGAGATTAAATTAGACCTCTGCTTCGAAAGTTGGGGACCGGTTATTTCAGGCGCGATCAAAGGGCGCCAGCAGGAAGACCTCCGGTTTTATCCCGAAGAATTGGAAGTACCGCTCGGGCAAGATGAGGACGGGATGGTGGCGATCTTCGGAGAAGGCAAGAGCCTTTCGCCGCGCGAGTTCGCTGGGTATTTAGCGCAGCGTTTCCGGCGTTGTTTTCCGGAGATTGCGCTTCCCTGCCCCGAATAGCTGGAGTTTAAAAGCAGACGCATGGAGTTCCCGCCCGCCTGGCGATTCAGGCGCGGCGGGATTTTGTTTTGATGGGCGGTTAATTCAGCGTTTGGCGCGGATGGCTGCGGCGTGCAAAACCAGAGTGGCGCTGAAGGTCATGAAGCTGGAGATGAGGAACAGCAGCCCGATCACCGCCATATAGTTGGGCTTATCGAGCATGTCAGGCAGAGAGAGTCCGTTCCGCAGGTATGTTTTCGCCAGCGGCAGCGTCAAGGCGAGACCTGCAATGCCCAATAATGCGCTGACGATCAACGCGCGGGTGTACGAGAAGAAGCTGACCCAGCGGTTTTTCACTTCGGGCGAATAGCCGTACATGACCTGCACGATGCAACCTAAGTAGAAGCTCTGCAGGCCGGTGACGGCGAGAGTCATGCCGAAAAGCATCCAATAGAGCGAGAGCGTTACCGAGCCGACTTTGAAAGGTCCGAATGTCTCCGGCAAGGCCAGAAGCAGGCCCAGTACAAGAGCGACCAGACCGGGACGCAGAACGAAAAAGTCGGCGTGATAGATAAACATGGCGCGCAGGTTGATCCAGCCGGCGCGCCAGGGCTCAAAGATTCCGCCGCGCTTCATGTGGCTTGAGCGGCCTTCGCGGTCCTTTAAAAACCGCACCGGCACTTCGGTGGTTCGCAAGCTCATGCAGGCGGATTTCAGAACCATTTCAGAGGCATATTCCCACGACTGCGATTCAAGCTGAATGCGTTGTAGCGCGGGTTTGGTGATGCCGCGCATGCCGCAATGAATATCTGAAAAGTGCGACGAATAGAGGAAGTTTAGAATGGCGGTGGTCAACGGCGTGCCGAAGTGGCGATGCAGGCCCGGCATGGCGCCGGCTTCGATGTAACCGCGGAAGCGCGAGCCCATGATGAACTCGAATCCGCCGTGGAAGGCGTGCACGAATTGATCAATTTCGCGGAAATCATAGGTGCAATCGGCATCGCCCATCAAGATGTTGTTGGCGCGGATAAAGGGGATGGCGTCAATGTAAGCCCGGCCTAGGCCCCGTTTGGGAGTCTTCAACACACGCGCGCCGTGCGCGATGGCGATTTCAGGAGTGTCGTCGCTGGAGCTATCAATGATAAGAATCTCACCGGTGACGCCCGCTTTTCGAAAACCTTCTTTGCACCACTCGATGGTGTCGCCAATGGTGAGCCGCTCATTCATGGCCGGCAGCACAATGGAGAATTCGGGATTGACGGCGTCGTTTTCCGGCAACAGCAGAGTGCAATCGGAATCGGCGAGTCCGGACGGTTTAAATACTGACTGGGTTGCGCTCATGGTGCGCCTCACCGTCTTGTTTTGTGTTTACCACACTCTGATGGTAGTAAATCGCCTGATATGGTGGGAGTGTTTCTTGCATCGAATGCCATTGTTGAACACGCCGTCTGGCGAAACTCTTTTAGTCACCGGTGCGGCTGGGTTTATCGGCAGCCACTTGAGCGACCGTTTCCTGCAAATGGGACACCGGGTCATTGGTATCGATAATTTTTCACGCGGCACGCGCGGGAATATTGCCGAGGCCCTGGAGCATCCCCGCTTTACATTTTTCGAGGCGGATCTGACGGATTTAGCGGCGCTGCGCGGGATCATCTCGGCCTCTCGGATTCAGGCGGTTTGGCACATGGTGGCGAATTCGGACATCGGGGCTGGCGTGGCGGACCCGAATGTAGACCTGCGCGACACTTTTCTTACAACCTTTAATTTGCTGCAGGCGATGAGAGAGGCCGGCGTGGGGAAAATTGCGTTCGCATCGACGTCGGCGGTGTATGGAGTACATGATGCCGTGCTGGAAGAAAACACCGGACCGCTATTTCCGATCTCCAATTACGGCGCGATGAAACTGGCGTCGGAAGCGCTGATCAGCGCCGCGGTGGAGAGCTACCTGGAACGCGCCTGGGTCTTCCGTTTCCCTAACGTGATTGGACCGCGCGCCACGCATGGGATTATCTTCGATCTGCTGACGAAGCTGAGCCGGAATCCACCAGACCTGGAGGTGTTGGGGGATGGCACGCAGCAGAAGCCGTACTTGCATGTGTTCGAATTGTTGGACGCGATGCTGCTGATTTCGGAAAAGGCGCCGGATGCATTCAATTGGTTTAACATTGGTCCGCCCGACGAAGGGGCGACGGTTTTACAAATTGCCGAAGCGGTGCTGCGCCAGGCCGCGCCCAAAACGCGGATTCGTTTCACGGGAGGCCATCGCGGATGGGTGGGCGACGTGCCGCGCTTCCGCTATTCCATTCGGAAGATTAAACAGCTTGGCTGGTCGCCAAAGTTGACGTCCGCCGAAGCAGTGGAACGCGCAGTGGGCGAGATTCACCGGGAATTTCAGAGCAAATAATTCGATGCAAGTAGTGATCGCCGCGGGGGGCACAGGAACCCGGCTCAAGCAAATTACGGCGGACCTTCCTAAACCGATGGTGGAAGTGGGGGGTAAGCCATTGCTGGAGCATCAAGTGACGCTGGCGCGCAGGCATGGTATCCGAGACATTCTGCTGTTGACCGGTTATGGGGCTGAACGGATCGAGCAATATTTCGGCGATGGCGCGGCATGGGATGTGAGGATCAATTATCAGCGCGAAACGCAGCCGTTGGGTTCGGCAGGCGCGCTGCTGCATGCATTCGACAAATTGCATGAGACGTTCATGCTGATGTACGGCGATACGATGCTGAACGTGGACCTGAGCAGGATGCTGGCCGCGCATCCCGTGCATGCGAGCGCCACTTTGTTTCTGCATCCGAACGATCATCCGCAAGATTCGGACTTGGTGGAATTGGATGATGCGAATCATGTTGCGGCGCTGCATCCGTATCCGCATCCAAGTGAATACAGTCTTCCAAACCTAGTAAACGCAGCGCTGTATGTTTTTTCGAAACGGGCTCTGCAACCGTTTCTCCCACATCAATTCGAGCGGGCGACTCCCGATATCTGCAAGCATTTGTTCCCGGCAATGTTGGCCCTGGGCGGCGTCTTATATGGATACCGCAGCCGCGAATACATTAAGGATGCAGGCACTCCGGAGCGTTTGGAAAAAGTACGGCGTGATTATGAAAGCGGCCGGGTGGCGGCGGGTTCACTAGAGACAGCGGTTCCCGCGGTGTTCTTGGATCGTGATGGAACGTTGAATTATGAGCGTGGGTGGCTGACTTCAGCCGGAATGCTGGCAATGCTGCCCGGCGCGGCTCAAGCCATTCATGAGATCAATGATTCAGGACGAGTTGCGGTGATTGTCACGAATCAGCCGGTTATTGCGCGCGGCGAATGCACCGAACAAGAGCTTCTCCATATCCACAACAAAATGGAATGGCTGCTGGGTGAGGCGCATGCTTATGCCGATGCAATTTACTATTGTCCGCATCATCCAGACAGTGGATTTGCGGGTGAACGCACGGACCTTAAAGTGACTTGTAGCTGCCGCAAACCAGCGGCCGGAATGCTGGAGGCTGCGGCCCGGGATCTGAATATAGATAGGAGCCGGTCATGGATGATTGGCGATAGCGAAGCCGATCTGAAAGCTGCGGCGAACTTTGGAATTCGTTCTGTTCTAGTCCGTCACAATCAAACGGAGTTCAAAGATTCGGCAGGTTGGCAATGCCTGCCGCACCACAGAGCGGATACCGTGCGAGACGCAGTTCAATACGTCCTCAATGAACAGTAACCGGAATGATTATTACTCAAACACCGCTCAGAGTTAGTTTCGCCGGAGGGGGCAGCGACCTGCCTTCCTTCTACCGCAAGTTTGGCGGTGCGGTAGTGAGCACGACTATTAATAAGTATGTCTACATTAATGTAAATGAAAAGTTCGACAATGGCATTCGACTGAGTTACTCAAAGACCGAAAACGTAGCGACGGTGCAGGAGATTGAACACCGGTTGGTGCGCGCCGCTCTGATCAAGCTGGGACTTTCAGGCGGCCTGGAAATTACGTCTATTGCCGATATCCCTTCTAGCGGGACTGGCCTTGGCTCATCCAGCGCGTTTACAGTTGGTTTGCTGCTGGCGCTGCATGCCTATCAATCCACTTATATCTCTCCCTCCGATCTTGCTGCGGAAAGCTGTTCTGTGGAGATCGATCTTTGCGGAGAACGGATCGGCAAGCAAGATCAATACGCGTCGGCGCATGGGGGATTGAACTTCATTCGTTTTGAACCAGACGACAGCGTGATTATGGAGCCGATTCTCTGCTCTGGAGAAGATTTGCTGCGGTTGCAATCTTCGCTGGTCAGTTTCTACACGGGCAAGACGCGTTCAGCTTCGTCTATCTTGGCGGAGCAAAGCGAGCAAGCAGAGTCAAACCAAGCAACCCAAGGCCTGTTGATACGAATGGCAAAATTGGCCTATGATCTCCGCGCGGAATTGAACTGCGGCAACATCGATGCGTTGGGGGAGATCTTAGATGAGGGCTGGCAACTCAAGCGCGAAGTACACGAACGGGTAAGCGATCCGGCGATAGACAATTGGTACGAGGCGGCCAAGCACGCGGGCGCCGCAGGCGGAAAACTGCTGGGCGCGGGGGGCGGCGGATTCCTCACGTTTTTTGCCCCCCCGGAGCGCCATGGAGCGATTGAAACAGCGTTAGGATTGCGGAGAGTCGACCTGCTTCCCGAACGCTCGGGAAGCAGGGTGTTGCTTTACCACCGGACGGCGCCCCTAAAAAGTTAGTCCGGTATTTATTTTTGCTTGGAAGCACAATTACACGGTGGTGATGCAATCGCGATCGATTTCCACGGCGAGAGAACGTTGCAGCATGCTGATTGACACAATCATCCGCCATTCCGATTTTTTCCTAAGAAGGATGCCCTCCACGCCTTCCAGCGCGCCTCGCTTTACGCGAACGCGCTGGCCTTCGCGGAGAAAGGGACAAGGTTCAGCGGCGAGGCCGGAGCGCAGAACGGTTTGAACTGCTTCAATTTCGGAATCGGCGATGGGAGCGGGTTCCTTACCAAAACCGATGATGGAAACAACACCGGGAGTTGTCACAATGGGTAACCGCTGCTGGGGGTTAAAACGGCAGAACACGTAGCCGGAGAACAAAGGCTGATCAGATTCAACAATGCGGTCGGACCAGCGGCGGCGCGAGCGGTAAGTGGGCAGGTAGTGTTCAAAGCCCTTACTTTCCAAACCACTAGCAGCCATCTTCTCTTGGTTAGAGCGGGTACGAATGCCGAACCAGGGAAGCGGGGGGCTCGATGAATTAGACAATTGATCGTTCTGTGTAAGGCTCATATATTTCTCTGGAACCGGTTCGGGCCCGGACTTCCTCGGAATCCGGGGACACACCACCGCTGTTCAGTCGTGGCTTAACTTTTTAAAAAAGCGCCCGGCTGCGCGGCATGGCGTGTTTGAAACGGTACTCTACCTTATTACCACGTATACGCTGTAGTACCAAGTCGTTGTTTTGCGACTTTTGGGCATTTCAAGTAGTAATTCTGGTACTTTCGCTGGGGAAAAGACGGGGGATAAAGTAGGGTAATTCACTAAAAATGGCGCGTAACACTACCGTAATGGAACCAATGGCCTAGTTTTTTAGTTTTCTGGTTAACAGCGCGAGGCTCTTGAGTTCGCGGCTGTTGTAACCCGAAACGGGGTAAATTCGCCTATTAGAGTTCCCTGGAATACGGTCAAATTGTGCAGGTTTTTGAATTTCAGCGCGGATGGGATGGTTCACCACGGGCTTTGTATTGTGATATGTTTGTGACTGCGTGAAGCGCACCCTCGGGGAAATCAGAATTCTATCTTTGCTGTTGATTTTTGGGCCAAAGACTAGGACATGGTAGCTATGCCTTTGAAAGCGATTAGGTAGCGGGAAACGCAGGAGTGCGGGAGTAATTCAGTGGTAGAATGCCAGCTTCCCAAGCTGGACGTCGCGGGTTCGAACCCCGTCTCCCGCTCCATCGAATCAACAGGTTAGGTGAATCTCGGCTGTCTTCACTGGCTCGCTATTGCATTAATGCCCTGACGTAAGCTATTGAATCCAAACTGTCGACGGCCAGCTGATCGGGCTGGCCGTCAGTCACTTCAGGCACTCGACCTAGATCGAAACAAATCGCTTGCGGCCTCCATTCCCCTGCCCTTCTGTTGTTTTAATCTACGCTCGTTTTGGCCTTATGCTTTCTGACCGAATTGGCTGTTAACCGATAGGAGCGGAACCACTTTCCCGTCTCATCGTGCCATTCGTACGGGAACCGCACGGCTATCGATTGCGGCCGAACGCCCAAAGCTCCTTTATCAACCGATGTTCAAGCTTATTTTGGCTCCTCAGGTAGGATTCGAACCTGCAACCCTTGCAAAAAGGAGGCATAATGAAGCTCACAGGCAAGAAGGCTCTTATTACCGGTGGCAACAGTGGCATCGGTCTTGCTACAGCCCGACTTTTCACTGCGGAGGGCGCACAGGTCGCCATTACTGGTCGCGACCAGAAAACGCTCGATGAAGAAAGATGACGAGGGGGCAAGCTTCGACAGCTCTTGACCTAGCTCTTGGCGAATCGGATCGATTCAGTCAAGCGATTGGAGCATGCGATGAACACGTTCGAACAAACGATGACAACGCACCGTATCGGAACGGGAGGCCGGGGATCGCTAGAGAACTTCAGAGCCCGTCGGCGGGCGTTTCGCGCTCTGCACGAGGCAGGCTGTTTCGTGATTCCGAATCCGTGGGACGTCGGCTCTGCACGGTACCTGCAGCAGCTCGGATTCACCGCGCTGGCGACGACCAGCGCGGGCTTTGCGTTCTCGCAGGGGCTGCCTGACTCCGAAAGTGCGCTCACTTGTGAGCGCAACCTGGCGTACATAGCCGATATCGCGGGCGCGGTCGATGTTCCGGTTAATGCGGACTTCGCGTCTGGCTACGGAGCATCACCGCAAGATGTGGCCGATAATGTCACGCGCTGCATCGCGGCCGGCGTCGCGGGCCTGTCGATCGAGGATGCAACCGGTGATCCATCGTCCCCGCTTTACGAGCTGCCGCTCGCCGTCGAGCGTGTGCGCGCTGCGCGCGAGGCGATCGATCAGTCCCGTGCCGAGGTCCTGCTGACGGCTAGGGCAGAATGTTTCCTTGTCGGCCATCATGATGCGCTTCGCGAGTCGGTCCGGCGTCTGCAGGCATTCGCTGAGGCGGGGGCGGACGTGCTATTTGCACCCGGCCCCCACGATCCCACGGCGATCAAAGCGCTCGTTGACGCGGTTCGGCCGAAGCCGATCAACGTCCTGGTGGTTCGGGACAGTGGCTTGAGCGTCGCCGACATAGCGGCGCTCGGCGTGCGACGCATCAGTGTCGGCGGGGCGTTGGCTCTTGCTGCATGGACAGGTTTCACGCGCGCAGCGCAGAAGTTGAAGTCGGAGGGGAGTTTCGCAGGCTTCGCGAGCTTGGTGTCGTACGCCGACATCAACGGGTTCTTCGTGACCGACTACCGCACGCGGCAGTCTGACGGGCGGCGATCGGCGGAGTCACCAAGCTAAGTATTCAAGGGGGCGACAGATGACAAGAGTGGTTGACGTATCGAACTCTGCCTCCTTCGAAGACGTGGCCGTGATGAAGTTCTTCGAGGCCTCAACCCGCAATCTGCTCGCACATGAAGCGGCCGCTGGGGTGAGACATCACGTTGCTCTTTCAGTCGTGGGAACGGAGCGCCTGTCCGAAAGCGGCTACTTCCGGGCGAAAATTGCTCAGGAGAAACTGATCAAGGATCTTCAATCCTATACTCCATCGTCCACGCGACGCAGTTTTTCGAATCCCTGAAGCAGCTTGCCGACATTTCCTTCGGCGGCAAGAAGGTGCGTTTGCCGGATGCGCTGTCCAAAGCGAGTTGCGTGTGACTGAGACCGCACGCTCGACGCTGCTCTCAAGCGCCGCGAATGCAGCGCTCATGTTTCCGGTGTTGAGTTCCGCGCGGATTGCACGGAGTGATTCGCACGGAGTGATTCGTCCAATCACCCGCGGCGAAGTGTTGATCGACAGCGGCCAAACCAACGTGCCGTTCTTTGTACTGAAGGCTGGTGAGACCGAGATCATTCGCCCATCGGCACTGGACGAGATTCTGGTCGCGATTGTCGGGCCGGCTCAGTTCACCGGTGACTTCAGTATCATCCTCGGTCGCCCAGCGCAGATTCGCCTCCGTGTGAATGATTCAGGCGAAGTCGTCCAACTGACACGCGACCAGATGCACGCCCTCATTCAAACCGACGCCGAAATCAGCGAAGTGCTGATGGGAGCGTTGATCCATCGACGGGTCGCGCTGGTTGCGCAAGGGTTTGGCGACGTGCTGCTCATCGGCTCCGTCGGGGCCGACTGTGTGATGAAGTGTTGAACGTCAGTATCTTTCTCTCACAGCACGATGTACGCACCAAGCTGCACCAGTGGCGCGATGACTTTAATGCAATACGGCCGGACAGCGCGCTGAATGACTGGACACCGAATGAGTTCCGCGCCCTGTGGGAGAAAACCCAACCCGCTCTGAGCCCACCAGCGGGAATGCTCGCATAACCCACCGGAACCGCCCGTCATCTGCTCGCCGGTAGCAGAATGGTGCTCGCGTGCAAGGGTTCGCCTCGCCGCGCCGAAGCGGCGCGCCCTTGCACCCTGCGCGCCCTTCTGCACGTAACTTTTTCGCGACGGGCGGCTCCGGCGGGAATGGATCCGGTCTTCCCGCACAAAAAACTGCCCCTTGCCTGGAAACTTCTTAAGCGGTACCTTAGGTGCGTGTAAGGCCCGTCAACCGGGCCTGCGGACGACTGCGAACACCGGAGTTTCTAACCCTCACTGGCTGAGTTTCGCGCGGCAGGTCAGTCCGGGACTTTCCAAATTACGACTGGTAGAGAAAAGTGGATCAGGTCAATGTCACCGAGCAGGCGCAGGCCAGGACTGAATTGGAGAAAGCTTTTGAAGAGACTAAGCAGCGGACGTAAACTGCCCGCCGGAGCGAGAGAGAGCTTCGCGACGTGGTCAATACGGTTCCGGCAACGGGGGGGCTTGAATGGAAGTTCAAGCCTGGAGAATTTTACCAAGCGGATCGATTTCCGGACCAACTTTTTGGCAGCGCTCACTCTCTCAATATCTAATGAAGTACGTGAAAGTGGAGAACAATCATCGTGGAGCTTTCAGAATATGTGCTTGAACCCCTCCGAAAGGATGAGGAGTTCATTTTGTACCGGGGCCAGCACCCGAACCAGGTAGACGCACCTTCTGTTCTTCTGCGTGCGCCTGTTTCAACACGCCCCGCGCCGGAAAGCCTCAAGAGGATGGAGCATGAATACTCGTTGAGGGCTGAGCTGGACCTATCATGGGCGGTTCGGCCCCTCGCTCTCTCCCAGCTCAACGGGCAGATGATGCTCGTGCTCGAGAACCCTGGCGGTGAACCTCTCGATCGACTCATTCAGAGACCGATGGAAATGACGCAGTTTTTGCGCTTCGCCGTGGGTCTCGCAATCGCACTCAGCCGGTTACACAAGCGGGGTCTGATCCACAAAGACATCAAGCCGCCCAATGTTCTCGTTAACTCCGCGACCGGCGAGGTCTGGCTCATGGGCTTTGGTATCGCTTCGCGCCTTCCGCGTGAGCACCAGTGGCCCGAACCTCCCGAGTTCATCGCCGGAACACTCCCCTACATGGCGCCAGAACAGACCGGACGAATGAATCGCTCGATCGATTCGCGGAGCGACCTTTACGCCTTCGGCGTCACGCTTTACGAAATGCTGACCGGTAGGCTTCCCTTTACGGCTTCCGATCCGATGGAATGGGTGCACTGCCACATCGCCAGACAGCCCGCGCCGCCCAGCGAGCGGTTGAAGAACGTCCCGGGCTCAGTCTCTGCGATCATCATGAAGCTACTCGCCAAAACTGCTGAGGAACGCTACCAGACAGCGGTTGGCGCTGAGAGCGATCTTCGGCGCTGCCTTGCTGAATGGGAAACTCAGCGCCGCGTCGACGAATTCGCGCTTGGCGAACACGACACACCAGACCGGCTGCTGATTCCAGAGAAACTGTACGGGCGAGAATCCGAAATCGAAGCCTTGGTTGCTGCCTTCGACCGTGTTGTAGCAGGCGCCAGACCGGAGTTGGTTCTTGTTTCCGGATATTCCGGCATCGGCAAGTCCTCCGTCGTCAATGAGCTTCATAAACGGCTAGTTCCGCCGCGCGGCCTGTTCGCATCGGGTAAATTCGACCAGTACAAGCGCGACATCCCGTATGCCACTTTGGCACAAGCGTTTCAGACGCTTTTGCGTCCGCTTTTGACGAAAAATGAGACTGAGCTAGGCAAATGGCGCGATGCGCTTCAAGATGCGCTAGGTCCGAACGCAAAGCTCATTGTCAATCTTGTTCCTGAATTGCAACTGATCATCGGAGAACCCCCGCCGGTCCCCGACCTTCCACTGCAAGACGCACAACGCCGATTCCAGTTCGTCTTTCGGCGATTCATCGGAGTGTTCGCAAGACTCGAGCATCCGCTTGCTTTGTTCCTCGACGATCTGCAATGGCTCGATTCGGCAACTCTCGACTTGATCGAGGATCTTCTAACGCAATCCGATGTGCCGCATTTGATGTTGATTGGCGCCTATCGCGACAATGAAGTCGATTCCTCCCATCCGCTGACGCGCAAGCTGGATGCGATGCGCAAGGCCGGCGCGCCCGTGCAAGAGATCGTTCTTGCTCCACTAACACGTGCAGACGTGGCCGTTTTAATCACGGATTCTTTTCACCCCGAACCCGAGCGTGCCGCCGCGCTGGCAGAGTTGATCCACGAAAAGACGGTTGGCAATCCGTTTTTCGTTATTCAGTTCATTTCTGCACTTGTCGAGGAGGATTTACTCACATTTGATTACGACCAAGGGCAATGGTCCTGGGACCTGAATACCGTTCGCGCCAAGGGTTATACGGACAATGTGGCCGACCTCATGGTCGGTAAGCTGAAACGGCTGCCGATCGAAACGCAGCAAGCATTGCAGCTACTTGCATGTTTGGGTAACCGCGCGGAGTTCGCCCTTCTCGAAATGGTTTCCCAGCAGTCGAGCGACGAAATGCACGCCTGGTTTTGGGAAGCTACCAGGACTGGATTAGTTTTCCGCTCGGGTAACGCCTATTGGTTTCTCCATGATCGGGTGCAGGAAGCAGCTTATTCTTTGATCCCACAAGATTCGCGAGCAAATGCCCACTTCCGGATAGGGAGGTTGCTAGCTGCCGCGACGCCTCCCGACAAGCTGGAGGAAAGAATCTTTGAGATCGTGAACCAGCTCAATCGCGGCGTGTCGCTCGTCACGTCCGACGGAGAGCGGTTGCAAATCGCCGAGTTGAATCTGATCGCGGCTCGCCGCGCACGGGCGAGCACCGCTTACAAATCGGCACTGGTCCATCTGGCCGCGGGAGAAGCCTTGCTCTCCGAGGAACACTGGGAGACGCACCATGACCTCAGGTTTCCTTTGGCTCTGCACCGGGCGGAGTGCGAGTTCCTGACCGGTGAGTTTCTCGCCGCCGACGACCGTCTCTCAAGATTGCGACTGAGGGCCATCGGCTCGGCAGATCTCGCCGCCGTAGCCTGCCTGCGGATAGCGCTCTACACCACGGACCGCATCGATCGCGCGGTCGAAGTCGGAGTGGAGCAGCTCCGAACATTTGGAATCGACTGGTCGGCTCATCCCAGTGAAGAGGAGGTTCGCGCGGAATACGATGAACTCCGGCAGCGCGTCGGCGAGCGTCCGATCGAGACTCTCGTCGATCTGGCGTCGATGAGGGACGCGGATTTCCTCGCGCTCATGGAGGTCTTGTTGGCCATCCTCCCGGCCGCGTTGTTTACCGAGAGGAAGATCCATGACCTCGCCGTCCTCCGCATGGCGAACCTCAGCCTGGAGCATGGTTACTGCGATGCATCACCCCTAGCGTTCGGCCAGTTGAGCATGACGATCGGTCCTCGCTTCGGCCAATACCGAGACGGCTTCCGCTTCGGCCATCTGGGTGTCGCGCTCGTGGAGCGAGAGGATCTCGCGCGTTTTCGCGGCAAGGTCTACTGTGTCGTCGGCTACCATGTCTTGCCATGGACTCAGCCCATCCAGGCCGCGTCCTCGATGATACAGCTCGCGCTCGATCTGGCTCAAGAAACAGGCGATCTGCTGTTTGTGGCTCATTGCCAGACTCACTTGATCTCGCTAGGCCTCGCATCGGGAGCTCGGCTGGACGAACTGGAGGTGGAAGCTGAACGCTATCTCCAGGCCACCCGCCAGCTGCGCTTCAGCCTCGTCATTCACACGATGACGACGAAGCTAGCACTGATTCGCACACTCCGCGGCTTGACGCCCCAATTCGGCTACCTCGACGATGTGCATGTTGATGAGCTTCGGATGGAGCACCACTTATCCGGCAACCCTATGCTGGTGATAGCCGCATGCTGGCACTGGATTCGAAAGATGCAGGCGCGTTATCTGGCGGGCGACTATGCGGCAGCCGTGGATGCCTTATCGAAAGCTCAACCGCTGGTTGGGATAGCACCTTCGCATTTCGAAGCAGCAGATTTTTGGTTCTATGGCGCGCTTTCGCACGCGGCATCTTGGGATTCCGCGCCTCCCGATGAAAAACAGCGGCATTCCGAGGCTCTAAAAGCTCACCAGGACCAGCTCGACATTTGGGCCCGGAACTGCCCTGAGAATTTCGAAAACCGCGCCGCCCTGGTAAGCGCGGAGATAGCACGCATCCAAGGTCGCGAGTTCGAGGCCCAGCACCTTTACGAACAAGCCATCCGGTCGGCACACGAAAACGGCTTTGTCCACAATGAAGCGATCGCCAACGAAGTCGCCGCGCACTTCTATGCGGCACGTGGTTTCGAGAAGATCGCGCATGCATATTTGCAGGATGCCCGGTACGGCTACCTCAGTTGGGGGGCCGATGGTAAGGTGCGGCAACTCGATCAGTTATATCCGCACCTGAGGGTGCCCAGTCCGACGAGCACGATCGGGGCGCCGGTCGAACACTTGGATCTCGCTACCGTTATCAAAGTCTCGCAAGCAGTTTCGTGCGAGATCGTCCTGGAGAAACTGATCGACACACTGATGCGCACAGCGATTGAACACGCGGGTGCTGAGCGAGGTCTGTTGATTCTTCCGCGAGGTGTTGAGCAGCGGATAGAGGCGGAAGCCACTACCAGCGGCGACACTGTCATCGTACGCGTGCGAGATGTGTCCGCGGCCGGGGCCGCGCTGCCAGAGTCAATCGTCCATTATGTCGTGCGCACCCGGGAGAGCGTGATTCTCGACGATGCCTCAGCACAGAACTCTTTTTCCGCGGATACGTACATCCGCCAGCGTCGCGCCCGTTCAGTTCTCTGCTTGCCTTTGATTAACCAGGCCAGACTCATCGGGGTGCTCTACCTCGAAAATAATCTGACCCCCCACGTCTTCAATCCGACCCGGATCGCGGTGCTGGAGTTGCTGGCTTCGCAAGCCGCCATTTCACTGGAGAATGCCAGCCTCTATTCTGATCTGCAACGCAGCGAAGCTTTCCTGGCCCAGGGACAGACTCTCAGCCACACGGGCAGCTTCGGCTGGAGTGTTCTCAGCGGAGAAATCTACTGGTCAGAGGAGACCTACAAAATTTTCGAACACGATCGAGTAACCAAGCCCATGCTGGAATGGATCATACAGCGAATTCATCCCGACGACCGGGATCGCGTACAACAGACTCGCGACCGTGCGTCCGAAACGGGAGCGGATTTTGATCTTGAGAATCGTTTGCTGATGGCGGACGGTTCGGTGAAGTACATCCACGTCGTAGGTCGCGCGATGAGGACTTCGGCTGAGAATCTCGAATTTGTGGGCGCCGTAACCGACGTGACCGCAGCCAAGCAAGCGGAAGCGGAACTGCGCCAGCGCGAAGCAGAGTTGCTCGAAGCGCAGCGATTGAGCCACACAGGTAGCTTGAAACATGACATTGCTTCGGGGAGAGTCACAGTCTCGCCGGAAGTGTATCGAATATACGGCGTGAGACCCGATGAGGCCAAGTCGAATGCTGAATTTTGGCTTAATAGAACTCATCCTGAGGACGCAAAACGCATTCAGGAACTCTTCGAAGAGTGCGAAATCCAAAAAACAGACTATGAAGCGGACCACCGCATCGTTCTTCCCGACGGAGCTCTCAAGCACCTCCATGCGATCGGACATCCTATCGTCAATGAGAAAGGCGACCTCGTAGAATTTGTCGGAACGGTGATGGACGTCACCGCGGCAAAGCAGGCGGAGGAGAAGATCCGGCAAAGCGAAAGCGAGCTTCGACAGATCCTGGAGTTGGCGCCGCAGCACGTCTATGTGTTAGGGCCTGATCCCGACCGCACTCTTCTTTATGGCAATCAAGCCGCGCTCGACTATCTCGGTCTTACCTTAGAGGAGTGGCGGACTTACGATTGTCGCAGGCTGTGTCATCCAGATGATTGGGGACGCGTGATGAGCGAAGCTCAAGGTAACTTCTCGAGCGGCCTCCCGCACGAAACCGAGCTACGTTTCCTGAGAAATGACGGAAAGTATCGCTGGTTTCTCTTCCGTTGGAACCCGATACGAGATGACCAGGGACGCCTCACACGTTGGTTTGTCGCGGGGACCGACATTGAGGATCGCAAGCAGACTGAGCAGCGACTCCGTAACGAGAACGTAGCGTTACGCGAGGAAATCGACAAGGCATCGATGTTCGAGCAGATTGTGGGAACTTCGGCGCCACTGCAAATGGTACTTGCCCGAATATCTAAAGTCGCTCCTACAGACTCCAGCGTTTTAATTACCGGCGAGACTGGCACGGGCAAGGAACTCGTTGCCCGCGCCATTCACAGGCGTTCCCAGCGCTCCTCACGAGCCTTCGTTAGCGTGAACTGCGCAGCAATCCCGCGCGACTTGATCGCTTCAGAATTATTTGGCCATGAGAAAGGCGCCTTTACAGGTGCAACTCAGCGGCGCTTAGGGCGCTTTGAGCTGGCCGACGGAGGTACGATCTTCCTCGACGAAGTCGGAGAGCTTCCCGCTGAAACCCAGATCGCTTTGCTGCGTGTTCTGCAGGAGCACGAATTTGAGCGTGTTGGTGGAACGGGATCAATGCGGACTAATGTTCGCGTGATCGCGGCTACCAACCGCGATTTGGAAGCCGGCATCGCAGCGGGCGTGTTCAGGAGCGACCTGTTTTATCGGCTCAATGTTTTTCCGATTGAAGTGCCTCCTCTGCGGGAACGAAGACAAGACATTCCCGTGCTGGTCGAGTATTTCATCGATCGTTACGCAAGGAAAGCAGGAAAGAGCTTTCAGACGGTGAACAAAAAGAGCCTCGATCTCCTTCAGTCTTACCACTGGCCGGGTAATATTCGCGAATTGCAGAACGTGATTGAGCGCTCGGTCATTGTATGTGAAACAGAGACTTTCTCGGTCGATGAGAGTTGGCTCTCTCGACGACCTTCGGCGACTGAGCCCAAATTGCAGTTTGACTTCTCCGAAAAGCTTGCGGCCCAAGAGAAGGAGATGATTGAGGCCGCACTCCGCGAAACCAAAGGGCGGGTGTTCGGACCGTCAGGAGCGGCTGCCAAACTGGGAATGCCGGGAACTACCCTTGATTCGAAGATCAAGTCGCTGAAGATAAGCAAGAATCGATTCAAGACTGCATAGCCGTCGCGAATCCGAACGGTACCAAGACATTACGAGCTTTCGTAACATCACGAACTTTCGTAATACAAACATCTATTAATCCCCGTAGTTTCAGTAACTTAAGATTGGCACCATGACTGCCCTTATAGAACACGTGTGACCGCCACAAGCGGCTGCAGCAGCAGTAAGAATCCTTGAAGGAGGGAAGATGCCGAGGGACTCGAGAGATTGTGCTGAAGAGATCCTCGAACGGGCAAGTGACCTATATGCTGAGCGGCCAATCGAGGAAGAAGATATAGCCGAGCTGGAAGCGCTCATTAGATCAGAGGCGAAACGGCACCGTATGGTTTTCTCCTCCAAGCGCGAGGCGGTGTCCCCTTCGCGACTAGAGGAGCTGTCGTCGGATGACGACACACGGCATGACTCGAAAGCATCACCAGTTCAGCGTGAATACACCCGAGAACAGGAGCTTATTGCCTGGGCACTGATCATAGTGATCTTAGTAATTAGTGTAATCGCCTGCTATCTACTGTGGGCCAAGGCCAACGGCACGGTCTAGCCCACCCGTGATTCTACACAAAGCAATCGTACTTCAGAGGAGAAGGATAGGGAGGAAGGTATGAAGGATCAAAAGAAAATTCGTCTGGGATTGATCGGTGTTGGCAATTGGGCCTTGTTCGCACATGTCCGTGTGCTGAGGCTTTTGCCGGAGTACGAGATCGTAGCAATCTACAGCCAACGCAAGGAAGCGGCGCTGGCGGCCGCTACGGAGTATGGCATTCCTCACGTAGCCGAGAGTTTGGATGCGTTGGTGACGGACCCATTGGTCGACCAGGTCCTGGTGCTGACCACCTCTCAGCAACATGAGGAGGGTATCCGCGCAGCCATCACTGCGGGCAAGGACGTTTACTGCGAGTGGCCGCTTACGCCGACTGCGGCCAAATCTGCCGAGCTGGCGACGCTTGCAGATGCTGCCGGAGTGAAAACCCAGATTGGCCTGCAGCGACCGTTTGCACCCGCATTTCGGTATGTTCAT
>DASXGT010000002.1:0-3545 GCA_036488895.1 Bryobacteraceae bacterium | reverse complement strand
GGCTGTACTGGAACTGGAAGAATTGCTGAGCCGGGTGTGCCAACTGGTGAAGGACGCGTTTCGCGTGCAACACGTTTCCCTGTTTCTGCGGGAAGATAAAGATTTGGTTTTGCGTTCTCATCACGGCACGCTGACCCCGCGTATTCCGCAAGGCGGGCGGTTTCCGGCGAACAATGAGCCGTGGGCGACCATTCTGACCACAAGCCGGACGATGGTGGAGAGCGACCTGCGCTCCGCGACCACGATGAAGTTTTTTGCCGAGTCGGCATCGCGCTTGCGAATTCCGCTGGTTTCGTTCGGACAGGCTTTGGGAGTGCTCGCGCTCGACAGCTCACAGCCTGATGCGTTCCGCGACGGAGATCTGGAATCGCTGGAATCGGTGGCCGACATTTGCGCCACTGCCATTCAGAATGCTCACTACGTTGAGCGCGTGAAGCAGCTTGCCTACCTCGATGGCTTGACGGGAATTTTCAACCGGCGCTTTTTCGAATTGCGCATCTCGGAAGAAATTGAGCGAGCGCGGCGCTACGGCACTGGCATGGCCGTTATCATGGCCGACATTGACCAGTTCAAGCGGCTCAATGACGAGTTTGGGCATGTGCTCGGCGACGAGGTATTACGTCAGGTTTCGTCACTGTTTAACCAGCAATTGCGTAAGATCGACGTCGTCTGCCGTTACGGGGGCGAGGAATTCGGGATCCTGTTGACGCAAACCAACGCGCAGCACGCCATGAATATCGCGGAAAAATTGCGGAGGGTGGTGGCGGCCTGGCAGTTCCCTGGCGTGCCGCGCACGGTCACTATCAGTGCGGGGACCGCAGCTTTTCCGGACCAGGGGATAACGCGCGACGAACTGGTAAGGTCCGCCGATGCTGCTTTATACGCCGCGAAAATTGCGGGGCGGAATAAAGTATGCCTTGGAGTGGCGACGCGCGGGGCGGCAGGGTCTTAATCGACGATCAAATGTCCAGCCAGTTTCGCTGCATCTCGAGTTGAAGCTGTTCCATTTCTTTCTTTATCTTTTCGCGGCTCTTCAGGATTTCCTCTTGCACGATCGGCCCGAGTTCCTTGCGCAGCTTCTCGGCTTGTTTCTTGAATTCTTTCTGCTGAGAACACAGGGATTTGCTCAGCTGCTCCGACAGTTTGCGGCTTTGTTCGGTCGCGAATTCAATTTGAGGATGGAGCCTGGCAATCTGCTCCTGCACCTCGCTCAACTCCATCTGAGTGTCCGCGTCCAGTTCCGGCGCTTCGGAACTTTCCTCAATCATTTCACCGGACTCTTTGCGCTCGGGCAAGGTGAGGGTAAGGGTCTGTTCTTTCTTGTCGCGGATCACCGTGACATTCAGCGATCCCGCGCCGTGACGATGCAGAGCGTGGGTAAAGTCGCTGGTGTCGTGCATCGGCTGTTCGCCCACGCGAACGATCACGTCTCCAGCGCGCAAGCCAGCCTTATCGGCGCGGCTGCCCTTTTCTACGGAGCGTACCAGCACGCCATTGGCGCCCTTGGCGCCAAAAAATTCGCCGAGTTGCGGCGTCAGGTTTTCTACCATCAATCCGCTTCGCATCGATGACTGCACATAGACCACGCCAATGTTCGGAACTTCGAAGTCCTGCATGTTCGGCATGGGCGGCATTTCGAAGTGGAAATCGTCTTTGCTCTTCGCGAGGCGGGGAAATTCCGACTTCCGGTCGCCGAGCTGGACTTTGATGGTCACCGGCTGCCCGTCGCGGCTAAGTCCGAGCGAGACGACGCGCCCCGCGGGGGTTTCATGAATCATGCGCTGTAGCTGTGATTTGCTTTCGACTGCGGTGCCGTTCATGCTCAGGATCACGTCATGCTCTTTGATTCCGGCTTTCCCCGCGGGAGCATCCTGATCGACCATGGTCACTTCCACGCCCTGTTCTTCTTTCAGTTTCAGCGCGCCGAGGCGGTCGGCGCTGATGTCCACGATATCGACGCCCAGATAGGAGCTGCCGCCTGAATCTTCGCTGGAAATTCCGTAGGGCTGCGACGAATCGACGATCCAGTTTTGCTCGGCGGAAGAGCAACTGAGAAGCAAGGGCAGCAAAGCGATCGCTGTCAAAATATATTGACGCATGGCAGAACCTCCTGGTAGAAACCGCGAACCCGCACCACTGTTTAGTGATTTGACCGCTTGAAGCAGATGTCCCCGTTCGCCGCTCGAACCTTCAACACGGGACCGCCTCCGTTTAATTTGCCTTCGGCGCTGAGCGACCTCGGTCCCCACTGATTGCCTTCGGTCGCGATGTGGATATCGGGGAAATCCGAAGTGATGTGGTGACCGTTCCCCAAGTCCACACTGGCCCGGACCGAGATCGCAACGTCAGAGGCGATGTAGACCGTTATATCTCCCATAGAGGTTTCGAGCATTGAGTCAGTCCTGTCGGCGGTGGAATTGATGAACTTCACGACAATGCCGCCCGCGCCGGTTTCAACCTTGGCGGAAGGAACTCCGTAAAGCTCAATGCTGCCGGCTCCAGTATTCGCGCCCACGCGGCCCTTGGCGGAACTCAGACGAATACTGCCGCCACCGGTCTCGATATCGGCCGGGCCGCCGATATCGCCGAGGTTGATATTCCCGCCGCCGGTTGACGCCTTTACCTTACCCATGCAGCGTTTTATGTCCACATTGCCGCCGCCCGCCTCGATCATCGCGTCTTGTTCACCGGAGTTGACCACTACGTTGCCACCACCGGTTTCCGCGCTAATCTTTCCCTTCACTGACTTAATGGAGATATTGCCGCCGCCGGTCTCGAGCTTCAAATCTCCGCCGACTGTGCCAATCTCAATGGAGTCGCCGCCGGTCTGCACACCAACCGAGCCGCCGATATTATCGACGCGAATTTTTCCGCCACCGCTTTCAACGTCGACTCGTCCGGAGATGCCGGTGGCTTCGACTCCGCCGCCGCCAGTTTCGATTTTTACCCAATCGGTGTTCTGCGGAATGGCGATTTCAAGGTCCCCGGCGAATCTGTGCGGCCGTCCGCCCTGCCATTCGCCCACGATCCACGCGGTGTCGCCCTTCACCATGGCGCTGATTTTTAAACCGCCGTAGGGATGGCGGGCATCGTCATCGGACGAATAAGAATGGCCATGCACAACGTATGTAATTCCCTGCTGTTGTCCTCCGCGCACGGTCACCGAGCCCATGTCTAACTTAACGCGCACGTTGCGCGCCGCCGCCAGCGTACCGGAGGCGCCCCCGGTACCGGCCTCGCGTGACGCATGCCTCTCCTGGGTCACGGCCAGCGACGCACACACGGAGACGACAAAAAACACTCTGACGAATTGTGGCAAACTTCTCAAATAACCCCCCTCATCTTCACTTCTACAAACATCAATCAATCTCGGGCAACTGCGCCAGCATGGTGCGGGCCTGCGATTTGATGTACTGGCTTTGATCTTTTGCCGCCAGCGCCATCAAGACGCCGCGCACGCTGCCATCGGCCTTCGCGGGCTCGATCAAACGCAGTGCCTCGGTTCTCACTCCGGGATTCGTATCGCTTACCAAGGCTTCCAGAAC
>DASXGT010000254.1:0-22603 GCA_036488895.1 Bryobacteraceae bacterium | reverse complement strand
CGCGATCCAGCAGCACCGGACGGCCGTAGCTGAGCAGTTTTGCAAGCACTTCGAATTCAAATTCATCGTCGATGCGCTTGCCGGCGTTCTCGCCCACGCCAAAGCTGACAGTCATATCGGCGATGCGGTCCTGCTGCATGGGCGCGGCATAGGGCCGCTGCAAGTCGACGTCGAATACTTCGCTGAGCCATTGCGCGGTTAACTCCGGCAGAGCGCCGTCTAATGCGCCTCCAAAGGCGCGGCTTTCGAAAAAGAAATAGCGAGCGTCGTCACAGATGGGAATCAGGCCTAGTTGAGTGAGCCGCGAATCCGGATCGATCACGATGGAACCGGGTTCGTCCACCGCGATGTGCAGCTCCGCCGCCGCCAGTAGCCGGTCGCGCAGCAAACTGCCCCGGCCATAGCCGACCGCGATGGGTACAATGTGCGGATCGCCTGCAAATAAAGCAGCGTTCTTTTCCGGGCCCACCAGGCAGATTTCCGCGTCCGGAAAGCGCTGTTTCGCGGCCGCCAGAGCCACGCTGGTAACAGCCACGTCGGCGCCCAGCGTGACACGGGAAAGCACAAACACGCGCCGCACTTCCCCGCCCGGAAACGGCCGCACCTGGCGCACGCGGCGGTAACGCAGAAATAACTCCTGAGCATCGTACTCTGGCATTGCGCGCGCGATCACGTGCGAAAACAAGCGGGCATACACATCGCACAAGGCAGGCTCGAATAGATCACCCAATTGCTCGATGACAATTCCGAAAAGCGCGCGCGTGGCGGCGGACGCGGTAAGCGGATCATCTTCATCCAGAGCGCGTTCCACCAGATCGTCCAGCACCCGCGCGGGCCAAGCGCCGTCTTTCAAGCAGGAATCGAGAAGCTCCTGGGCTAGTTCGTTAGCCGGTATACTTGCCAATCAGCAGCCCCAACTTTTCTTTTGCCTCTGGTGGAATGGCTTTGCGGTCAGTCAGAATGGCATGCTGCAGCGCTGAGCCGCATTTGCAGGAGCGAGTGGTTGGCATCTCCCGCACTGCCTCGCGCACCAGCTTGCAGGCATTCTCCGCATTCTTAGTGAGCACGCTGACAATCTGATCCACGGTTACAGCATCGTGCTCGTCATGCCAGCAATCGTAATCGGTCACCATGGCGATGGTGACGTAACAGATCTCGGCTTCGCGCGCCAATTTCGCTTCCTGCAAATTGGTCATGCCGATGACGTCCATGCCCCACGTCCGGTAAATATTGGATTCCGCGCGCGTGGAAAAGGCCGGCCCTTCCATGCAGAGATAAGTGCCCCCGGCTTTACTGTTAATGCCGATTTGGCCGGCGGATCGATGCACGATGGTGGAAAGCTGCGGGCAGATGGGATCGGCAAAGCTGATATGCGCGACCACACCACCGCCGAAGAAAGTGGAAATGCGCCCACGGGTGCGGTCGAAAAACTGGTCGGGAATGACGAAATCAAGCGGGGCGTGCTCTTCTTTCATGGAGCCCACGGCGCTGAGGGAAAGAATGCGCTCCACGCCCAGCATTTTCATGCCATAGATGTTCGCGCGGAAATTCAATTCGGAAGGAGTGAGGCGATGGCCGCGGGCGTGCCGCGCCAGGAACGCCACTTGGCGGCCTTCCATTTCGCCCAGAATGTAGGAGTCTGAAGGATCTCCGAAAGGCGTGGTGAGCCGTATCTCTTGCTGCGCCTCAAAACCCGGCATGTGGTAGAGGCCGCTGCCTCCGATAATTCCAATTTCTGCTTTGCTGGACAACTCGCTGCTTTGCTCCTTATTTCTGAATTAATTCAAGTAAAACACCGCCGGCGGAGGCGGGGTGAACGAACACGTACAAATGACCGCCGACGCCGCGCCTGGGTTCGTTTAGCAGGCGCGCTCCTTCACGCTTCAGCCGCTGGACGGCGGCGTCAAGATGATCGACGCGCAGGGCGATATGGTGCAAACCTGGACCGCGTTTCTCAATAAATTTGGCGATGACGGAATTTTCGGCGGCCGATTCCAAAAGTTCAATTCTAGGCGATGACGGCTCCGAACCAGCGGGCAACATCGCGACCGATACCTGTTCAGCGGCGACGGTTTCCCGATGGCTGACCGTCAGGCCCAGCATCTGTTCATAAAACCGCAGGCCCTCGTCCAAGCTGCGGACGGCAATTCCCAGGTGATCGATTTCAATGGGACTGTTCATTTAGTTGCGATTTCAAAATAGCGACCGCAGTGTACGGATCTTCTATTTTCGCAGTTACCAGTTCGGCGTGACGCGTAAACTCGGCCGGCGGAATGGAATCGAGCAGGCGATCCGTTAGCATCTCGCGCAAGCGCGTGCTCCAAGTTTCCGCGCGGCGGTTGCGCTGGCCCTGTTTGGCGAATGCGGCGCGGATGGCCGCGAGCAGATCTGGCATTCCGCGCCCTTCCGCTGCCACCACTTGGCATACCGCGGCGCCGTCCCCGCTGACCAGTCCCTGCATGGCTTGAATCTCCTGTTCCAAACGATCCGCTCCCGGCAGGTCTGCCTTGTTGATGGCGAAGACATCGGCAATTTCCATGATGCCTGCCTTGAGCGCTTGCACGCCATCTCCCCAGCCAGGCGCAAGCACCACAACTGTGACGTCGGCCAGGCGTGCGACGTCAATTTCGTCTTGCCCCACACCCACGGTTTCAATCAGCACCACGTCGCGGCCGGCCGCGTCGAGTAACAGCGCCAATTCCAACGTGCCGCGCCCTAAACCGCCCAGGCGACCGCGCGTCGCTACGGAGCGGATGAACACGCCGGGGTCGCCATGATGATCTTGCATGCGGATGCGATCGCCCAAAATGGCCCCATGCGTAAACGGGCTGCTGGGATCGACAGCTATGACACCCACGGTCTTTCCCTCGCTGCGCAGCAGGCTGATCAGGCTGTTGGCAAGCGTGCTTTTGCCCGCGCCCGGTGGGCCGGTGATGCCCACCAGCAAGGCGCGGCCGGTCAGCGGAAACAGATTGGCGATCAGCTCGCGTCCGGCGTCGGTTCCGTTTTCCACCAGCGTGGCGGCGCGGGCGAGAGCGCGCGTTTCGCCGGCGGCCACACGCTCGGCTAGTGCATTCATTCTTTCAGCAGCTGGCGCGCAATCACCAGGCGCTGGATTTCGCTGGTGCCTTCGCCGATGGTGCACAGCTTCACGTCGCGATAGAACTTCTCCACCGGGTAGTCTTTGATAAAGCCGTAGCCGCCATGGATTTGCAGCGCCTGATCGGCCGCCTTTACGGCCATCTCTGAAGCGAAGAGTTTCGCCATGGCGGATTCCTTGGTGATGCGCTTGCCTGCGTCTTTTAACTTACACGCGCGGTATATCAGCCAGCGCGCCGCCTCAATATCGGTCGCCATGTTGGCGAGCTTGTCCTGTATGGCCTGAAACTCCGAGATGAAGCGGCCAAACTGTTTGCGCTGCTTGGAATATTTCAGCGCTGCGTCAAAAGCTCCTTGCGCCAAGCCCAGCGACAGGGCCGCAATTGAAATGCGGCCGCCATCCAGAATCCGCAGGCTATCGACAAAGCCTTCCCCCTGCTTACCGAGCAGTTGAGCGGCGGGCAAATGGCAATCAGAAAACAGCACTTCTCCTGTAGCACTGGCGCGCATGCCCAGCTTGTTCTCTTTTTTGCCTACTTTGAAACCGGCCGTCCCTTTTTCCAGAATGAAGGCCGAAATACCATGCTGCGAAGCGCCGCGATCGGTTACCGCCATGGCGACGCAGATATCGGCATACTGCGCGTTCGTCGTGAAGGTTTTACCACCGTTTAGAACCCATTCGCCGCTTTTGAAAGCAGCCAAGGTGCGGGTTCCGGCTGCGTCAGATCCCGCTTCCGCTTCGGTGAGAGACCAACATCCGATCCACTCGCCGGTAGCCAATTTGGGAATGTATTTCTGTTTTTGCTCGTCATTCCCGGCCAGGAAGATGTGGTTCGAGCACAGTGAATTGTGCGCAGCCACGATGAGCGCGACGCTGGGGTCCACGCGCGCTAATTCTTCAATGACGATGGAATATTCGACATAACCGAAGCCCGCGCCGCCCAGTTCTTCCGGGAAAATGGCGCCCATAACGCCCAGGTGACCGGCCTTTTTGATGACATCGAGGGGAAAGATCTGCTGCTCGTCCCACTCCAAAACGTGCGGCGCTATCTCAGCGTGTGCGAAATCGCGGATCGACTTTCTAAGCTGAACCTGCTCCGCCGAATATTCGAAGTCCATATCTGATTAGTTCGACTGTTTCGGACAACGGCTTCAGTCTGATCGCAGCTTATCACTTGCTAGTCTAGTCACGAAGAAGACATGAATTCAGTAACGCCCTCGTCGGTGGAAGAGCTTGCGTCCATTTTGCAGGAAGCAGCAGCCAATCGGCACACCATTGAAACCATGGGGCAACATTCCAAGCTTTCCATGGGTGGACCGATTTTTCCAGCGGATACAATGATTTGCACTGCTGGATTGAAACAAGTACTTCAATATGAACCCAATGATCTGACCGTCAGCGTGGAAGCGGGCATACCCTTTGCCGAATTGCAAACGCTGCTCGCCAAAAACCGGCAAATGATCGCGCTTGATCCGCCTTTTGCGGCGGACGCTACGGTGGGCGAAATTGTGTCGACGAATTCGTCGGGACCTTTGCGGCGGGCCTTTGGAACCGCGCGAGACCTGCTGATCGGCATGCGTTTCGCCACGCTGGACGGGCGACTGGTGAGCGCCGGCGGCATGGTAGTGAAAAACGTGGCCGGGCTCGATATGGGGAAACTGCTGATTGGCAGTTTCGGGACATTGGGCGTCATCGCTAGCTTGAATTTCCGCTTGCATCCCCTGCCGGAAGAGACCGAGACGTTTCTCTTCTCGTTTCCCGATCTGGATTCGGCCATGGAAAAACGCGATGCGATCAACCAGGGCGCTTTGCTGCCGCTAGCTGTGGACCTGATCTCCCCCGGAGCGGCGGACCGGCTGGGGTCGCGCGGCTTCGTTCTCTCCATTCGGGCGGGTGGGAGCCGGAAAGTATTGGCCCGATACGCCAAAGAGTTGAACGACGCCGAACGCCTCACCGGCCAGGACGACATTGCCTGGTGGCGGAATATCAGCGAGTTTTCAGCGGATTTTCTGCGGCGGGAGCCCGGCGGGATCGTGCTGCGCATCTCCAGTACGATTTCCGATATGGCTTCGCTACTGCGCACCTTATCGGGCGCAACGATTTCGCGGGCGTCCTCGGGCGTGACGTATGCTTACCTTACGTCCGATCAAAATCTAAATACTTTGTGGAAAGCAGTCAATCAAGACGGTCGCGGCGCGGTGGTGGAATATGCCCCCGCTGAGACTCGGGAAAGCAGAGATCTATGGCAGTTAGACGATTCGCCGCGCGGCGTGGATTCTTTTGCCATCATGAAAAAAGTCAAGCAGATGTTCGATCCGCATGGCCTGCTGAACCGTTCGCGGCTGTATGGACGTATTTAGTATGAGCGTATCTACAGACTTCCCTATCGTCACCGCCCGGAAAGATGGGCCAGCGCAGGCTGATTTAGACAAATGCGTCCATTGCGGCTTGTGCCTGAATGCGTGCCCCACTTACCGCGAGTTAGGCATCGAAATGGATTCGCCGCGTGGCCGCATCTACCAGATGAACCAGGTCGCCAGCGGCTCTCCCATTACCGAATCCTATATCCGGCACATGGATTTATGCCTGGCATGCCGCGGATGCGAAACAGCCTGCCCCTCCGGCGTGCCTTACGGCCGCATGATAGAGGATGCCCGAGCGCAGATACAAGCCCAGAAAACGCTCACGCGCCGGGAACGTATAGTCCGTAAATTAATCTTCGAAAGGCTGCTGCCTTCGCGGACAGCTTTGCAAGTGGCGGGCGCCGGGTTGTATCTGTATCAAGCCTCCGGCATGCAAAGGTTAGTGCGCATGTCGGGCGTGCTCAAGCCTTTTGGAAAGCTGGCCACCCTAGAGGCGCTTTCACCTAACGCCGAGATCCCATTCTTTTATTCGAAGATCGGCAAGACCTTTGCGCCGCTGGGCGCCCGCCGCTACCGCGTCGCTTTTCTGGCCGGCTGCGTGGCCAATGTGGCCTTTGCCCGGCTGAACGAAGCAACGGTTCGGGTGCTGCAGCGGAACGGTTGCGAGGTGGTGATTCCGGCGGCACAAAACTGCTGCGGGGCGCTCCATCTGCATTCCGGCCTCAAAGCGGAAGCGCAGGCGCTGGCGCGAAACAATATCAACGCCATTGATCCTTCTGAGTACGACGCCATTATTACCAATGCGGCCGGCTGTGGCTCGACCTTAAAAGAATACGGCCATCTTTTCCGGGAAGATGCCATCTATCACGGCAAGGCGGAGCGGTTTTCAAAAAAGCTGAAAGACATCACGGAGTTTCTGGCCTCCATTGAACTGAATCCTGAAATGGGCAGCGTGGACGAAGTGGCCACTTACCAAGATTCCTGCCACCTGGCGCACGGCCAGAAAATCAAGGAGGCGCCGCGCAAACTGCTGAAAGCCGTTCCCGGCCTGGTGTTTCGCGAAATGGCGCAATCCGACCTATGCTGCGGCAGCGCGGGTATTTATAACATCGCGCAGGATGAAATGGCAGCTCAGATTCTCGAGCACAAAATGGAATACGTGGCCGCCACTAAGGCTTCGATGTTAGTCACCGCAAATCCAGGCTGCATGATCCAACTCGCGGCGGGTGTTCGTAAGCACGGCAAACGCCAGGAAGTGCTGCACGTAGTGGAAGTGCTGGATCTGGCATACCGCAATTTCAATTTAAGCCTGACTAAGCGTGCTCCCAAGCGCCGCTTCGGGCTTTGACGCCAGTCCGTCAAGCCAATTCAACACCGTTCTATCCAGCCAGAAGCGCGGCTTATGCCGTGACATGTAGCCTAGGTGTCCGCCTTTCTCCGTGGCCAGCAAGGTCAACGCTGGATTATTTTTGAAAGCGGCATGACTATAGGCGGCAAAAGAGATCAGCGGATCGTCTTTCGCGCAGATGACCAGGGTGGGAATACAAATAGCATCCAGATAATTTACCGCGGATTGAGTGGCGTAATAGTTTGCGGCAGTTCCGAACCCAAACAGCGGCGCCGTAAAGCGGTCGTCAAACTCCCAGATGCTTTTCACGTCATCCAAGCCCGCAGTGTTATATAAGTGCGGATACAGTTCACTCATCCGCCGCACGCGCTCGCGCAAACGCTCCAGGAAGCGGCGCACGTAGAGAATGTTCAAAGGTTTATCGATCCGCAGCACCGAAGCAGCCAGATCGACCGGCGTCGAGACGGCGCACACGCCCGTTAGCAAATCGGTCTGGCCCAATTCGCCCGCCAGTTTCAAGGCAACATTGCCGCCTAACGAAAAACCGACCAGGAAACAGGTACCGAGGCCTCGTAATTGCAACTGTTCCAAAACGAATTTCGTGTCGCTGGTCAGACCGGAGTGGTACATGGTCTCGCACAGCGTTTCCGTGCCGCCGCAAGTGCGCATATTGAGCCGGTGTATGCCAAACCCGCGCGTCAGGGCTTCCTGCGCAAAACTGGCAATGTAACCCGCCTCGGAAGAGCCCTCCAAGCCGTGCAGCAAAACGATCTCCCCGCGCGACGCGTCACCTGGAGCGAGCAGCGGACGGTGTTCCAGAGCGATTACCGTGACTCGTTCCGCGATTTTATACTCGCGGCGAATGGCGGGGAAGCGCCGTTCGTCTATTTTACGGGGCCAGAAATTTCCCGCAAGAGTGAGAAGGTGCGCGTTTCCGAAAATAGGTTGGAAATCATCGCCCAACTTTTTGTGATCCGATCTCTACGCCCGCTCCAAGTAGCTGCCGTCGGTCGTGCTAATGCGGATTTTCTCGCCTTCCTTGATGAATGGCGGCACTTGCACTATCAATCCCGTATCCATCTTTGCAGCCTTGGTCACGTTCGAAACAGTGGCGCCTTTGATACCGGGCTCGGTCTCTAATACGGCCATCTCCACGCTCGGCGGCAATTCCACGCTGATCGGGTTACCTTCGTAAAACTTAACGCTCACGGTGAGTTGAGGCATTAGGTACAGCGAGCCGTCACCCAGCAGATCCTTCGTCAGGTGCATCTGCTCAAAGCTCACCGTGTTCATGAAGTAGAAATACTCGCCGTCGTCATAGAGATATTCCATCTCCTGCTCATCCAGCGAGATACGCTCAACTTTGTCTTCCGACGAGAAGCGGTGCTCAATCATTGAGCCTGAGCGCAAATTCCGCATCTTCGCCTGCACAAAGCCGCGCAGATTTCCAGGCGTCCGGTGCACCATGCTAAAAACCGAATGAAGCTCATTATTGAACTTCACTATCATGCCCGAACGCAGTTGTGTTGCCGCAATCATGAATAACCGAAAGCTCCCTTTGTTGACCCGGCGCTATTTCGCGCAGGAGTGAACATATCAAGTCTATCAGCGTGCGGCCGTACAGGCCTTGCCTGTAATGTTCATCGGCACACGCCACATGCCCGCCGCGTCGGCCTCGCTCACGCCTTGCGGCTCTTTGTGCTGCTTCCCCTGCTCAGGGTTCGCCTGTTCGGTGTGAATGATCTCATGCGGCTTTAGTTTCCAAACAATGAGCGAATCGCCATTCTGCACATGCGGCAGTTCCAGGCAGCGCTCCGGCATGGGCAGGAGGGTGAGCCGCCCGAATGCGGCCGGTGCGTCGCGCCAACCGGGCGGGCAATTCTGCTCCTTTACGTCACTGGGCGAAATTTCGATATAGCAACTATTGGGCTCCCAATCCATCCGTGCAAACAAGTGTCCCCGGGCATCGTACGCCCAGCGGTTCATGTTCTGATAGCCGATTCCCGGCAGATATGGATCGGCCCACAAAAGCTCATACGCAACGCCAGGGCCTTCGCGCGCCATCTGGCGGTCCGCAATCGCCCAGCCTTGCAGAAACTGTGAACTTTCAAGGTTCGGATCCAAGGCCACCAATGCCAGGGCAGCCACGTGCGTCATCCAGCCGGGGTGATCCAATTTGTCCGGCTTCAACGCCAGCAGAAATTCCACTGGCAACTGCAAAAAGAAAGTAGAGTCGTCCTCGCGTACGTCCACATGCTGCGCGGCGCGGACAGCCATCATATATTCAGCCGCGGCATAAAGTTGGGCCGCATCCTGAAAGCCACCGTCCGCCAAGAAAGCAGTGATCTGCTTGCGGCTATCGTCCACGAGTTTTGAGATGTCTTCGCCCGCGGCGATCTTTAAGAAGACGGCATCGCGCAACGAAGTCGGATTTTGAAGTCCGCGATCCGGGCAATTCTGCGCCGCCAGCTTGCTTCGATCCGCCGTGGCAATTAATGGGCCGGTCCAATCGAGTACGAGCGCGGCCTGACGGCGTTCACAGGCGTGCGCCAATGCCCATTGCACAGCTTCCTTTCCGCGTGCTTCGTCTCCCGTGATGGCGTAGTAAAGCGCCAGTTCAAAGCCGCGCTCGGGCGAATCGGGTATCGAATTGACTCGATTTTCGAAGTTGACCCAACGCTGCGTCTGGCGTTCATGGTCGCGCTTCAGCCGCCGCAGGCGTTGCGCGGGGAGAAGCAGTTGCGGAGAATGATCGGGCACTTCGTCGGCAGCCGTATAGGCGGACGCGGCCACGGTTAGCACCAGGAAAGCAAGCTTTAGCAGCAACCGATTATTGTTCCACAGCAGGCCGCCGCGAACATGCCTTCTCGTTAACAGTCAACGGCTGATTTCCGTCTCTTCCATAGAAAACCCGTAATGGGGAAGGAGACATGAAAACATGAAGATTCTGTTAAAACCGTTGTTTGCTTTATCAATTCTGGCGGCTCCATTGTTCGCCGGGGCGTTGCTGCTCGAAATCGGCAACCCGGCGGCAAACCGGGAAGCGCTAGCGAAACAGGCTGTCCTGGTGGCGCGGATCACGGCTTGCCACTCACCCGAAAAAACGGCCGTAACCGCGACGGCGGAAGGCCTGATCAATGGAGTGCGCAGCAGCATTCCGCTAAAAGTCATTTCGCTTTCGACAGCGGGCACGTTCGCGGTGGCCCGTGAATGGCCGGAGCAAGGAACCTGGGCCGTTAAAATGACTGCGACCAATCCGGATTACAAGGACTATGCGACTAGCGTGGTCATTCCTATGCAAAAGAATCTGGTGCAATTGGGCACGGTGAAGCACTATTCCCACGCGGCGACCAGCGCCGAGGTGTCCGCGGCTTTAAACTAGTCTCAACAATTGTCGTGCTCACCACCATCGAGCCTCGACTGCGGGAAGCCGCGCTGGTTCGTGCCGCGCAGAGCGGTGACCGGCCGGCTTTCGGCGCGCTGTACGAACAGTACGGCCGTCTGGTTCACGGCGTCCTGCTCGCGCACGTTTCCTATCACGACGCCGAGGACCTCATGCAAGACGTCTTCATTAAAGCGCTGGAACAACTGGGGGCGCTGCGCGAACCGGCTGCTTTCTCTGGTTGGCTGATCGCGATTGCCCGCCGCACGGCAACGGATTATCTACGAAGCCGGAAGATCACCTTCGAAGCGGGGCCGCTTCTGGTAGGAGGACCGGCGCCGGACGGTGAGGCATTCGCGATACTCGCGGTCATCCGGCGGTTACCTGAGAGCTATCGCGAGACTTTGATACTTCGCTTGGTGGAGGGTATGACAGGACCGGAAATCGCGGCGCGCACCGGCTTAACGCCCGATTCGGTGCGCGTGAATCTGTGCCGCGGGATGAAGCTTTTGCGCGATCAACTGGAGGGCCACCGGAAAGTGTGAACAGCGTATGAACGAAGAAGAATATCTCTGGGACCGAAGCGGTGAGCCGACGCCGGATCTGGCGCATCTTGAACAGGTGCTCGGCGAGTTGCGCTGGTCCGGTATGCCGCCGCGGCGGTGGTACAAAAAACGATGGTGGATGATAGCGACCGCGGCCACCGTGTTGCTCTGCCTCAGTGCGGCGTTTTTTGTTCAACGCATGCACACGCTGCGTCCGGTCACCTCGTGGCAATTGTCGCTAGGGGGCCAGAAGGCGAGGCCGGTTCGCGCGGGACAGGTGGTCGAAACGAGGGGCGCGACACCAGGCACGATGAAGTCGGAGCTTATCGGCACGGTGGGTATTGAGCCCAACTCGCGCTTGCGCTTGCTGGTGGCACGCGGCGATGAACAACGCTTTGCCCTGGACCATGGAACGATCCATGCATTGATTTGGGCGCCACCGGCAAAATTTGTTGTCGATACACCGTCTGCGAAAGCAGTGGATCTGGGGTGCCAATATAGCTTGCGCGTGGCGAAAGACGGCAAAGGATTTCTAACCGTGGAAGTAGGCTGGGTAGCGTTCCAGTGGCATAGTTTGGAATCGTTCATTCCGGCAGGCGCGGCCTGCACGACGCGGCCGGGGCACGGTCCGGATACGCCGCACTTCCTGGATGCGCCTCCGGTCTTAACGAAAGCAGTTGCCGCGTTTGACCTCACGGGAAATGCGCAGGAACTGGACGCCGCTCTTCCGGCGGCGCGGCCGCGCGATGCGCTGACATTATGGCATCTGCTGCAGCGAACACAGGGACAAGAACGGGCGAAAGTGTTTGATCGCTTTGCAACATTGGTGAATTTACCGCCGGGTTTAACCCGGGACGGCGTTGTGAGCGGTGACCGGAAATCGATGGATGCCGCTTGGGATGCATTGCAACTGGGAAATACAAGCTGGTGGCGTGAGTGGAAACGGGAGTGGTAAAAAATAAGCTAAGCGCGTGATGGCAACAGCGGTCCACAATACGGGCACGGCGGTTCGTCTTCAATTTATTGACAATATCCGCTGGGCGCTGATTGTTCTGGTCATCCTTCATCATTCCGCAGTGACTTACAGTCATGTCGGCAGTTGGTATTACAACGAAAGTCCAGCGCCTGGGTTAGCGATCACCCTGATACTGGCGACGTTTCTCACCTTCAATCAGGCTTATTTCATGGGATTTTTGTTCCTGATTGCTGGATATTTCGCGCCGGCGGCCTTCGATCGCAAAGGCTTCGGAACGTTTGTTCGCGACCGGGCGATACGGCTGGGCATCCCTTCGCTCTTGTTCATGCTGGTGATCCATCCCGTGATCGTGTACTGGCTGCTGCGCGATTTCTATGAGCCATCCCGTCCGCCGCTTTGGAAAGCCTATGGACCCTTCCTAGCGAGTGGGCGGGTCCTGAGCGCGTCGGGGCCGATGTGGTTTGCCGTGGCATTGTTGTTCTTCTGTGTTGCTTATGCGTTGTTCCGGCTTATCAGTAAAAACCAGGATGCGCCTCCCACACGCGAAGCAAATGCTTCGTTACCCACTCACTGGCAAGTGATCGGGCTCGCGCTCTGCATCTCTGTTTCCACGTTCCTGGTTCGGATCTTCCAACCGGTCGGTGCAAGCGTATTGAATATGCAGTTTTGCAATTTCTCCCAGTACGTTGCGCTTTTCGCGGTGGGGATCGTGGCTTATCGCCGAAATTGGCTGCTCCGTATTCCGTTCGGGTTCGGCATTGCCTGGCTGCGCTTCGCCCTGATCGTGGGCGTGCCAATGTGGGGCGTGGTCCTCCTCTCGAGCGGGATATTCCACGGCCAACCACTCACTCCGATTCTGGGCGGCGTCCATTGGCAGAGCGGTTTGAACTGTTTGTGGGAGTCGTTTTTCTGCATGGGCATGTCGCTTGGCGTGTTGGTTCTGTTCCGGGACAAGTTCAACATGCAGGGTAAATTTGCAAAGTTCATGACACGGAATGCCTTTGCGGCTTACCTATTCCATACGCCGCTGCTGATCGCCGTGACCCTCTCGTTGCACACGCTTCCTGCCGCACCTTTGGTTAAATTCGCGGTAGCTGGCGTACTGGCGGTTCCCATAACGTTTTTGGCCTGCGAGTTCATCTTCCGCCAGATTCCTGGGCTCAAGCAGATCATCTAGGTCATGAGGTTTCGCATCACGGCTGGAGTTTGATCTCACTTCCGTTAGCTCAGTAGACACCCTACAGAATATAGAGTAGAATGTTTACACAATGAGCCGCAAACCGCTCCCGCGTGTGGAGTTTCTGCAAGGTACTCTCGATGTCCTCATCCTTCGAACTCTAGTAGCCGGTCCCGCGCACGGCCACGCCGTGGCTAAACACATTCAACGGACCTCTGAAGAACTGCTACAGGTCGAGACCGGTTCTTTGTACCCTGCGCTGCACCGGCTGGAGGCAAAAGGTTGGATCGCAGCCTCGTGGGAGCTATCGGACAAGGGCAAACGCGCCAGGTACTATCGCCTCACGCCGCGAGGGCGAAAAGAGCTTGTTACTGAACAATCGAAATGGAAGATGTTTTCACGCGCGATGGGATTGATCTTGAATCCCGCGGATCAGGAGGGGGAATGATCCCGTTCTTTCGGAAGTTGGGTTGGCTAACGCGGCGGCGCAGCAAGGAGGATCAGCTAACTGCTGAATTGCAGTTCCATTTGGAAGAAGAGACTGAAGAGCGTCAAGCCGACGGTATGTCCAAGCAGGATGCGCGCTGGGCCGCACGCCGGGAACTGGGAAACCTGAGCGTAGTCCTGGAAGACACTCGGGCCGTATGGGGTTGGACACTACTGGAGCAATTGGGCCAGGACCTGCGATATGGCTGGCGGACTATGCTGCACAACCCAGCATTCACGATACTGGCGGCACTATCGCTGGCGCTCGGCATTGGGGCGAACACGGCGATTTACAGCTTTATGGATGCTTTGCTAATGCGGTCGTTGCCGGTGGCGGATACGGAGTCACTGGTGGTGCTGAAGTGGCACGTCAAAGGGAAGAATACGGATGACTCCGTGTTGCATTACATCAGCGGCCAAGTCTATGACGATCCGAGGACCGGATCGACGTCTGCCGTTTTTCCGTTCCCCGCGTTTGAGCGGCTGCGGAAATCCGGCGTGCTTTCCGTTCTGTTCGCGTATCGCCCAGCACGAAAGCTGAACGTCATCGTTCTGGGACAGGCCGAGGTTACCAGCGGCGAGTATGTTTCCGGTGATTATTTCCGAGGGCTCGGGCCCGTCCCTGCGGCGGGCCGGCTGATTATCGGTGACGACGATCGCACGGGCTCGCCGGCGGTCGTAGTGCTCAGCTACGGATTCGCGCAGAGGCGCTTCGGTGACGTGGCAAGCGCCCCCGGGCGGACGTTGTTGATCAACAATACTCCATTCACCGTGATCGGAGTGGCGCCGCCGGGCTTCTTCGGAGTCGATCCTTCCAAGGCGCCGGACCTGTATCTTCCGCTCCATGCCGACCTTCTCCTCAATCCGGAACGGGGCCCGGGATCGGTCGACCGCTATCTCGACGAACACTATTACTGGACGGAGATGATGGGCCGATTGCGGCCCGGAGTCACGATCATGCAGGCGCGGGCGGCGATGGGGTCTATATTTGACGCGTGGGTTGCCACCACGGCAACTAACGAACGGGAGAGAAAGAATCTTCCGGAGTTCCTGCTGCAGGAAGGCGCGGCGGGCCTGGATAATTTGCGGCGAGCCTATTCCCGGCCTCTCTACATTCTGCTGGCAATGGTCGGGCTCATCTTGGCGATTGCGTGCGCCAACATTGCAAACCTCCTGCTGGCGCGCGCCACGGCGCGGAAGCGCGAGATGGCGGTCCGGCTCAGCATGGGCGCAGGGAGATGGCGGGTGATCCGGCAATTGCTGACCGAGAGCCTTTTGCTCGCCCTGCTGGGAGGCGGCGCGGGGATTTTGTTTGCAATTTGGGGCATCAAATTTCTTACGAATGTGCTCGCCGCCGGAAGCGAGACGTTCACGCTGCGTCCGGAGTTGAACTCGGGCGTGTTGGCTGCTGCGTCGCTGTTGACCGTGATGACCGGCCTGTTATTCGGGCTGGCTCCTGCTCTTCAGGCAACCCGTGTGGATCCCATGCCTGTGCTCAAGGAGACCCGCTCCGGCGAATCGCGTTCTGGTATGCGGTTAGGATTCAGTTTGGGCCGGATGCTGGTGGTTTCGCAGATGGCGATCTGCCTGCTGTTGCTGGTGGGCGCCGGCCTGTTTGTACAGACGCTTTCGAATTTGCAGTCGCTGGACGTGGGTTTCGACCGCGAGAACATTTTGTTGTTCAAAGTGAATGCGCGCCAGGCGGGTCATCGTAACCCGGAGATTCTCTCGTTTTACAGCAATCTCGAAAAGCGCCTGGCGGCGATTCCGGGCGTGCGCAGTGCGAGTATGGCGAACTCGCCGCTGATCGGCGAGGGGGCATGGGGTTGGCCGGTGATTCCGTTGGGTAAAGATCTGCCGGAGAATGCACCGCGCGGGCATGGCTCGGGCGCCGCTCGAACGGCTACTCGCGTCCTAGGGGTCGGACCGGGATTCTTTTCGACGATGCGCATTCCCTTGCGAGTCGGCCGCGAATTCGACGAACGGGACCGGATGGGGGCGTCCCCTGTGGTGATTGTGAATGAGGCTTGGGCAAAGGTGAACCTCGAAGGCGGAAATCCGATCGGACAGCGCGTCACCAGCTTCGGCCTAAGAACGAAGCCGCAGCAGATGGAAATCGTCGGCTTGGCAAGAAACGCGAGATATGACGATCTGACGGGTGATTTTCCGGCGATCGTTTACATGCCCTTTGAACAGAACCTGGACGTGCCGGTTGACGAGATGACATTCTTTTTGCGCACAACGGGCAACCCGTTGGGATACGCTAGCGCGGTTCGCGAGATTATTCACCAGGCCGACCCGCGGATTCCGATTGCGGGTCTGAGCACGCAGACGGCACAGCTTCAGCGCGAGATGGTTCCCGAGACGCTGTTCGCGCGTCTCTGCACTGCGTTCGCGATGCTGTCGCTGGCGATTGCGTGCGTGGGATTGTACGGGACCACGTCGTACGCGGTGGCGCGACGGACGGGAGAGATCGGGATCCGCATGGCGCTGGGGGCGCAGCGCGGAACGGTAATCTGGATGGTGCTGAGAGACGTCCTGATCCTGGCGATTCTGGGGCTCGGCATCAGTCTGCCGGCGGCGCTGGGCGCGTCGAAACTTTTGGAGTCTCTTCTTTTCGGAGTCACGCCCGGTGATCCACGGACGATAGCGGCGGCAGCTGCAATTCTCCTCAGCGCCGCGCTGGCCGCAGGCTACCTGCCAGCGCGGAAAGCGTCTCGAATAGACCCAATGACCGCAGTTCGGCATGAGTGACGTGCGTCCTCGTTCGGTGGCATATAGCAATCTTCCGGAATGGAATTATACTGGACATCTCCCAAACGCACAGAAGTGGACAAAGGCACCTCTTCTCGGTTGTCGAGACTCAATCCCGTAACGCCCGGGCCGGATCGGTCCGCATGGCGCGCCAAGCCGGCAAAAAACAGGCTGCCAACGCGGCGGCCATCATCACCACAAGCGCCGACCCGAAAGCCAGCGGGTCTCGCGGGCTCACTTTATATAAGAGATTCCCGAGCAGCCGCGTCAATCCGAAAGCCACAGCCGCGCCAAGAAGCACGCCTCCTACCGTTAACGCCAAGCCGCGCGACAGCACCAGCCGCAACAGATTGGATGCTCCGGCGCCAAGCGCCATACGCAGCGCCAATTCGCGTGTGCTCTGCGACACCGCATACGACATCACCCCATATAATCCGATGGCAGCGAGCAGCAGCGCCAACCCACCTAAAACGCCCACTAGAGTTACGGCCACCAGTTGCGGCGATGTCGAGCGATCCACCTGCTCTTGCAGCGTGATCACCTCGTATAGGGCAAGATTGGGATCCAGCGCGTGCACCTCGCGAGCTAGCGCCGTTGCCATCATCTCTGGACTGAGCGGGGTTCGGATACACAAGCCCACGCCACGCGAGAAATTCTGGCGCAGAGGCACGTAGAAAAAAGGTTTAGGCTCCTCCCGAACGCTTTGGTACTTGGAATCTTTTGCCACACCGACCACTCGCATCCAGCGGCCTTTCACCTGAAGGCGCTGGCCTAACGGATTCCTGCCCCGCCAATAGTACGCGGCCATTGTCTCATTCACAACAGCCACCAGAGCGGCCTTTTCGTTATCCGCTCGCGTAAATTCGCGGCCCGACATCAAGGGGATGCCCATTGTCGCGAGATAGTCCGGCCCCACTTCGTTGTACTCGACTGTGGGCTGCTCTTCAGGCGGCGGCTGATAGCCATCTACAGCAATCGCCGTCGAAGAAAAACTCCCATAGCCGAGTGGTGTCATTCGCCCGAACGCTGCCGACTGGACGCCGGGCAGCGCTTTCACGCGATCGAGAAGCTGGTCCTGGAAACTCTGAGCACGTGCCACATCGTATCCCGCCGGCACTAAATTGACGGCGGTGTCCAGCACCTGGTGCGTCGAAAAGCCCGGACTGGTAGTCCTAATTTTCTGCAGGCTCTGCATCAGCAGCCCCGCTCCGACGAGCAAAACGAAACTCAGCGACACCTGCACCACCACCAGGCCCGAGCGGACCCAGGCTCTTCCACGTCCCCCAACGACACCTGTCGATTCGGCTTTCAACGCAGTGGCAAGATCGATCTTGCCGGTCTGCATCGCGGGAACCAGCCCCACCAGCAGCGTCGCGATCAAGCAAACCGCGGCGCTTAGCGCCAGAACGCGCCAATCGATTTCTCCCGGCAGGTACATCGCCACACCACCCCGCGCGGGGAAGAGCAGCACAAGCGCATGACGGCACCAATTCGCAACGATCAGTCCACCGGCTGCCCCAAAAGCCGAGAGGATCAGGCCTTCCGTGAGAAGTTGCTTTAACAGCCGGCTGCGGCCGGCACCCATGGCCAGCCGAACCGTCATCTCATGCCGTCGCGCGAAGGACCTGACCAACAGCAGATTACTGACGTTGGCACACGCGATGAGCAGGACAAAAACCACCACGGCGAGCATGATTTCGAGCGTGGGAAGCAGGGTGCCTGCATTGTTGAAGGGCGTTTGCCACAAAGGCCACAGCTTGATTCCGCGGCCGCGGTTGGTTGCCGGATAACTGGTTTCCAGACGCTTTGCGACGGCCGAAATCTCCTGTTGCGCCTGCGTGCGAGTCACACCGGGCTTGAGCCGCACGTAAGCTTCAATCCAGCGCGCGCCGCGATCCTCCAATTTGTAGCCACCCGCTTCAAATATTTCCTCCATCGACGCTGGCACCCAAAACTGCATGGCCCAGCCCACGAAGGTCCCATAAAAGCCCTCTGGCGCAACGCCAATAATTGTGTGCATCACGTTGTTGAGCCGCTGCGTCTTCCCGATGATTTGCCGATCGCCCTTGAATCGTCTTTGCCATAGTTCGTAGCTGATCACGGTCACTGGATGGGCGTTGCGCCCCGAGTCCTCACCGGGTTCGAATCCACGGCCAAAAATGGGATGGACTCCAATCGCATCAAAATAATTCGCCGATACGATGCTCCCTCTCATGACCTCGGCCCGCTCGCCAATGCTGAGAGTGGTCCCCATAATCTTAGTGACAATAAATGCGTCAACCAGCGTGCAACTCCGCTGCAAATCGACGAGATCCGGCCAGGAAATGGCCGTATGCCCAGACTCTCCGCGCGCCGTTCCGCTAAGTGCGAGCAACTGCTCCTGGTGGGTCACCGCCGGGTAGGGCCGGAATAGGATTCCCTCGATCCAACTGAAGACAGCGGCATTGGCGCCAATCGCTAGAGTCAGGCAAAGAATAGCGAGGATAGAAAAGCCTGGACTGCGCCGAAGCTGCCGAAGTCCAAAACGGACATCCTGGAAAACCGTCTCAGCGGAATTCCACCGCCACATCTCCCTGCTCTTCTCGCGTGTAATCGTCACGTTGCCAAACCGGCGCACCGCTGCATAATGAGCTTCTTCCGGCGACATGCCGGACTCGAGATTCTCCTGCTCTTCCATTTTGAGGTGGAAGCGAATTTCCTCTTCGACATCATTGGCAGACTTGTATCGGCGGAACAGCCCTTGGATCTTCGAAAACTCTCGTCGCCAGCTCATCCTCCCTCCTCGGATTGTGCCGGTTTGAGAACACCGGTAATCGCTTGCACAAACCGTTCCCAACGCGACGTCTCGGCCACAAGCTTCCGCCGCCCGGCGGGGGTCAGACGGTAATATTTGGCACGTTGCTTATTCTCTGAAACACCCCACTCCGCGGTGATCCAGCCCTCCTGGAGTAGACGCTGCAGCGCTGGGTAAAGAGAACCATGCTCCACCTTAAGAGCGTCGTCAGACATGCGCTCGATCGACTTGGCAATACCATGCCCGTGGGTTGGTCCCCAGCGTAGGGTCCGCAGAACCAGCATGTCGAGTGTGCCGTAAACCAATTCGATCCGGGCGTCTTGTCGTTTTCTGGCCATGTAGTAGTCTTTCTACCACATCAATTAGTAGATAGTCTACCACCATATGGGTGAGACAGGAGCATTGCTGCCCCCTCGCCGGGCGATCGCTACGATAGAGGCAAGCAAGATCAGTTCAGGCTGACCAAAGGAGTACGGATCGTGAGCAAGATCGAACTTAGGGTGAACGGCCGGTCCCACACGCTGGATGTGGAACCAGACACGCCGCTCCTGTACATCCTCCGCAATGACCTCGACCTGCGAGGCCCCCGGTTTGGGTGCGGACTGGGACAATGCGGCGCATGCAAAGTAATCATCAATGGCTCGGCGGTTTTTTCGTGTATCACGCCTGTTTCTTCGGTGAAGAGCGAAATCACCACGCTTGAAGGACTTTCTTCGAACGGCAGGTTGGACCCCGTGCAGCAAGCTTGGATCGATGAGCAGGCACCGCAGTGCGGGTTTTGTCAAAACGGACAGATCATGACCGCGAAGGCCTTGCTGGACAAGAATCCGCACCCGACGGATGCCCAAATCCGTGAATCCATGAACGGAACGTTGTGCCGCTGCATGAGCTACTACCGAGTGCAGACCGCGATCAAACGCGCGATGAAAACAATGGCCGATGCTTCGGCTGCTTCCGAAAAGGAGGTGGTGGCATGAGTTCGTCTGACACGATTCCGAAACAGATAGAAGAAGTGCTGGTGACCCATCGCCGGGGATTTCTGAAAAGCGCGGGACTGCTGGCGGTGAGCTTCGGCATGTTCGGGGAAGCCGCACTGACAAAGGGCGATGCGCAGAGCAACCGCGCGACAAAGGAATCAGGCCCTTATCATGATCCGGACTTCCATCAAATCGACTCCTGGATTGTGATTCATGAGAACAACACGGCCACGTTTTACGTGGGCAAGACCGACCCCGGCCAAGGTACTGGAACAGCCTTCCGCCAGTTGATGTCGGACGAACTCGATATTGCCTTTGATCAGACGACCTGCATTATGGGGAGCACGGATATCACGGTCGACCAGGTCGGGTCCGGCGGTTCGACAGCGATAGAGAGAGATTCGTGGCCAATGCGCCGCGTGGCAGCGGAAGCGCGCCGCGTGCTGCTGGAGATGGGATCAGCGCACCTAGGAGTGCCGGTTGATCAACTCGCTGTCAGTGAAGCGGTTATCACTGTGAAAACTGACCCGCCCGATGCTTCAGCAAAGCGGCGCGTCACTTACGGCGAGCTGGTTGCGGGGAAGAAATTCAATGTTACGTTGACCGGGAACAATATCTCCGCGGTGACGGGTAAAGCCAGAACCAAATCAATCCCTGAGCTCAAGTACGCCGGGCAGGCTCTTCAGCGTGACGATATTCCGGCGAAAGTGGACGGTTCTCTGAAATGGGCAGTTGACGTCAAACTGCCGGGCATGGTTCACGCGCGCAATGTCAAACCTCCATTCGCGTGCGCGAAGCTGACGGGCATCGATGAATCTTCGGTGAAGAGCCTGCCGGGCTTCGTTCGGGTGGTGAGCAAAGGGAATTACGTCGCCGTTGTCTGTGAACGCGAAGAGCAGGCTATCCGGGCAGCCCGACAGCTTAAGACAACCTGGGAAAAGCCGTCCACCGCTCCGTTCCCTGCCTCCGAAGATCTTTTCACCTACATGCGCTCAGTTGCTCCAGCCGCAACGCCCAAAGCTCCTGCGGCGGGAGATTCTGAGATGCGCGCTCCGGTATCCGGACCGACCGTAGTGGGGGATCCTGATGCGGCATTTTCGGGCGCGGCAAAGATCATCGAGGCGGAATATGAGATACCGTTTCAGGGGCACACTGCCTTTGCGGGCGCCCATGCCTTAGCCGACCCGTCAAACGGTCAGATGACCGTCTATACAAATGACATGAAGTCCTATGGGATGCGTAGAGGTGTCGCTACATTTCTTGGCATGCCCCACGACAGTGTGCGTGTGATCTGGATGATGGGACCGCAAGGCTTCGGCCGTTCAGCGGCGGAGGACGCTGCTTTTGAGGCCGCCTGGATTGCTCGCGAGATCGGGCGGCCTGTTCGCGTGCAATGGATGAGAGAAGAGGAAACGGCATGGGATACCAAGAGTCCGGCGTTCGTCGTGAAGATGCGCGGTGCTCTTGACAGCGACGGGAGCCTGGTCGCGTATGACTACCACGCGCTTTCCTGCGACCACAATCACGTCGGGTACAACGAACCAGATACAGTGCTCATTGCGCAACTGATGGGATCGAGGCGAGCGAAACCTGCCGCGGGAAGTGCCGCGACGCCTTCCGACATGTACGCCATACCCAATCGGAAAATGTTAGGGGAAGTTGTTGGCCTGCCGAGCGTATGGGAGACGCCGCTGCGCACCGGCAATCTGCGAGATCCGAATGGCCCGCAACCGACGTTTGCCGCAGAATCGTTTATTGACGAAGCGGCGGCAGCCGCCAAGACGGACCCGCTGGACTTCCGAATGAAGATGCTCAAAGCCGGCGCGAATGATGACGCAGGATTCCGGCGCGCTCGTTCCATTGCTGTTCTCAAAGCTGCTGCGGACGCCTATGGCTGGGATTCCCGGCCTTCTCCGAAACCTATAAGTAAGGAAAACATCCTCACGGGTCGTGGCATCGCCTATTCGTTCCGGGGAGAGACGGTTGTGGCGCAGATCGCCGAGGTCGAAGTCAACCGCCAGAGCGGCCACGTATGGGCGAAGCGCCTTGTGTGCGCGCACGACTGTGGTTTTGTTGTCAATCCTGAAGGTGTGCGGCACGCGGCGGAATGCGGTACATTGCATGGCCTAAGCCGGGCCATTTATGAGGAAGTCCGCTTCGATACCGAGAAGGTAACGAGCCGCGATTGGTTCTCGCATCCGACTCTTCGTCACGTCGATATTCCTGAGAGTGTTGAGGTCATCCTGGTCAACGGCGACCCAAATCCGAACCGCCCCGATCTGCCACCCTACGGAGCGGGCGAGGCCTCGCTCAAGCCGATGCTCGCCGCCATCGCGAATGCCATCTACGACGCCACGGGCGTTCGCATTCGAAGGGTCCCCTTCCGGGCCGATCGCGTGCTGGCCGCGTTGAAAGCGGTGAGTGTTGTTTCCTAAGTTTGATACGCTTTATCGACGAAATGGCAGATAGCCAATCAGGGCGGACAACAGACGACCAGGCCGCGCGCGTTGCATCAATAAAGGACGCGCATAACTCTTGGGCGGCGGCCTACGAATCAGTACGTCCGACGGGTGAAATCGATTCGCGGGCCAAGCTCTTGCTCGTTTCCTCGCTCGTTTTGATCTCACTCTGCCTTGCAACCGAAAAGCCGGACTCCATCAACGTGTTGGGGTTCACGTTTAAAGCGCGCGAGTGGCTGGTC